>JAISWZ010000566.1 GCA_031270945.1 Clostridiales bacterium | reverse complement strand
AGTAGAAATACAAATATAAAGGAGATGCACATGATGAAATCAAGGCAAAGTATCAGCTTCAAGCGCTTTGGCGCAACGATTTTGGCGGTGGCGCTCTTGGCGGCAGCACTTTTGCTTGCCTCGCTCCCGACACTCGCGTCAGCGGCGCAGACAGACGGAGACGGCTACACAATAGTCAAAACTGCGGCTGAGCTTGACGCCATTCGCAACGGCCTGTCAGGCAAGTACAGGCTCTACAGCGACATCGACCTCTCGGGGTATACATCAGCGACCAGCACAGCAGCAAAGGGCTGGAAACCTATAGGAACCGGTTCGCTCTTCACAGGCGAGCTGGACGGCAATGGACATATAATAAGCGGGCTTTGGAGCAAATGGGGCAGCGCGTACGTAGGGCTGTTCTCTTGCGCGAAAGGCGCGACAATCCGCAACTTGAACATTGAAATTGCTGACGCGGGCTTGACTGGCTCATATGAAGTCGGCGGCGTGGCTGGCGACGCCAGGAATGGAACCGTGATCGAGAACGTAACGGTCTCTGGAGGAAAGGTAACAGCGACAGGCGGAGGGTACGCAGGCGGCTTGGTCGGCTTCGTATACGGAACCCCGGCAGTTGTTATCAGAAACAGCACAGTCCAGGGAACATCCACAAAGACCAGCGGCAACTATTCAGGCGGCCTGGTTGGAGTTCTTGACGACAATGCGATTATCGAAGGCAGCAGAGCTGAAGGCACTCTTTCCGAAGGCGCGGCTTATGTCGGCGGCCTGGTCGGAGTTGTCAAATCCGGCGCCAGTGTCACTGGATCGTCATCAAACGGAGAAGCCAAGGCTACCGGCGCCTATGCTGGCGGATTGGCCGGAGCTGTGTATAGCAAAGCATCAATCACTGAAAGCGCCGCTTCTGGAAACGTTAGCGCCAATACGCATGCCGGAGGGCTTGTTGGAAAGATCTATGGCGATTCCAAACTTGAAAAGGTTGGCGCCAGCGGAAACGCAACCACAAAGAGCTACATCGCCGGAGGCCTCGTTGGCGAGGTTGTTGACGCAACCATCAAAAACGTCTATGCCACAGGAGACGTCACAGGCACAACAGGTGTCGGCGGCTTGGTTGGATACTTCTCCGGAACAGGATCAACGACAGGCAAGTCTGTCGAGAACGGATACTCGTCAGGAACTGTCACAGGCACAGGAACCACTGAGTACGGAGCGTTCAATGGGCGCTCTGGAGTCAAGTATCTTGGAACAAACTTTTATGACGCAAGCGCGGCAAATGCCCCTAGAGCTTATGGCACAGCCGGAAGCCCCAAAGGCGATTCTGCATCGTTCCCCAAAGGCATCTCGACAGAGCAGATGAAGAGCCAGTCGACTTTCGTAGGATGGGATTTCGACGAGGTCTGGACAATAGCCGAAGGATCAGGCTATCCCACATTAAGGATCAATGAATCAGCTCCAGACTATGTAGAGCCTGTCGAAGAAGTTGCTGAAGAAGAAGCAGCTGAAGAAGAAGAAGAAGAAGAAACAAAAGAAGAGCCCCCTGTTGAAGAAGAAGAGCCTGCTGTTGAAGAAGCTGAGGACTTAGTGCCCGAAGAGACTGAAGAGGCAGGGGCGCAAGTACCATCAGTCCCGACGGCCACGCCCGTTGCTTTGAATATTATCACTGTATCAGTGACGCCAAGGCCAACGACAGCTCCAGCGCTTGGAACAACGACTCCTACCCCAACACCTAGGAAAATTGTTGGGTTGACAGCTGCCCCCAAGCCAGGCGTGACAAGCGCAGCTACAGCTACGCCTACGCCTAGAAAGCTGGCGATAGTAACTTTGGGGCCCAGCCCCTTGGTCACGCAACCAGCGTCAACGTCCTCTCCAACGCCCTCTCCGACGTCCTCTCCAACGCCTTCGCCTACGCCTAAAAAGCTGGCGATAGTAACTTTGGGGCCCAGCCCTTTGGTCACGTATCCAGCGTCAACAGCCACTCCAAAATCATCCCCAACGTCCGCTCCTACATCGTCGCCTACAACAGCCCCTACGTCTTCTCCTACAGCCACTCCTACATCGACGCCTACAACAGCCCCAACGTCTACTCCTACGTCGACTCCTACATCCACGCCTACGTCGACTCCCACGCCTACGCCTACCATTGATCCATCCAGGGATTCTGACGAAGACGGCTTGCCTGACTATTTAGAGCAAGAGCTTGGAACGGATCCAAAGAATTCTGACACGGATGGCGACCTGATCCCTGATGGCGCCGAGGTTGAGCTTGGCCTTGATCCACTTGTGGATGATGCCAATGATGATCCGGATGAAGACGGCCTTTCAAACTATGATGAAGCAGTCACTTACGGAACGGATCCATTTAAGGCTGACACGGATAATGACGGCCTGAACGATGGCGAAGAGATCTCTTATGGCACAGATCCATTGAAGTCAGATACAGACGAAGATGGCCTGTCTGACAGCGATGAAGTCAAATACGGCACAGATCCATTAAAGAAAGATACAGACGGAGACGGCCTCACTGACGGCGAGGAGATCGCATACGGCACAGATCCAGTAAAGCGGGATTCTGACGATGATGGACTCCTAGATGGCGATGAGATTAACACTTATGAGACAGATCCCCTTAAATCCGATACTGACGAAGATACCCTGTCTGATTACGACGAGATCAGGCTTTTCAAAACCGATCCGTTGAAGGCTGACACTGATGGCGACAGAATTCCTGATGGAATCGAGATCGAATTCGGCCTTGATCCCCTCGCGGACGACGCCAATGATGACCCGGATGAAGACGGGCTCAGAAACATCCAGGAATCGCTCACTTACGGAACAGATCCATTCAAAGCTGATACTGATGAAGACGGGCTTTCAGACTTTGGAGAAGTTTATAACCATACAGATCCCCATGATTCTGACACGGATGATGACGGATTGCTTGATGGCGAAGAAGTCTACACGCACAACACTAGCCCCTTGAACCCTGACACTGATGGCGATGGAATCTCTGATTACGATGAAGTCAATGTCTACGGCACTGATCCGACCAAGGCTGACACAGACGGAGATGGATACTCGGATATCGATGAGATCAACATCTACGAAACTGATCCCACAAAAGAGGATACTGATGGCGACGGGCTCTCTGACAGTGATGAGCTCGAGGTTTACGAGCTTGATCCGCTCAACAGGGACTTTGACGAAGATGACGCCAGCGACGGCTGGGAGATCGCGAACGGCTACGATCCCAAAGCCTTCAACTCCATCTTCGAAGTCAAGAATGAAATCGCAAGGACTGAGTACGGAGACGGGCATTGGTACGAGTGCACAGCCACATACAAAGTTGCTGGCGCATATGTCGAAAGCGGCAAAATCACCCGCCCGAACATGTCAGGCAACAATGCGACCGCGACTGGATACATGTTTCCCGCGATCAACTTGAGCTTGAGCGGAGTCAGCACAAACGTCACATATCGCTTTGTCTTTGACGAGGCCATTTACAACAAGGTGGCGGCATTTTACGTCAAGGGCACGGTTTTGGGAACAATGACCCAAGGCTTAACCGTGAAGGCTTACAGCTCCTATTGCGAGATTGCTCACACCACCAACAGCGGGATCTACCTGAAGAGGAAGTAGTCGGGCTCGCGCCAGGACTGGCCAGCTAAGTTTTAAAAAAACAAAAAAAGGCAAAACAACAAGGCAAAGAGCTCACGCTCTTTGCCTTGTTTTGGCTTGATTTAATTAGGGCAGACTACCCAGACCGCCCAAACTAAGCTATCCCTGCCGCCGGCCTTACGGGCGAGCTAAACGGATACTCAATAACAAGCCGCCCTTCCTGCGTATCTCCTATCCCCGCGTAGAGATCAGCCTTTCCGTCTTCTCTAAGGACAATGCCTGAGGTGAAGGTGCAATCCGAGAGCATCGGGAACTTCGGGGGCGCAGGCGGGAAGCAGGATCTGGTGCCTATGATCTTGTAAAACGGGACTTCCCTTGTTTCCGGGTTAAGCTCAAACGCAGTGTTGGAGTAGACTGCCTTGAGAAGCGTTCCGTCATCTGCGTCTATCCTGTACCCGTGATGGCCTATGATGCCGATGTTGCCGTTTTCCAAAAGATAGGCCTGGTTGCACCCGCCCCATTCGCCGACGGCAAATAAGCCGTCTATCGGAGTGGCGCTTGATATCGCCTCGGCGTCCAGCTCATCCAGGCTGTTAATGGTAGTGAAGCCGATCAAGGCATCGCTCCCGTACTTGTTTCGCACCTCCAGGCTTCTTGGCCTTGAGAATACGCCTATCTTGCCGTTTTGCAAGTCGATCAGCCTGACATCCTTCATGAGATCCGGGCCGGTCGTGAAATATGTGAGATCATCAAGGGACTTGCCTCGGTAGAAGTAGCAGTAAAGGTTTTCGATCTGAGATTTCTTCTTCCTGACATGGGTGCCGCCAAGGACAAGCTCTCCTTGGACATAGGCAATAAAGGGATCTTCCAGCGGGTAGACCATGTGCTTCCATGAAACTGTATACTCGTCTTCGCCAATCCTTTCGAAAAGCCTGACCCATGAATTCGCCCATTCATTGGCCCGTTCAATGCGGCCAAAGATATAGGTTTTGCCATCCAGCTCAAAGGGGATTGAGCAGTTGTAAACAGAAAGGCCCTCAGCGCCGTGAAATGTAAGGATGTGGCGCTCCAGGCCTAAAGAGGGGAGTGCGGCTTCAAACTCGTCTTTTAGATCCTTGAAGCTCATGGATAAATTCCTCCGATCCGGGGCGCCTAGGCGCCCCGGGGTTTTTGCTTTGCCAGGGCACATGCAGGCGTAGCCTGCATGTGCCCTGGCAAAGCTTTTCAAAGAGCCAGCAGACGGAACCTGCTGGCTCTGGTGTTAGGACTTTAAGAAATAAAGGCAGAAGAACCGCGTTATTGCTTGCTTTTTTAACTCTCGCGTTCCTGGGTTTCAATCATCCATCATCCCATAAGCAGCTTGAAAATGATAAACGAAAAGAAGTTCCTGGGGATCAAAAGCATCTTTGTCCGCGTGAGCCAGTCCGAGAAGTTGGTGCCTTTGCGGGAGAGGTCAGCGAAAGACTTTATTTGCAACTCTTTTTCGGCGGATTTTGGATCAGCGCCTGCAAATGTCACGGTCTTGGGCTTGCCTGGAACCAGGTCAAAGAAGCTGTCGCTGGCTTCAAGATCTGGGAGGGTTGCGGTTACATGCCTGGCGAAGGCTTTTGAGGTTAGGGTGACGCTGACGCCGGTATCGGTTGACGTTATGGAAGCGGATATGTCAGGCTTCGGGAACTGGATGTTCTTTTCCGCAGTCAAGAGCTCTGTCGTTTCGAAGACTGTCCTTGCCCCTTGGGTAATCTGGAGCTCAAGGAAAGACGTCAGAGCGTCCTCCTTCTTGGCCGAAAACTCGGCTGTAAGGGCGGAGCTTGCTGGAGAGAGGGCAAAGGGCTTGTTGCCGCTTGAGACAACTTCTCCGCTAAACTTTTTGACCTGCCACTTGAGCGAGCCAGACTGGCTTGTGCCGTAGTCATTCAAGACGTAGAGCTTGAAATATAGGCCGTCTCTGGCGACGGAAGCGTTTAGCATGGCGTTAAAGGTCTTGGACTTGCGGAGAACAGCTTTGGGCTTGCCAAAGTAGTCTATGGCAGACCAGGAAGCCACAGGCCAGCAGTCATTGTACTGCCAGAAGATTGCGCCGTTGCAGCGGCCCTTGTTGATCCGCCAGCTCTCGGTCGCGGCTTTGACAGTCTCTGACTGTATGATTTGGGAGAGGTACACGAAGTCCTCAAACTTTTCCGGCATATGGTACTTGGTCAGGATGTAGTAGATGATCTTCTCGTTTCCGCCAACGGACTTCTGATGGGACTGGATTACTGGGTGCAAGGGGTTCAGGTCAGGATCATGCGCGTACTTCTTTATTGTTTCCATGGCAGGGAATGACTCCATCCCAAACTCGGAGCAAAACCTGGTCAGGCAGGTTGAAAAGAACTCCACTGGCCTCATGCCATGCCAGACCTGCCACAGATGGGTGTCGCCATGGTTCGGGCTATTGGGGTTGACGCTGGGGCTTCCTGAATCAGGAGATCCAGCCCAGTACGGCGTTATCTGGTCGTATTCTTTTACTTTCGCTTTCAGCCTGTTGTAGAAGAAGTCAATGGTTGCCTTTACATGAGGCTTCTTCTTGTTTGAGAACGCAAGCAGGATCTGGATCTCGTTGTTTCCGCACCAGAGAGCAAGGCTGGCTCGATGCCTTAGGCGCTTGACGTTGTCCGCGATCTCTTCCATGACGTTTGCCACATACTCTTCCTCGTCCAGAGGGTAGGGGATGCAGGCGAAAGCGCAGTCTTGCCAGACCAGTATACCATACTTGTCGCAAAGGTCATAAAAGAGGTCGGACTCGTAATGCCCGCCGCCCCAGACCCGAAGCATGTTCATGTTGGCCTCTGCGGCGCTCTTGATAAGAAGCTCAAGCTGTTCGGGAGTTGTTCTTGTGACAAAGCTGTCGCTTGGGATCCAGTCCGCGCCTTTGGCGAATATGGGAACCCCGTTAACAACGAACTGAAAGTTGGTGCCAGGCTTGTTGCCGCGAGGGAGCTTCAGGTCAGAATTGGGATCATCGGGCTTGGTGTTTAGCTCGATAGTCCGAAGCCCTATGGTCTTTTTCACTGTGTCAAGGACTTTTGACTGATCCAGGGCGCTGGCTTCAAGCTCGTATAGCGGCTGCGGGCCCAGGCCATTGCAGTTCCAGAGCTTTGGGGTCTTGACGGCAAGATCAACAGGACCTGAATCAGTAGAACTTGAATCAACAGTTTTTTCTGCCACGACAGCGCCGTCTGGATCCTTTAATATGTAGCTGACTGAGGCGCTCCCTCCTGAGAGAATCGCCTGGACTCTGATCGTAACTTTTCCGCTTTCATGGATCTGGGCTATTTTTACCTCATCTATCCGCACAGAGTAAAAATCTATGCCCACATCCCCGAATATTCCTGACGGAGGCAAAACCGGGCCCCAGTCCCATCCGAAATGGCAAGGGGGCTTTCTGAGATGCTGAACCCCAGGCTGAACCATCATTGCGCTAAAAGGCCTGATGCTGTTTTTCTCCAGCGCGTACTTGGTCGGGGATTTAAAAGTGATAGAAATCTCGTTATCCCCAACCTTAAGCGCTTCCTTCGCAGGAGCTCGCCATGTCCTGAAGGCGTTGTTCGCCTCTAGGACAATTTTGCCGTTGATAGAGACGCTGGCTATGGTATCCAGTCCGCTTGAAACGAAATCCGCCGATTTCTCGTCGAGCTGGCCTTGTGATACGGCAAACGCTCTTGTATACCGAAAGTCGCTGTCCGCCAATTGCTCTGTGCTTTTGTCCAGTATCCCGTCAAATGGATCCGGAATCAGCTTGGCGTTAAGGTAGTCCAGGTAGTTGCAGCCAGGAAGCTGGCCGTCTAGCTCCGCGTTTGTACTGAGGTTTTTCAGCTTCCACGCTCCAGCCAGGTTGTGGATCATAAGGGCACCCCCGTCTCTTGGAGGCCT
>JAISWZ010000390.1 GCA_031270945.1 Clostridiales bacterium | reverse complement strand
CCGTCTTTTGCTTGACTATCTCACGCGCTAAACCAATGGGCACTTCGATGTCAGAGGCAAAATTTTTAAAATCCATCGGTCTCTTGCCCTTATTCTTCCTGAGAATTTCTATCAAAAATCGGATCCCTCCAACCACTTTAGCGCCTTTCCGTTCAGTCTCTTTAAGCTTAGACCAATTAACGCTATCCA
Organism: Clostridiales bacterium; assembly: GCA_031270945.1. GTDB lineage: Bacteria > Bacillota > Clostridia > Lachnospirales > WQUN01 > JAISWZ01. The sequence continues at coordinate 11,303 of JAISWZ010000390.1, read as the reverse complement.
CTGGCTCTTCCATGTCGTTGCCTCCTTTTGGAAGATGCAAGACTCTTTTCAAAAGCATCCGCTAAATTCAAGCTTGCCATTCGTCAGTGAGCAACCACTTATGCAAGCGAAAAGCGCAGGTCATTCTCCAGAGTTCGAAGGTGTCCACAGCTGTCCTTCGCCTAATTACTTTGCGTGCCAAATAAACAGTCCTTCTATCCGCAACAGAAGGGTTTACAAAATTTGCGTACTTTCTTCAGCAATTCTAAACCTTTTCCTTCTTTTGATATTTTTCTTGCTGTTATAAAATCAGCTCAGGCAATGATAACTCTGTCTGTACCTTTGCCAAATCATGCCGAGCTGTAGATTAACGTTTCAAGCGCTTTCATGTAATAAAAATCATTGGCACAAAAAAAGAATTTTCTCATCGTTTCCGCAAGAATTCCCGGTATTCTCGCTAACGATGAGAAAATTCTGCCGTCAAAGCATTTACATGCTTTTTGCGATTTGCCTTTGAACATTGAGCAAACACTATCCAGTGCCACTTGAAGAATTCGGGGATATGCGCTTAACTGCCACACGGCCCACATTGAAGAGTCAGCGAGACTTTTCCATCCGCCTTAATTTTCGAATCTCACTGCACAATATAATCTTTGAGTTCTCCAAGGTAGTCTTCCATGTATGCAAATCGCTTCAGCAATTTTAATTCCTTTCCCTTTTCAGGCATCTCATCCACGCTTTTAAGAAATTCCAGCGCAGACGTGGATAGATTGGTCTTCGCTTTCACTTTATCTATGTCTACGCCTTTCTTGAGGGCCTTGAAAGCTTTCTTCAAGTACGTCATTCTCCAGAGTTCGAAGGCCGCCTCCACTGTCTTCTCCTTGGTTATCTCACGCGCTAAACTAAGAGGCACTTCGACTAACAACGCAACTTTTTTCAGTTTCACGCCCTTGTTCTTCATCAACAATTTTATCGTATTACGGATCTCTCCAACTGCCAAGGTGCCTTGTACTCCTACTTCATCAAGCTCAGCCCAATTTACGCTCTCCACTTTCATTGCCTCCCCGCTGACATGAAAAAACGCTGCCGTTGAAGGATCTTCCTCCATCATCTTGTCAAGAACCTCCCTGTGGCCTTTCAGCTCCCGCATAGCCATCTTTAGCATTTCAGCGACCTCCAGCGCTTCGGGATCAGTGATTTTCTTCTTGACAAGGCCCATAAAAGTTTTTTCTTTATTGCCGTATACAAAAAAATAAATATAGACTTTAATGACTGGATCTTTGCAATCCTGCCACTGCTCTACCAAGTCCAAATTAAGCTCAATACCCCTAGACCTGAGTGTGTCAAAAATAGTCTGAACAAGCTCAACGGCATTGTCATTCCTAAAATTTATAAACAGCACCGTGAGCTTGGGTGCAAAGTAATCGTAATTTAAAAAGTATAACTCTTTAGCCATTGCGTTCAAATGATCGAAAATCCGTTCCCTCCGGCCATACCAGTCTCTCAAATACTTTCTCTGAAATTCAATATCAATGTAATCATACATTACGGCTTTCAAATAGGCGTCGTAGTCTGTTTTTTTATAAGTTACCCCTTTCTCAAGCGCCTCCTTTTCTTTATCCAACTCTCTTTGAGCAAGGTCAAAGATGCTTGGTTTCTTATTCTTCCAATCCTGGTTAACTGCTAAGCCAATGAAGTCAAACCTAAGCGTCTTCTTCATCACGTTTTCCTTCAAGTTGTCAATAAAGTCTTTTTTGCTATCAGAAGCCTTGTGCCCATACCCTGAAAGCAAAAATGTATGCTCATGAACCATGGCATCCAGCTCAAGTAGCTCTTCCATCAATATGTGCTTGAGCAACGGCAGCAACCTATCCGGGTTGGAAAAAAGCATGCCTTTTGGTATGTCTCGCATGACATGGTAATAGTCATCGATATCCGCTGCAAAACCATCGATATTGAAAAGCGCAGCTTTAGGTTCAAGTCCTTTATCGGTGTGTACCGATGGCAATTATGCCTCCTGACAGGTTAAAGCGAGCATCCACGCACCATAGAAGCGCAAAATTAGGATATGCACTAATTTGACTGTCTTCTGGCATGGACTTTCTCACTACCCCCTCTTCTGTATTATACGCCGTTTGTGAGTAAAAATCAATAGTTTGACGTTGCCAAGCGCATATCCCAAATTTTCTAAAGTGGCGTCGCGAGGCTTCAACAGTGTTTGTCTCGGGCAAGGGCGAGCAAACTTGCGAGACTTTCGCAAGAATAAAACTAATCTTGGGATATGCTCCAAATCGCCAAACGCTATCGGCATTCCATGCCAGAAGGACATTCCAGTTTTTATTGGTGGTAGTTGAACCCGAATCATAGAACGATTCGTTTCATTGTTTCTGCATTATCTCTGCATTATTTCTGCATTTTCTTCATATTCCGACATCTCGTTTCAAAACCCATGATACATTAGTGTTCAATAGCTGGCAAGTGTTTTTGAAAAGAAGTTTTCTCTTGTGCGTAGCCTTTAAAAGAGCAACTGTATCGGTCAAAAACATCTGCGATATCGATTTAATTTTTTCGCTAAAATTCAAGGCCAATTCATGATTGTAATGCATTTCTTTTTGTGCTTGAACATTCGCGATTTATTATAGTTTATATCTGATATGCCAGCATAAGTTAAATATGTCGCTTTTCAATAAACCGTTTAGCGTTCCAAGCAGCATAACATATGTTTCCGATACCTAGTGCGTATCCTAAAATTCCAAAAGTGGCGCAGCATAAAATCAATTTTGGGATATGCTCCTAGCGCATATCCCAGATCCCAACGCGCTTCGCTTTCACATCAACAGTCCGTGCAATCTCAAGCTTTATCAACCCCTTGCGCTCAAACTTCATAACCCTATTCCTGCATCAAGGTTTTACATGTCATATAATCCCTTATTTATTTCTTGCAAACCTATTGACAACTGAATTCTGCTGTGTTACGTTAATAGCAGAAACAAACCGACTGGTCGGTTTCTTTTCTCAGACGCCACTGCACCCCGCCAGCTGGTATAAAGGAGGGCAACTATGCAACAGGAAGCGCCGCGCGTAAACAAAAACCAAGAAGACCGGGGCAAGCAAGGGATCGTCGTCTTCTCCCGCGTCGCGCAGCGGGATCTCTTTGCCAACGGCCTGATTGAAAAGGCCGAAGGGGGCTGGCGGATTCTAGTCCGCAACCCTTGGTACACAGGGACATACCTGTCCACGGTAACATTTATTCGCGTCACTATCAACGGGCACAGCATTGCCGAGAAAGACACCTATATCTCTCTTCGCGGCCAACTAATCCCCAGCGCTTACGCTAAAAACCTCCACGAGCTGTGGTGGGGCATGGGCGAGGTGGCTGAGCTGTTCTTGGCCGATAGCGCTCTGTCTGAAGCCCTTGCTCCAAAGAACGAGGTCAAGGTGGACATCGACATGCGCACAGCGTTCAGCTATGGATTCCCTAACGATACGCTGCCCTACAGGCTGTCTGGCGAACTGGAGGCGAGACTGTGAAACTTGGAATGAGCCTTTACACCTTCGGCGCCGATTTTCACGCCGGAAAGATCGACATCTACGACGCCCTCAAGACCTGCGCAAAAATAGGTTGCGACGGAGTGGAAATTATCGGGGAGCAGCACATCCCCGGCTGGCCGAACCCCAGCCTGGATGAGCTTAAGCGCATCCGTGAGACAGTATCGTCTTTAGGGATGGAGATCTTTTGCTTCAGCTGCTACTTCGGCAAAAACATCAGGAGCGACCGCCCCCAGACTGAGGCCGAGATGATTCAGAACGCCAAAAAGATGATATCTGTCGCCTCTATCCTAGGCGCAAAAATCATGCGCCCTGCATACAACGCAAATCCGGTCGAGGTTCTCATAGACTACGTGAACTCTGTTCTCCCCACTTTGGAAGAGTACGGAGTCATCTGGGGAGTTGAGCTCCATGCCCCTCACCCGCCGGCATACTATCTGAAAGCGCTTGAAGCGGTCAACTCTCCCTGGTTCAGGCTGGTGCCAGACTTCTCCTGTTGGCAAGGGCCAAACGCTCCAGGGCAGATCCAGACTAATGAGCTTTCAACCTTTGAGCCATTGCTCAAGTATACCGTCCATTGCCATGGCAAAGCTCACATGTTCAACGAGAACGGAGAAGAGCCTAACACGCCATATAAAGAGCTCTTGGGCATGCTTAAGGACTATGGCTTCGAAGGCTCGGTTGTAGGCGAATACGAAGGCTGGCTCATGAACTACGCTCCCTCCGAGGTGCCAGCAAGAACCCTTTTCAGTCTGCTCGAGAAGCATGGCCGCTAGCCGGGAGGTTGACATGGCGGAAATGAGGATAGGTGTCATAGGCTTTGGCGGCATGGGCCACTACCATGTGGATACAGTGAAAGTGCCTGGGGTTCGCTTTGTCGCGGCGTCAGACATTGATCCAGCTCAGCTGGAAGACGCGGGCTCTCTCAACCTAAGGGCTTACTGCAAAGATGAAGAGGGCTTCTTCTCAGACCCTGAGATAAACACTGTGCTTGTCTCTGTCCCGAACCACCTTCACAAGAAATATGCGCTTATGGCCGCCAAGGCTGGCAAAAACGTGATCTGCGAAAAGCCGGCGGCCCTTTCTCCTGAAGATCTGGCGGAGATGGTTGATTGCGCAAACGCAAACAATGTCTTGTTTGAGGTTCACCAAAACAGAAGGCTTGACAAGGACTTCAAGATCGCCAAGAAAGTTTACGACGAGGGGCTCATTGGCGACATCTTCAACATTGAAAGCAACATTCACATGCCCAACGGCAGGATGCACAACTGGCACCAGTTCAAGAATTGCGGAGGCGGAATGCTCTACGACTGGGGCATTCACTGCATCGACCAGGCTCTGCAACTGGTTCCAGGAAAACTGGATAGCGTCTATTGCGATCTCAAGAGCGTCTTTCACACAGACGTTGATGATTGCTACAAAATTATCATGAAGTTTGAAAAAGGCGACACTGTCAGCTTGAACCTAAGCACTTACGTCTTAAAGCCCTACCCCCGCTGGATGCTCTGCGGCTCAAAGGGCACCTGCGTCATTCAAGGGTTTGACGGATCTGGCTCTATCTATAGGACAACAGGGCTTGTAGAAAAGCTTCCGCCTCGCATTGAGCCAAACCCCGCTGGCCCAACCAGGAGCTTTCGCCCGATGCCTCCAGGCCTCCTTTACCAAGAACCGCTTCCTGAGGCAAGAGCTGACCATTTGGACTTTTACCGCAACTATTTAAGAGCCATGAGCGGGAAAGCTGAGCTTATGGTAAAAAACGAAGAAGCGCTTAGGGCGCTAAGGGTAATCATGGCGTGCTTTGAATCGGCCGACGCCAAGCGGAGCGTCCGCTTTGCCGACAGGCCGTAAAGGCTATGCCCAAGAACAGGAGGAAAGGCATGCAAACCCAGGCAAACTCAAAACTGGCATACCACACCTCGCTGCTGGAGCGGGGCTCCTACGGCCTGTACTTTATCGGTCAAAACATTGTTTACGTCTTGGTTTCCCAATACCTTATGATGTATTACACCGACTACAAGTTCATGACACCAGCCGCTGTTGGCGTCATTCTTCTTCTGGCCAGAGTGTGGGACGCTGTTAACGATCCCCTCTTTGGCGTGATTGTAGACAAGACGAACATGAAAAGCGGGAAGTTCAAGCCATGGATCAGGATCTCAACCATTGGGGTTCCTCTGGCTCTCATAGCTGTCTTCGCCATGCCCGACGGGCTAACCGGAGCGGCCCAGATTTCTTACGCTTGCGTAACCTACCTTCTTTACGACACTCTCTACACTATCTGTGATGTCCCTATCTTCGCCCTTGCTACAATTATGACCACAAACATAAAAGAGCGCACCCTGATCATAGGCATCGGCAGAATGGCGGCCGCATTCTCAATGCTAGCCCTCAGCGTCGCTGTCATGCCAATCATTCTGGCTGCTGGCTGGCTCACCGCCGCCGCCCTGTTTGCCATTGTGGCTTTCGCCCTGATCCTTCCAATAAATATCTTCGCCAAAGAACGGTTTCGCGCTGACATAGGAGACGCTGGAACATCGCTGAAAGACATCGCTTCTTACTTAAAAGGCAACAAATACCTGCTGATATTCTACGTATCCATGATCGTCTGTTCCATGACCAACACCTCCATGAGCATGAACAGTTACATCGGCAAGTACATGCTAGGCGGCCCCCAAATGATACCAGCGGTCATGATAACTATGACCCTGCCAATGATAGTGGACTCTTTTCTTATCCCTATCATCAACAGCAAGGTAGGGAAGTTTCAGATTCTAATAGTTGGCCTTTCCATCCAGCTCCTCTTTAGCGCCATAGGCTTCTTTGCCGGATACACAAGCGTCCCTGTCTTTTTGATAATAAACACGCTGCGCAACTTTGGCTTTGGCGCCTTTTTCGCAATGAGCGGAATGTTCGCCGCTGACTGTGTGGAATACGGCAATTACAAGACCGGCAAGAGAGCTGAAGGCATAACGTTTTCCATCCAAACCTTCGCCTCCAAGCTGACAAGCGCCTTCTCCGCCGGAATCATAGGAACGCTCATGGCCACGATAGGCTACAACGGCGCTCTGCCCCAGCAAGGCCCTCAAACCATGGACGGACTTTGGAAGATGTACATGTTGATCCCCATTCTAGGCCTGGCTATAGCCATACCCGTTCTTCTGGCATTCTACAAGCTCAGGGACAAGGATGTGCAGATCATGGCGCTGTTCAACCAGAAGCATATCACAAGGGAAGACGCGCAAAGCCAGCTTTCAAGGGAGTATTAGTGCATATCCCAAAATTCCGTATTGGTGCTACGGCACCTCGGATATAATTTTGGGATATGCTCTTAGAATTATCCAGGCCAATCAAGCCTCTGGCTTGATTGGCCGCTTATAGCTTCAAAACGCGAAAGGAGCGCCTCCATGAAAAAGGTTAAAGTTGGGGTGATCGGCTGTGGCGGCATCTGCAAAGCCGCCTATATGGAAAGCATGATCAGCCAGTTCGCCATTGTGGACGTTGCGGGCGCGGCGGACAAAATCGACTCTCGCGCCCAGTGGATGGCTGACCATTACGGCATCCGTAAAATGACAGTCGATGAAATCCTTGAATCGCCCGAGATAGAAGTGGTCGTGAACCTGACCTACCCAGAATCTCACTACGAGATCACAAGCGCCGCGCTAAAGCATGGCAAGCATGTGTTCTGCGAGAAGATGATGGCGCCGACGTTTGAAGAAGCCTCTGACCTAATGCGCCTGATGCGGGAAGCGAATGCCCTCTATGCCACCGCTCCTGACACATTCCTGGGGGCTTGGGAACAGTCTGCCCGCAAATACCTAGATGACGGCATCATAGGAGATCCTGTGACCGTGCATGCGCAGATAACCATGAGGTACCAGCCTGAGACTCCCTTCTTTGACACCCTGCCCAAGCATTTCTTCTTCCCTCTCCATTACGGCGGCGGGTTCCCGTTTGATCTGGGCGGCTACTACCTGCATGAAATGATAAATCTCTTTGGATCCATCAAGCGAGTCACCGGCTTTGGAGGAAACCTGAAAGCCTCCCGCGTCTTTTCAAATCCAAAGCATCCCCGCTATGGCGAAAACTTTGAGGTTGACACTCCTACCACTCTCATAGCCGCCCTGGAGTTTGACAATGGCGTTCTTGGCACTTTCCACATTTCATCAGACTCCTACCTGAGCCAGAGCTTTGTTGTGACAGGCACGGACGGAACTTTAAAGCTTGGAGATCCAAACATGACAAACGCCAGGCTAAGCGTAACCCGGGCCGGAGCCGCTCCGCCCATGGAATCATTGATGCCTGGCATGCAGCCTGGAAGCGGACGCAATAGGCAGAACATGGACGACGACAATGACAAGCAGCAGCTGGTTGAGTTCAATCCGCCACAGACAGTGGAATTGCCCCTTCTCCATGGCTTCTATAACCAATGCCGGGGCGTGGGCTTGGCGGATTTGTGCTATGCCCTGCGCAATGGAAGACGCCCTCGCTGCCATGCCGACATCGGATATCACTCTATTGAGGTCATCCACGGAATCCAAGAGTCTTGCCAAACAGGCAGAATTTATGAAATGACCACCAAGTGCGACAGGCCAGCCCCGCTTTCTCCCTCATCGTATACAGTTTCAGGGCAGGAGCGGACGCTTGATGATTAGAGCGTATTCCAAAAAGGCACAGACAGCGTGACCATTGCCACGTTTGATTTATATTAGAAAGGAACATCGCATTGAAAGCACTCCCTGTAGGCCTCCAGCTTTACTCCATCCGAGACATGCTGGAAGAGCAACCCGAAAATTTCAAGCCCGTAATGGAACAGCTTCGCAACTTTGGCTATGACGGAGTGGAGCTGGCTGGCACATACGGCCTTTCCCCGGAATTCATCCGTGACGCGCTAGGCGAGATCGGGCTTAACCCCATAAGCGCCCATATCCCCTTAACCCTTATGATGGAGGACTCTAAAAAAGCAGCCAATGAATGCGCCACCATCGGTTGCCAATATGTCGTCATCCCATACCTACCGGAAGAATTCAGGCATAACACCCCTGGATATGAAAGAGCCCTGGCTGAGTTTTCCCGCATAAGGCATGTGATGCAGGATCATGGGCTCAAGCTTTTGTACCATAACCATGACTTCGAGTTCGTGGCAATGCCTGACGGAAGCACAGGCTTTGATGATATTTACAAAAGAGTGCCCGATGTTCTGGAAGCGGAACCCGACACCTGCTGGATCAAGGTCGCGGGCTTCAATCCTGCCGCACTAATCAGCCAATACAAGAAGCGTTGCCCTATCATCCATCTCAAGGACTTCATAAAAGAAGGTGCCCCCAAGAACATGTATAAGCTGATAGGCCTTGACAGCAATAGCCAGTGCGAGAGCGATGGCCTGTTTGAGTTTCGCGCTGTAGGCTTCGGCCAGCAGATCTGGCTGCCTATACTTGAAGCTTCAGTTCAGGCTGAGGCGAAATGGGCAGTAGTAGAGCAAGACGAGCACTACAGCATTCCTTCTATCGAATGCGCTAGACGCTCCAGGGAGCACCTGAAGATCCTGGGGTGGTAAGTGTGCGCCAAACGCTCCAGAGCACTTGCGATCCTGGGGCGTTAAAAAGAGAAATTCAAAAACTTCACGCAAAAGGGCCCTCTATCCAAGAGGGCCCTTTTGTGAAACCTTTTCCTAACCCATCATCTTCTCGAAGTACCGAAGATAAGTGCTCATCATTTCCCCAAAATCCAATTCCTTGTTCTTTGACCACATTTCAAACGCTCCCTCTCGGCAACAGCAGATCATCCCAGCAATCTCCCGGAGGTTTAAATCCTTTGAAACAAGCCCTTTGCTTTGCATGTTTTCCAGGCACCTCTCCACATACAGCCTCTGCTGGTCATGGAACTCAAGGAAGTGCCCAAGCATGAAGTTGCTCTTCCGGGACAGGTAAGATATATTGGTATAGATATCATTAAGTTCAACGTCAAGGCCAATGCGCTCCTTGATTCCAGCCTCCACCCTTGAAGCGAAGTCTGTGAGGAAAACCCTTAGGTCTTCCATGGAGCAAGGCTCCTTTTGCAAAAACTCCTGCAAGACTTCCTTTACTGGCTGAAGGTAGCATTCCTCAAAACAAATCTTAAGAAACTGCTCTTTGCTTTCAAAGTGGTGATAGAAAGCGCCCTTCTTCACGCCGCTGGCTTTCAGTATGTCATCCAAGGACACGTCAGCGACTCCATCTTTCATGAATACGTAAAAGCCGCAAGTAACCAGCTTTTCTCTAGTCTGACTGCCTTTTGCGCGAACTTGCGCTTTCTCTGACAAGACTGCGGCCCCCCTGCTTGGCTTGCTCATGTGTAAAATGATATAACAACTAGCCCGGACTGTCAACCAGCAGACACCAAGCGGGCTTTGCCCGCCGAGTGGCCTTTGCCCGCTTAGGCAAAGCAAGACATGCCATCGCGGATCTGGGTTGACTTGGGCCTTATAGCCATGCTATAATGATTGCATCTGTTAAAGGGTTAACATGCAAGAACACCCTTGTTCCCTATGACCCAATGCACTTTAGACTTAACAGGCTTAGTGCATATCCCAAAATTATATCCGAGACACCTTATCACCAGCTTAGTATTATCACCACTTGAGCTCGGAACCTCAGAAACTCAGGATTAATAAATTATTGCTTGGATTAAAAACAGGACAAAAAATCACCATAATCATCCACTTGTATACCAAATATTTACTTTCATGCCTGACACGTATCTGTCTCTCTCCAGGCGGTTTTAAAGGCTTCCTGCCCGTTTTGCAGTAGTTTGAAAAATCCGGCGTTGAAGCATTCGCCAGGATTTTTCCGGCGCCATTTCGGAATTTTGGGATATGCACTTAATGCGCATAACAGGCTTTGCGAAGCTTTTGCTCAGGACATGCCTGCCCCAGTCCCCGCTGAGGCGTTAATGCATCTAAGATAACCCAAGAAGCCGCTTATGCTCTTTAAGCGGCTTTTCGATACGCTTTGCGAGATGTTTAGAGGCTTGGCAACCAATCTTGACACACGGCCCACATTGAAGCATTAGTGAGACTTTTCCATCCGCCTTAATTTTCGGTTCTCACTTCGCAACATAATCATCGATTTCTCCAAGGTAGTCTTCCATGTATGCAAATCGCTTCAGCAATTTTAATGCCTTCCCCTTTTTAGGCATCTCATTCATGCTTTTAAGAAATTCCAGTGCAGCCGTGGAAAGATTGGTCTTCGCTTTCACTTTATCTAAGTCTACGCCTTTCTTGAGGGCCTTGAAAGCTTTCTTCAAGTACGTCATTCTCCAGAGTTCAAAGGCCTCCTCCACTGTCTTCTTCTTAATTATCTTACGCGCTAAGCCAATGGGTACTTCAATGTCCGAAGCGAATTTTGCAAATTCGTCCGATTTCTTACCCATATTTTTTATCAACAATTCTATCTTGCAGTAGATCCTTCCGGCTACTCGAATGCCATTACTTATTATTGCATCAAGCTCAGGCCAATTTACACTCTCAATTTTCTTTTTCATTTAGTTGCCTCCTTTAAATTCAAGCTTGCATTCGTCAATGAGCAACCACTGACGCGAGCGAAAAGCGCGGTTCTTATCGCTCACTGGCATAACCGGATTTATGTATCTCACACGCCAAAAACATCTCTCCCAAACCCTGCACCTCTAATGCCTTTGATGGTATTCGATATACCCAATGTAATCTTCCGTGTAAGCAAATCTCTTCAGCAACTCTAAATCTTCTCCCTTTTCAGGTATCTCCTTCATGCTTTTGAGAAATT
>JAISWZ010000206.1 GCA_031270945.1 Clostridiales bacterium | reverse complement strand
TGCTGGATATTCAAATAAAATGCCGTATTCGGTCGCATTTTACAATATCACAAAACTTGATGTCGGTCAATAGGCATAAGGCTTGTTTTAAGAGGCGCTAAGCGCTTTGAAATCGAAATCTGGTAAAGACAAATCATTAAAAAAGTGAAGGAAAGGCTTGATTCAGCCGTTTTGGGCTACCGATTCGTAATGATATGACGGGTGAAGAGTAGTTCGTGCCAGAAGATTACAAAGTAGGATCTCGCAGGAAGTCAGGCTAAGTGGGGCGCTCGGGGAGCGCTTGGGGTGGGGATGATATTTTGTGAGCGAAAAGGAGAGGGTGTTTGATATGGATGGGGGTTGAATTTTAAGGGGAAACGAGAGTTTATATTTAGATGATTTTGATATAGAGCATGTGGCGAGCGCTACGATAGGGACTGGCGGGATGTGGTGATGAGCGCTCAAATCTGGAAGATGTTTATTGTGGCCCGCCTTTGAAGCTAGGCGGTGATTCGGTTGGTGAGAGCTGAATTTCTGAGTGTTATACCCAAAGTCCCGCAACGGCATTGGAAAAGTCTTGGCGAATGTTTCGACGCTGGGATTATATGGCAACTAGGATTTGTTGTTGGGATATGCTCTGAATATACCGATCATTAGTATGGATAGGCTGGCGGGAAGCGGTGCGAGGTTGAGATGAGGCGCTGGATGGAGGGGTGGCGATAGGGATGGGGGCATGGGCATGGATTAGTGGGGCAGTTCAGGGAGGATCGGGGGCTGGGAGCGTACTGGGGAGGGATTTATCATGAGATTGGGTATCTTTCTGCGCTGCGTTAAGAGTTAAGAAAGGCGGGTTTGAGGACGCTATGCGCCAATGCAAACTTGGAACTTTATTGGTGCTGGGGGTCAAGAAAGGCTTGGTTCGGGGTTTGAGCTTCGGAGGTTGAGATATTGGGAATAGAGAATGGGGTGAGGCGGGAGATGGCAAGAGAAAAGCTTTGGGGGTATTGCATGGATTGTTAATTATACTGCAATAGGGGATTGAGAAAGACGCATTTCTTAGGGACATGGGGGTTTATGGAGAAAAGGGAGGGATATTGGGGCTAGCACATAGATTGTTAAGCAAACAGCAATATAAGACTAGAAAGACATATTTCAGTCTTTCTAGCATTCTTGATTGCAGTAACAGTGTAAAAGATAGACACAAACTATTTAGGGTCATACAATATTTCGAATTACTTCCGTAATGTTTTTATGACAGGCCAGGGAGGCCGAGCAAAAAAGGAGGGTTTCAAATTCCTTTCGGAATACGGGAAAATGACTAAGATAAACAAGAAAGACTACTCAATCCCTTTCGGGAACAAATCAAAACAAGCGACAATTATACTTTAGAACAAAGTTGCGGGTCGCGTTTTAATCCGTTAAGCAACATCGTTTTTACCATAAAATAGTTAGATTTCTCTTACCCGAATCATCACTAGATAACTATATCACACAAATTTAAATAATGCAACACCTAAAAAAATAGGGGGGCTGACCGTTTTTAGAACCGTTACAGAACGAATGTCTGTCTCTACCGCCTGAAGCGCATCAAAACCCAAGCCATTACAAGAAAAGGGATGATCGCAGTTCTTTGCTTGCAAAGCCAAACGCCGTTCCAGCCTTGCATGCTCGCAAGCGGATCCCGCTTGCGAGCGCTCTTAAGTCCAAGCGAAAAGAGCAACAGTTACCCAAATTCCGTTAAGGCATCGCCAAACGTGGAAGTTTCAAATTCCTTTCGGAATATTTTTAAATATATAAGAAGTGATGAATTTTATTGGAATAACTAAGATCAAACAATTAAGACTACTCAATCCCTTTCAGGAACAAATTAAACAAGTGACGATTATACTTTAGAACAAAGTTGCGGGTCGCGTTTTAATCCGTTAAGCAACAAGGTTTTTGTTATAAAATGGGTTGCTTTCTCTAAACGCGAATCATCACTAGATAACTATATCACACAAATTTAAATAATGCAATACCTAAAAAAACAAAAGCGGACTGCCCGTTTTTAGTTCTGTTCCAGAAAGGAGGCCTGTCTCTGCCGCCAGAAGCGTAGCAAAACCCAAGCCATTACAAGAAAAAGGATGATCGCAGTTCTTTGCTTGCAATGCCAAGCGCCGTTCCAGCCTTGCATGCTCACGAGCGGATCCCGCTTGCGAGCACTTTTAGACCAAGCTAAAAGAGCAACAGTTACCCAAATTCCGTTAAAGCATCGCCAATCCCTGTGGAATGCTTCAACGCGTGAATTCTTAGCCACGCCTTAATTGGATATGCTCAGACGTCGCTCCTTGGGGAATCGGGAGTGTTTTATGTTTGCGGGTTTCGCATATCCACAAATTTCGTTAAAGCGCCATTCAACTTCCGCCATAATTTTGGGATATGCTTTATGAATTTTCTTCTCGTTAGTGGAAGCGGCCCGACTGGCTCTTTGTGTGCGGAAAAGCAATAAATCGATTTGGGAATATGCTCTGAGACGCAACGAAAAGAGAATCGCATTAGGGCGCTCGTCAGTTCATGCGCATCACAAAATCCATGAATGATGGAAGGAGATGCGCATAAAAGCACAAAGCGGCAAAGCCGCATCAGTCGCATCTTAAGGGCTAACCCTTTAATTTGGAAGCGGTCTCCGCCTTCGCGCATTGCCATTTTTCGCGCCAGCTACCCCGAGCGCCGCTGGATATTCAAATAAAATGCCGTATTCGGTCGCATTTTACAATATCACAAAACTTGATGTCGGTCAATAGGCATAAGGCTTGTTTTAATAGGCGCTAAGCGCTTTGAAGTCGAAATCTGGAAAAGACAAATCTTAAAAAAAGTGACGGAAAGGCTTGATTTAGCCATTTTGGGCTACCGATTCGCAATGATATGACGGGTGAAGAGTAGTTCATGCCAGAAGATTACAAAGTAGGATCTCGCAGGAAGTCAGGCTAAGTGGGGCGCTGGGGAACGCTTGGGGTGGGGATGATATTTTGTGAGCGAAAAGAATAGGGCGTTCGACATGGATGGATGTTGGATTTAAAAGAGAAAACGCGAGTTTGATATTTATATGATTTTGCTCTACAACGTGAGGTGAGCGCTACGATAGGGGCTGGGCGGGATATGCAGATGAGCGCTCAAATCTGGAAGCTGTTTATCGCGGCCCGCCTTTGAGGCCAGGCGGCGCTTCGGTTGGCGAGAGCTGAATTTCTGAGTGTTACACCCAAAGTCCCGTAACGGCACCGGAAAAGTCCTGCCGAATGCTTCAGATATGGGATTATCTGGTACATTGGATTTGTTGTTGGGATAAGCTCTGAATATACCGCTCGTTAGCAGGGATAGGCTGGGGGAAGCGGCGCGAGGCTGAGAAGCGGCGCTGGATGGAGGGGTGGCGATGGGGAGGGGGGGCATGGGCATGGATTAGTGGGACAGTTCAGGGAGGGAAGGGGGCTGGGGGCTTATGGGGACTTACTTGGGCGGGATTTATCGAGAGATTGGGTATCTTTTTGCGCTGACTTCAGGGTTAAGAAAGGCGGGTTAGAGGGCGCTACGCGCCAATGCAAGCTTAGCGCTATAGTGGTGCTGGGAGTAAGAAAGGCTTGGTTCGGGGTTTAAGCTTCGGAGGTTTGGGATATTGGGAATAGAGAATGGGGTGAGTCAGAAAAGGCTTTGGGGGTATTGCATTGATTGTTAAACATACTGAAATAGGAGCTAGGAAAGGCGTATTTCTTAGGGACATGGGGGTGTGGAGAAAAGGAAAAGGGTATTGGGGCTAGCACATAGATTGTTAAGCAAACTGTAATATAAAACAAGAAAGACATATTTCAGTCTTTCTAGCACTCTTGATTGTAGTAACAGTGTAAAAGATAGACAAACTTTTACTCTTTCAGATTGTGCAAGTGAGAAGTTTCGAACTATAACAGGAAAGGTCAATCATTTATACAGGTTTCAAAATCCTTTCGGAAATCAATTGAAATGATAAAGCGAACCTTTTGTTTCAAGATCCTTTCGGATGCGACTCTAACATGAATAGCCTATTTTGGGATATACTGCAGTCCGCGAACTTCTATCTATCCTGAATGATCTGATGATAGCAGACGTCGGAGTTCGTGCAATATCGCTAGTACAGCCATTGCAGAATAACTGCCCACAAATCCCCTTTAAGGATACATTGCTACAACCCGAGCAAGCCTCATTTCAAACAATCCGCTAATGCATGACACTCCCCGTGCTTTCTGACAAGTTCAAAAACTTTAGCAAATCCAAGGGGGAGCTGCAAGGCTAGATCCCTGGAAGCGATGATGAAATAGCAGGAAGAATTCTCTATGATCTCTGGTAAGTTTTTTGTTTTTAAAATCACATTGAACTCGTCGATAAATACAAACCTCCTTGCACCAGCCCATTCACCTAGCACAGGCAATGCAAGAAAATCCCATGCCAAACTGGATTCTATCCCTGATTCTGCGCCCATGCTTTCTTCTACAATTCTCATCAGCGCTGTCTTGCCAGTTCCGCTATCCCCTTGAATTATGGTAAGCCTAGATGCTATCTCCAGATCATATAGCAGGTTCCCGCTCTCATCTTTTACTCTGAAAAACTCCAAAAATCAACCTCCAAAATTAAAGGTACTGACGAACGCTTAAACGTTAAATTTTCTTAGTTGCCCGCCTCGGAAACCAGTAGGGCCGCTTCCGCTTACGATAAGAAAATTCTAAATCATACCGTTCGTCAGTAAGTTGCTAAACTTCTTTTTGGGCTTGATGATCCAGTCAGGTATATTCTCGTAATGCTTAAAACCGTCAGGATCATCAAGCATGTCCGCAAATACATCGTAAAACTCTGTGTAGGTATTTACCTTTATGCCGTTATTCAGGATGACGCACTCGAAGGGCTCTTTGCTAAACATCCGCCCGCCGAAGTCCATGCAATAGCCTAAGGTCATGTACCTGTCCACTCTTTTGCCAATCTCAACTAGCCATTTGGCGCAATTATTTCCCATCGCAGAGCCTCTAATCAGGATGTCTTGGCGCTTGTACAATAAAATTAAGCTTTTTACTCCACCGGATAGATACTCTGTAGGCATGATCTTGCCTTGGTAATCATATGTGGATCTTAAATCTATTACTGCGCTTTTGTCAACATCCTTAACCATTTTAATTACTAAGGGATCTTCAAACCAATCTGGCTGGAAAGTCTGACGAAAACTGCACTCTTCGTCGGATACGAGTTTCAAATTCCTTTCGGAATAAAAATCGGACAAACTAAGATCAAACAAGAAAGACTACTCAATCCCTTTCGGGAACGAATCAAAAAAGTGACGATTATACTTCAGAACAAAGTTTCGGGTCGCGTTTTTAATTCGTTAAGCAGCATTGTTCTTGTTATATGGTTAGCTTTCTCTAAACCCTAATCATCACTAGATAACTATATCACACAAATTTAAATAATGCAATACCTAAAAAAAATAAAGGGGGCTGACCGTTTTTAGAACAGTTCCAGAAAGATGGCCTGTCTATGACGCCGGAAGCGCATCAAAACCCAAGCCATTGCAAGAAAAGGAATGCTCGCAGTTCTCTACTGCAAATCCAACACCGTTCCAGCCTTGCATGCTCGCAAGCGGATCCCGCTTGCGAGCGCTCTGCAGTCCAAACGAAAAGAGCGTAATGCAAGGCCTTTCCAGCACTCCTGAATTTCTGAAACATAGCCAGCAGCCAAAAATCTACAGCTGCATCTTCTTCAAGCAAGTGTAATAGGACTTGCTGTCCATGTCGAAAGGCATGTAAAGGAACTGAGCGTCCTTGGCAATCGACTCTGTAAGCTCAACCGACAGCTTCTGAATAGACCTGATCAAAGTGTTGATAGCGCACTCGCTGTCATCGGCGTACCTGGCGTATAGCTTGGGAGGGTTCTCCTTCAGGTCAGACGCATGCTCCGTTTTTGAAAGCTTGTTGGCCATGGCGAAGTACATGGTTGTAGAGGCGGAAAACTTCTCGTATCCATGCTTAATCATCATAGCGTCTAACTCGTGGTTCCTCTTCTTCGGAATATGGCAGGTCATCACGAAAATCCGATGGTTAAGCAACGGCTTGCAAACAATGCTGACCGTCTTCTCGAAGCCCTCTATCAGCTTTTCAACCTTTTTAAGCGGCAAGACAGCGTTCCCGGTAGACTTGCACTTCAAGCATGTGTAGGGCTCGTCGATATCCCGGTTTGTCAGGATATATGTTCCGCAATCGGGGCACTTGACTATCGAGAAGCGGTTCGCGCGGATCGCATAGGAATAGCTTGTTTCGCTTAGCTCCTTGTACACGGTTTTCATCAGCGTCTTGGCCAGTCCAGCCATCTGCTCGCTGTAGTCCGGAGACTCGATGTCCCCGCCGTATAGCTCCAACACAAAGGTATTGTCTGGGTATGTCACGAACTGGACAGGATTTATTTCGCCCGTATCTAATCACCTCAATGGTGCATATCCCAAAAGTTGCCCGGTTGAAGCTTTCCGCTTTCCGTCTGAGATTTGGGATATGCGCGTATATTGCAGTTCCAATTAATTTGGCAGGTTCTGCGTGATATGCATATATAGCGGCTCGCGCCAGGGAAATTTTGCGTCTCCCCAATTAAAACGTTGATTGCCATAAAAGGTCTTGTCGCAGAAGCAGAGGCTCAACCCCCATAAGGGGTAGGATATATTTTTCTGCATCCGCTGCCTATGCGTATAGCTTAGACTTTTTTTAAGGGCTTTAAACCTGAAGCTTGAAGTGTTTTGCGTGTTTTAGTGCAAACTTTAAATTTAATTGGAGCAGGTTGATCTGGCTTGCCGCGAAGGGCTTGAAATCAATAAGCGCATATCCCAAAATTCCGTATGGCACCGAGAAAGTCATCGCAAGGGTTTAAGCGTCTTTTCCAAGCCGTGGAATTAAATTGGGGAGATGCTTAAAAACGCGATTCAAGCTTGATGCATTCTATTGTCTTAGCCCGGATTCCCTGCCCAATGCTCGCGCAGAACAAAACTTGCTCAGAATTCGTATATCTTAAGGGCCTGAAAGCAAAAGCAAATTTCAAAAGTAATAGATGCGCCCATGCGACCAGGACTCACCCCCAGCGCAGCCCCAAAAATCCCGGCGAGGCGTTTCATGAAACTAACCTGAGCGAAGAAGGGCGAAATTCGGGTTACTGCGCGAAAAATAGCATGAGTTGCCTTGATTATCGTGAAAACGGTTGACAAAAGCCTTTCAAAAGCTCAAAATAATAAATGGTAGGCGACGCGCCTGCGAGATAAGGCGCAGCCAGACAAGAGCTTAGAGCATATATAAAAATTACGGTTTGCCCAATAAACGGGCAAAGCCCGCTCGCGGGCTCAGCATGCAGCGCAGCTGCATGCTGAAGGGTTTGCTCTAAAGTTAGGGAAAAGGCGTTCTAAGAGCCGTGCAAACGTTTTAATGCATAACCCAAAATTAAATTTATGGTGCATCGTCACTGCCGGAATTTTGAGTTATGCACTTAGCAACGCTTGACCAGGATTATCGGACTATGCGCCTTTAAAAAGAGTGCCCAAAACCAAGCACCCAAAGCGTCGCTCGCGGCATCTTTGCACCAAACTGGAATCAAGTGGCATTTAGCGGATAAACCCTTTTAGCGGATAAGCCCCATATCAGGAAGGCTTATGCATCG
The DNA here is from genome assembly GCA_031270945.1 of Clostridiales bacterium. GTDB lineage: Bacteria > Bacillota > Clostridia > Lachnospirales > WQUN01 > JAISWZ01. Next base: position 2,542 of record JAISWZ010000206.1, on the reverse strand, counting down.
CATGCATAACGATGATTCTGCGCAAGAACTCCCTAAAGGCCGTGAAAGCAAGGCTTTGATAAAAGGGGAGCATGTAGGCAGACCCTGCGATTGAGTGCATATCCCAAAATTCCGAAATGGCACCGGAAAAATCCTGGCGAATGCTTCAACGCCGGATTTTTCCGGTGCCTCGGATATAATTTTGGGATATGCTCTAAGCCATTTGCGTTTTCTTGGTCAATGGCTGCTACGGCAGATGCATAACGATACATAGCGCGCATCCCTGCATTCCGGGCAAGCTTTGGGACGCGCATGCGGCTTTCAGAGCGTGACAATAGAGGATTTCCCCCAAACATTCCGGCCCCCTTGGCCGCGAAACGGAGGTTTTTATAATGGCGTACCGCATATTGGTTGTTGACGATGAGAAGAACATCGTCAAGGGCATCAGGTTCAGCCTGGAGCAGGACGGAATGCTTGTAGACGCCGCATATGACGGCGAGGAGGCGCTAAGGCTAGCCTCCCAGAACGAGTACTCGCTGATACTGCTGGACTGGATGATCCCCAAGATAAACGGGCTGGACGTTAGCAAGAGGCTCAGGGAGGCAAGCTCCATTCCCATCATCATGGTCACGGCCAAAAGCGAAGACATCGATGTCATCACCGGATTGGAGTACGCTGACGATTACCTGGTAAAGCCCTTTAACATATTGGAGTTGAAGGCAAGGATAAGGACTGTGCTCAGGAGGACAAGCAAAACCGAGAAGACGGGGAGGTTCCGGATAAGAGATCTGGAAATTGATTTCATTCGCCGCACTGTCTTTGTGGACGGCAAGGAAGTCGCCCTCACAGCCAAGGAGTTCGATCTCCTTGAAATGTTCGCCGAGTCCCAGGGAAAGGTTCATACCAGGGACGAACTGCTTAACTCAGTCTGGGGACATGAGTCAACTTGCGATGTCAGGACTGTTGACGTGCATGTAAGAAGGCTGAGGGAGAAGATCGAAAAGAGCCCAAGCGACCCGCGCTACATCAAGACAAAATGGGGAGTTGGTTACTATTTCGATTAAGAAGCCCAGATTCTACAGCATCCGCTGGAAGCTTATGATCATCTTCCTGGTTATAACCATTGTTCCTCTCGTCTTTCACTTCAGCACCATCATGACGTCCATAAAGACCTACTTCCAGGAGGATCGGGAGTCTCAGCTCCTAGACGCCGCAAACATCTTGGCGGGCTACATCTCCAAGAACAACTACTTTGAGAAAATGGACGACAGCACCAGATGGCAGCTGATGGACAGCGAGATATATGAGAAGAGCAAAGAAGGCGGATTCCGGGTTTTGGTTTTTGACAACAGGCTGTACTGCGTGAATGACACAAACTACATGCACGCGGGAAAGACCATTAGCGTCCCTGAGGTGGTGCATGCCCTGACCAAGGGCAATACGGTCAGGACATACCAAGAAAGAAAGACCACATACGCCTCGGCCAGCATTGTCAACTCCAACTCGGATGTTGTGGGGGCTGTCCTTCTTGTAAGCTCGGTGGACGACATATTCATGTCAGTCGCCGAAATTCAAAGCCGCCTTATAATGTACACCGCTCTGACAAGCGTGATCATGGGGTTTTTGGTTCTGGTCTTCTCCCAGTTCCTGATAGATCCTTTGAAGAACGTTTTGAGCGTTGTCCAAAAGATGTCCGAAGGCCATCTGGAACAGAGGATCCATCTTACCAGCCATGACGAATACGCCAAGCTGGGCCGCGCCTTTAACGAGATGGCGGAAAAGCTCGAAAAGGTCGATAGAACCAGAGCGGAGTTTGTTTCAAACGTATCCCATGAGCTGAAGACCCCGCTCTCATCCATGAAAGTCTTGTCTGAGTCCATTCTCTTCCAGGATGACGTCCCGGTAGAATACTACAGGGAGTTTTTGCAGGACATCAACTCCGAGGTTGATCGGCTCACCTCTATAGTAAAAGACCTGCTTCAGCTAGTCAAGCTGGATCAGCGCGAGATAGAAATGAATGTGCAAATGGTCAGCCTGAACAAGATGATCTCTGAGATCGTAAAGCGCCTTGCCCCTTTGGCTGAGCAAAACGGGATCGAGCTTGCCTGCGACGTCACCAGGGAAGTCTACGCCGAGGTCGATGAGTCAAAAATGGCCTCAGCCATCTCCAACCTGGTAGACAACGCGATCAAGTATACCCCGGACAAAGGCAAAGTGAAAGTGGGGCTTGACGCTGATCACCAAAACGCGTTTGTCACAGTCCAAGACACGGGCATAGGCATATCCGAGGAAGACCAGTCCAAGGTCTTTGACCGCTTTTACAGAGTCGACAAAACCCGGGACAGGGAAACCGGAGGCACCGGCCTTGGCCTTTCCATAACCCATGCCACAATGCTTCTCCATAACGGCTCGATAAAGCTGACCAGCAAGGAAAATGAGGGAAGCTCATTCGTCCTGAGAATTCCTATACACCATAGCGGGACGTAAAGCATACCCAAAAATAATATCATTTTTATTTTTGCCTACGCGCCCCTAAGATTGGAATTCTCGGCATATCTCTTTA
>JAISWZ010000505.1 GCA_031270945.1 Clostridiales bacterium | reverse complement strand
GGCCCGCTTGTTCCAAGCGGGCCTTTTGCTTTGCATTTGGGTTTGAATTGGTAAAATCCAATCTCGAGACAAACTTATTTTTGGCATTCTCGATCCTTTTTCAGCATTTTTTTGGGTTTTTATATGTGCCTAAATTTCCAAATTGCAATTGACATGTTATTGCGTTTCAAGTATAATTAATCAGAAACTGTCGACCATAAAACTAAAACGGCTTAAGCGCAAGGCTAGTCCTCGCATCTATTTAAAGAGCATATCCCAAAATCAATTAGAAGCATCCTCCACTGCCGGAATTTTGGGATATGCACTACAAAGCCTTGGTTTATAGCCAAAGGGAGATCTTTTGATGGCAAAACGCTTCTGTCTCTTTGCACTAAGCCTTGCCTTTCTGCTAGCCTCATTCCCCACGCCAGCAATCGCTGATGAGAGCGACTTTGTTATTGAAGACGGGGTTTTGACGGAATATCGGGGCAATGGCGGCATTGTTGCGATACCTGAGGGCGTCAAGCGCATCGCTCAATTTGTTTTCTTCAAGAATGACTCCATAACCGGGTTCGTGTTCCCTGAATCATTGGAACGCGCTGACAATGACTGCCTGACGCAGCTAAGCGGCGTAACCGAGGCAACCATTCCCGCCAACTGGACCAGCTTTGGAAGCGGGGTGTTCTATTCCTGCCCAAACCTGAAGAAAATCACTTTCTTGGGCAATGAGGCTAATTGCGACAACTACTTCATTTTCACAAACAACCACCCGGACATGACGGTCTACGGCAAGCCTGGAACCGGAGTCGAGCAAATGGCCATAGAAAAGAGGCTGTTTTTCCTGCCTATAGGCTACGAGCCTGACAGGGAAGGCGCAGATGAATACAGCCAGGAATATGTCGACAACCTAAACGCTCAAAATCTGGTAATGATAAGCACGACGTTTAATCAAAACGAAGGAGGCTATTTTCCCTTTACGGACAGAGCTGGCAATTTTGCTTTCGCCCTTGCTGACGGCATATCCAACGATTTGCAGATAAAGGACTTTAGAGGGAACACGGTAGCCCAGATATCAAGCCTTCATCCGAATATCGGCCTTGTTGCCCAAGACAGCGATGGCAACTATTATGTCGCTTGGAGCAACAATGCCAGCGACAACACGTCTGACAAGGCTTCTGTATTTATCAGCAAGCACTCAAGTGACGGAGCGCTGATAAAGGAAACGGGTTTTACAGGCGGCACGGACGATCCATCGGCTTGCACCAAGGCGGCGTTTAACGGCAGCACCTGCGATTTTGCCATCCATGACGGCGTATTCATGGTGTCTTACGCGAGGACAATGTATAACGGCCATCAATCCAATCACGTCATCGCTGTCAACATGGGCGACATGTCGCCGGTAGAAATGAAATCAGTGCCATATTCTTCTCATTCCTTTGATCAGCGGGTTATATGGAGCGACACCTATTCCCGTTTTGTCTTCGCGGATCGAGGGGACGCTTACCCGCGCGCCTTCGCTGTTAGCACCCTTAGCACCCAATACAGGCCATTCACGTTTTTCCTTCGCGCAAACGCCAATTACGATATGTTCGTCGTAAATAGGACCATGTCCCAGCTAGGGGGCATTGAGGACGTTCGCACAGGCATAGCGCTTGTGGGTTCCTCCGCCAAGTCCCTAAGCATTGAGGCTGAAACTGAGCCCTACAACTTGTTTCTCCAGATTTTCAGGATTGACACGGCCAAGCTTGATGAAAGCTCCTTTGTGACAAAGGGCGTGAGAAGCGGAGCAACTTCCGATGACATTAACGACAACAGCGGCAAGCCTCTTGTTCCTGTCACCGATTACGGAGTTCAATGGCTTACGAACCACTCGAATATAAGCGCCGAAAATCCCAGGGTTGCAAAGACCAACGACAACAGGCTGGTGATCTTGTGGGAGGAGCACAGCTGGGACGGAAAGACATCAGACTCATTTATTGACAGCTACTATACGATAGTCTCAGCCACTGGGCAAGTGCTGAAAAACAAGACATCCCTTGGCGGGATCAGGGTAGTCGGCAAGGAAGCCATATACGCTTCAGGCGCCGTCTGGTGGATATCTGGCAATTCCATTCATAGCCTGCAGATCGAATCAACCGCAAGAAACAGCCAGGACACGATACGCGCTGATGAGACAGCCCCTGCCTCTTGGGCGTCTGACAGCATTGTTTCAGCCCATGATCTTGGCTTGGTTACCCAGGAGATGCGTCGCAAATACCAAAGCGCAACTACCCGAGCCGAGTTTTGCCGTCTTGCGGCCAGGTTCATTGAGGTTTACTACAACAAGCCCATCTCTGATGTTCTTTCTGAGCGCGGAGTCGCTCCAAAGACTTTCGCGGACACTGAAGACAGATATATTGGGGCGGCGGCGGCTTTAGGCATTACCAGCGGCACTGACGCGGCCAAAAACCTGTTTTCGCCGAATCAAGCCCTTACCCGCGAGCAAGCGGCAACAATGCTCAGAAACGTCATGAACGTCACAGGCGAAAACACCATGCCCCCGCCAGGAGTGCTCTGGACAGACGCGAAGGAGATTTCCGACTGGGCGCAAGCCGCCGCAGACGTAATGTACTCCGCAAAGGTCATGGGAGGCACGAGCTCAACCGCTCTTGTGTTTTCGCCAAAGACGGCTTACACCCATGAGCAGGCCATAGTCACGGTCATGAACCTTTGGGGAAGCTTGCATTAAGATTTACCGTGTCCCATAAAAGAGCAAAGCAAGACAAAATGCCCGCTTGGAAACAAGCGGGCATTTTTCAGCAGGGCCAAAGCGTCAAAACCAGTTCTTTACTGTAGGCCCTCTTTCTCGCAGCAAAACACATAGCACCCCTTCTTTTTGCGCAGCGTCTCGCAATTCCCGTATACCTGCGCAAGCTTTTCCTTTGTGCTTTCTGCGCCATGCTTCTTGAAGGTGACAACATACAGCTTTCCGCCTGGAACCAGGTGCTTGACCGAGTCTTCATACATTTTGTAGGTGACGCTTTTTCCCGCGTGGATAGGCGGATTTATCGCGATTGTGTCAAAGAGCCCGCTAACGCTTTCAAAGCAGTCAGACTTGATCAGCTCCGACTTGACTCCATTGGTTTGGCAGTTCTTCTCCGCGAGGGCCAAAGCGGCTTCATTTATGTCCGCTTGCGTGAGCTTCAAGCCATAAGCTTTAGCCAAGGCTATTCCAATGCACCCATATCCGCAGCCCATGTCAAGGAGCGATCCCGACAGAGGCGGAACTGTTTCGATAAGCTCTATGGATGCCGGATCCACGTGATCTTTTGAGAACATCCCTGAGTTGGACAAGAAGGCAAACTGGTTTCCATGAAAAGAAAAGTCCAGCTTTTTCAAGTCATCCTTAAGGTCTTTGTCGTTTATGAAATAGTGAGACATCTAACCACTTCCCGTTCGTGATGCAAGCAAAGGCTATTATACCGCGTTTGCGGCTGATTGTAAACGAAAAAGCCCTGGATGCGCCAGGGCTTTTGAGAATGCTCTTTTATTCAGTATAATACTCATATTCCGTTTCAAGATCTTTTGATTGGGCAACCAATTCGCAGAACTCAAGCCTGTATCCAGCTGTGTCTATGCCCTTGTTGCTCAATGCCAGATTGGAGACTTCATCAATGGTCGCTTTTCCGATATATTGGGAATTGCGAAGTATCGCTCCAAACCCTGCAACAGCGTTGGCGAAGTTGAAATCCGTTGTGTTTGAGGCAAGGATTTTGTCTTCAGACACTGGAACTGTTATGAGCTTGCTCTCGCTTTCGCCTGGGTCTTTGTACCTGATGCGAACCTCAAACAATTCGTCGGAAACCGCTTCGATCTCTTCCGACTCTTCCGACTGGTACTTCAAGTCCAAGCCAGGCTCGCTTTGGCCTAGCTCCAACTCATAGAGCATGACTATGTCTGTTCCAGCGCCTATCTCTCCTGCGTCCTTGGCGTCATTCTCAAAATCCTCGTTTGCCAGCCTTCGGTTCTCATAGCCAATGAGGCGATAGCTTTTGACCTTGGCGGGGTTGAACTCCAGCTGGGCCTTGACGTCATCAGCGACTGTGTACAATGTAGCCGAAAGCTCATCCACAAGAACCTTTTGCGCCGCGCTTATGGAATCAATATAGCTCTGGTTTCCATTCCCGTTTTTTGCCAAAGTCTCCATGGTGCTATCCTTAAGGTTGCCTGTGCCAAATCCCAGGACGCTCAAGTAAACTCCGGTATCGCGCTTTTTGGATATAAATTCCTCAAGCTGATCTAACGAGGATATGCCTACGTTGAAGTCGCCGTCAGTGGCAAGTATAACTCTGTTGTTTCCATTTTCCTTGTAGTTTTTGGCAGCAAGCGTGTAAGCCGTTCTAATGCCATCGGCGCCAGCAGTGCTTCCGCCAGCTGAAAGGTCCTCTATGGCCGCCAAGATACGCTCTTTTTGGCTTCCGTCAACGCTGTCCAAGACCACTTTAGAGCTCCCTGCATAGGTGACAATTGAAACCATGTCATTCTCGGTCAGGTTGTCTACCAAAAGCTTGAATGAGCTCTTTAGGAGCGGAAGCTTGTCATAGGAGTCCATGGATCCGGAAGTGTCTATCAAGAAAGTGATGTTGCTTCTGATTCCGGCTCTATCAATGGACTTGGACTTTAGCCTTATAAACGCCATCTGCTTTTCACTGTCAAAGATGGACGGGCCCAGCTCGGCGTAAATGGCGAAGGGGGTGTCGGTTGTCTCCAAGGGCTCATCATAGGTAAAGTAGTTGACCATTTCCTCAACCTTTACAGCGTCCGCAGGAGGGTTATTCCCGCTTCGAATGTACCTGGCCACATTCCTGTATGAGGCTGTGTCAATCTTCAGCGAGAACGTCTGCAAAGGATGGTCTGCGACATTGAGCAGCGTGTTTTCTTCAATTGCCAGGTACTCCTCTCCGCTTTCATACTCCTCTTCGCTTTCGTAGTACTCTCCCCATGTGACTTTCTCCGGAATCGCCATCGCATCCTGAGCGGGCTGGCCATCCTCCACGGCGGCAACCCTTGCTACGTCCAGCATGTCTCTCGGTTGGCTAGCGCATCCTGCCAGGGCTGAGAAGCTTAGCGCCAGCGAAACCAGTAGTGCTGTTATTCTTTTCATATCTTCCTCCTTATTAGGCAGGCTTTTTAAAAAGAATTCGCCCGCTCTGTTTTCTCATATTAAGACGTAATGCGACAAT
>JAISWZ010000497.1 GCA_031270945.1 Clostridiales bacterium | reverse complement strand
CAGGATCGAGATTTAAGAAATCTGGATCCGTTTTGATCATTTTAATCATGGCCTTTTTGTCGCCTAGGCTTCTAGCGATCTTCATGTACGGTCGCAAACCTGTTTTGAACAAATTCAGCTCTGCGGTGATACCTTCATTTCGGCATTGAGCGAAGAATGCCGATCAAGCTCATCGAAAGAAGGCTCTTTTAACTGCAGTTTGCTTTGGGGTCGCAGAGTTAGCTTTCTATGCCTCTATGAGTTCCTTCCCCACTCTATCGAGCGCCTCTTTGCGCGCTTTGATTTCCTTGTCGGTCTTTTCTTCGAACACCTTTGTGGCCACCTCCTTGACCGCCTTTATTTTATCCCCGAATACTTCTTCAATGAAACTCGGCAAGACGATACCCCTTTTGCTGTTTTTAGGTATCCCTGAAATGGCTTTTGAAATGTCTGCATTTGTTTCTGCGAATTCCTTCCGCAATCTATCGGTCTCTTCTTCGACCGCCTCTTCGGTCGCCTTTAGGGCCGCTTGTATGACCTCATTTATGGCTTCATCTATGGCTTTCGCTTTGGCATCCGCTATGGCTTTCGCGATGGCCGCTTCTTTGGCCGCCCTTAATTCATCCGCAAATACTTCTTGAATAAAATTCAAGACGATACCCCCTTTGCTGTTTGCGGGTATCCCCGAAACGGCTTTTGAAATGTCTGCATTAGCCGATATTCGGATAGCATCCAATGTGTCAAAGTCGAGTTAATAGCATTGATACGCCTTTTTCGGCATTGAGCGAAGAATTCAGTTTGAGCTCATCGAAAAAGGGCTCTCTTAACTGCAGTTTACTTTGGGGTCGCAGAATTGGCTTTCAGCGCCTTGATTTTCTTGTCGTTAGCTTTTATTCTCTTGTCGGTCTCTTCTTCGATAGCTTTTATTTTCTTGTCAGTCTCTTCTTTGACCGCCCTTAATTCATCCGCAAATACTTCTTGAATAAAATTCAAGACGATACCCCCCCTTTTTTTGCTGTTGCAGGTATCCCCGAAACGGCTTTTGAGACGTCTGCATTAGGTCGCGGAATTGGCTTTCTGTGCCTCTGCGAGTTCCTTCCGCAATATATCGTTTTCCCCTTGCAATGCATCGGCTCTCTCTTTGGCTGCTGTGGTTTCCGCTTTGGCCGCCTTGATCTCATCCTCAAATATCACTTCAATCAAGGTAGGCAAGACGATGCCGCCTTTGCTGTTTTTAGGGATCCTCGAAATCGTTGCCGGAATGGATATTTCAGCCAGCGCCAGGATAACATCCAATGTGTTAGCTTCGAGATCAAGAAAATCCGGATCTGTTTTGACCAATTCCCAAAACGATCTTAAGGACCGGACATACTTGTCCAAGTGCTCTTTTAATAGCCTTCTGTCATTCTCTTCGCGATACCTGTGTATCATGGAGGTTATCTCTTTGCATTCCGCGAGAGCCTTAAGGTTTCTCACGCGAACTTCCTCCTGCGCTTCCACCAACCCCTTGAAGGCTTCGAGAAATTCAGCTTTTATCCTTTCGTACGCCTTCTCGTCGGCTTTCCTTTCGATATCCGCTATTGTTTCTTCAGGCAAGTTTGGCGTGCCATCATCTCCCGCTGGCTTTTGTAGAATCGCTTTGCCGACGAGCGTCTAAAGAATTTAGCTATCGGTGCTGCCGTTGATCCAGCTAAATTCCTAATCTTTCCGTTCGCAAGCAATAAGAGCATATCCCAAAATTCCGAAATGGCGCTGGAAAAATCCTGGCGAATGCTTCAACGCCGGATTTTTCCGGCACCTCGGATATAATTTTGGGATATGCTCTAAGCCCGCAAGCCGAAAACCGCTTGCGGGCAGCTCTTCTCTTTTTCATTATAGCACATTGCAAGCCAGCATGCACGCCTATAAATAGCGTCGAACCTTTGCTTTGTAATCCGAGTATTCCTTGCCGTACCTGGTGTCAAGAAACGCTTCCTCTTTAAGTATCTGCCTGTGGATCCAGCAAGCTATTAGAACGCAAAAGATTAAAACGGCAAGGCTTCTGTGAACCAGAACCTGCCCTATAAAGAAGATGTCAAAGCAGACGTAGATGGGGTTTCTGGAAATTGCGAACAAGCCCGATGTTACAAGCTTGTCTGGCTTGTCTGTGTCAATGCCTACGCGAAAGGAGTCTCCGAAGCTGGCAAGGCTTGCGCCTAACCCCGCGATTGCAATAACGCATAAGGCAATGCCAATCCAGCCCGGCGCTTGGGTTGCCCAAAACGGGGATTTCAGCGGGTTCCATAGCGGAAAGCCGAAGGCGTTAGCGCAAATGAAGTAGACTAAGGCCAGCACTATAGGGACAAGCGCCAAGTCAGACTTGTCCTTGCCTCCAAAAACTATTGCCTGTATTCCCCGTTTGTGAAGCATTGCCGCGCGTCCAGCCACGAGCAAAGCGAATAGAACAAATAGAAGAAAGCTGAGGATGTATTGCACATGTACCGCCTCCAATTATTTTATGGCGCTTTTCGCCGCAAGAAAGGGGCAAATTTAGTTATTTTCCCTCGCTTGGCTGCTGCCTACTATATTATATCACACTGGTTAGGAGATATATATTTAAATTTTGGAGGGAGGCAAGTGTTGCGAAAAGCGCAAGGCAAAAATGTTTTCGGGCTTGAATAAGTCCAGCTTTTCTAGCCTTCGACTAAAAATGTCGAAATTCAGCCAAACGATGGACGAAAATTGCAGCTACAAGGCTGTCGAAAAAACTTTTCACCTTTTTACATCAGATAGATCAAATATTACATTTACCTTGCCCTAAAGAGGCGGTACAATGGTCTTGTGAAGTGAGCACTAAGCTGGCCGGCGGAGCTGATGCCGCCCGGCTGGATGAAAAATTGCACAAAACGTCTCGCCGTTAGACTGGGGGAGGGGTGAAATGCCCGAATTCATTTTAGAGCTTAAATCTATAGACAAAGCCTTTCCAGGAGTGAAAGCGCTGGACAACGTGGGCTTCCAGCTGAAAAAGGGCGAGATTCACGCTCTCATGGGCGAAAACGGAGCAGGCAAGTCGACTTTTATAAAGATCATAACTGGAGTTCACGAGCCTGATGCCGGAGAGATAATCCTTGACGGATCGCCTGTGAGATTCAGAACCCCCAAGGACGCGCAGAAGCAGGCGATAGCCGCCATATACCAGCATGGGGCCATCTACCCATGGCTAAGCGTTACCGAGAACATATTCATGGGGCATGAAGAAGTTGCTGGCCCCTTGAAAACAATCAAATGGAAAGCCATGCACAGCAAGGCTGAAGAGCTCTTGCGGGGCTTGGGATCGGATCTGGATCCGCGCATAGAGGTTAGCGGGCTTACAGTAGCGGAGCAGCAGGTTGTGGAGATCGCAAAGGCGATATCCCAAAACGCGAGAATCCTTGTCATGGATGAGCCAACTGCCTCCCTGTCAAGGCGGGAATGCGACGAGCTGTACCGCATAGCCGAAAAGCTCCGAGATGACGGCGTTTCCATCATATTCATCTCGCACCGGATGGAGGACATGCAGCGCTTGGCAAGCCGCGTTACTGTTTTCCGGGACGGAAAGCTCATAGGCACATGGGGCGTGGGAGACATATCGAACCACGACCTGATCAGCGCCATGGTTGGGCGGGAGATCAACCAGATATACCCCGCAAGAAACCGCGCCATAGGAGAAGAGGTCTTTAGGGCCCAAGGCCTCAGCCGCAAAGGGTTCTTCAAAGACATCAGCTTCAAGCTCCACAAAGGCGAAATCTTGGGTTTTTCAGGCTTGGTTGGAGCTGGCAGGACAGACGTGATGCAAAGCATATTTGGAGTGGAACCCCTGGACTCAGGCAAAATGTTCCTGGAGGGCAAGGAAGTGCAAGTAAGAAAGCCCCTAGACGCCATGAAGCTTGGAATAGGGCTTCTGCCAGAAGATAGACACAAGCAGGGCCTGGTGCTGGACTGGGAGATTTTCAAGAACATAACCCTCTCTGACCTGGGACAATTCGCGAAGTATTCGGTTATGAAGCCAAAGAAGGAGCGGGCCAAGGCGAAAGCGCTGGGAGAGCTTCTGGCTCTGAAGGCGCCTACCGTTTTTGACAAGGCAAGCTCAATGTCTGGCGGAAATCAGCAAAAGATTGTAATTTGCAAGCTTCTTAACACCGACTTGAAGGTGCTTATCCTTGATGAGCCAACAAAAGGCGTCGATGTCGGAGTCAAAAGCCAGCTCTACGAGATAATTTCGGATCTGGCCGGGCAAGGCTACGGGGTCATTTTGATATCAAGCGACATGCCAGAAATCCTTGGCATGTGCGACCGAATCGCAACCATGCGAGAAGGCCGGATAACAGGGGAATTCATAGGCTCGGAGGCTACGCAGGAACAGCTCCTGCAAGCGTCCATGAGCCAGGCAGGGGGCGCCTATGAAAAAGTCCTTAACTAGGCGCGTCTCTCAAAACGCCAGGGAAATCTGCCTGTTGGCAGTCATAGCGTTGATAGCCGTCCTTGTGAATGTCAGAAGCGGCGGCAACTTCCTTGCGCCAAAGAACATAAGCGACATGCTGGTTGAGACGTCAATTCTGGCCGTTCTCGCCATGGGGATGATGTCAGTCATCATAACCGGCGGGATCGATCTTTCGGTTGGATCAACCATGGCCCTTGCTGGCATGGTTGGAACCACGGTTTTAAGGGACAGCATGACAGAGCTGGGGCAAGGGCTCCATCCAGCCCTGGTTATCGCGCTTGCAATCGGAGTCGGCATGGCTGCTGGGCTCCTGAACGGATTTCTTGTAGCCAGGCTAAATGTTCTTCCGATTATAGCAACCCTAGGCACCATGAACATCTACCGGGGCGCCACCTACCTGCTTAGTGGCGGCAAATGGATGCTCCAGCAAAACATGACTGTTGACTTCATGGCCGTTGCGACAGGCAAAGCCTTCTTGGGCGTCAACAACCTGATCTGGATAGCGCTGGCCGTGTTCGCCATAAACTTCTACTTCCTGGGCTACACAAGGACAGGCCGCCGAATCTACGCGGTGGGAAACAGCAAGGAATCGGCGGAGGTAAGCGGCATCAACACCAAGGCTGTCACAATCCTGGCCTATGTCATAACAGGCGGACTGGCTGGCCTTGCTGGAATACTCTATGTCTGCAAGTACGCGGCGGCTCAAGGCGAAACCGCCACAGGATACGAGCTTAGCGTAATAGCCGCCTGCGTCTTGGGTGGCGTCAGCATATCAGGAGGCCTGGGCAAAGCCCATGGCGCGATCCTGGGAGCGCTCCTGTTCGGCATGCTCAACAACGCCTTGCCCCTATTGAAAATCTCCCCCTTCTGGCAAGAGGCCATCAGGGGCCTGATAATATTGATTTCTATTATAGTCAACGCGCTGGTTTCCCGAAGGTCAGCGTTCAAAGCGCTTGAGAGGAGGGTTGCCGCATGACGGAGCAAGCCCATAGATCCTTGCAAAGCGAGCGCCCATTTAGCGCCAAGCGCTTCTTCCTCCAATGGGAATGGATGCTGGCAATCATCTTCATAGTTGTCAACATGGCAAACGCGTCCCTTTCTCCCAATTACCTGGTGTTCGACAGCATCATGAGCGCCATACAAATGTTTTGCGACAAGGCTATTTTGGTCTTTCCAATGATGCTGGTCATCCTCCTGGGTGACATTGACATTTCCGTAGCCTCTATCATGGCCCTCTCAGCGGTCTCCATGGGAGTCAGTTTCAATGCCGGCTTGCCCATAGGCGCCGCCATTCTAGTGGCAATACTTGTCGGTGGCGCTTGCGGCCTTGCAAACGGGCTCCTTCTGATCAAGTTCAAGGAGCTTTCCTCAATGGTCGTGACCCTCGTGGGACAGATCGTCTTTCGCGGCATCGCAAGCATAATCCTTCAAGACCAAGCGGCAGGCGGGTTCCCCTCTTGGTTTCAGTACTTGGGCTGGGGCTATGTAGGCAAAATCCCGTTCATCCTCCTGATAGTGATCGCCGAAGCCATTGTCTTCGGGTTTGTCATTCATTTCACCCGATTTGGCAGAAGCGTCTACGCCATAGGCAACAATGAGACCGCCGCCCGCTACTCCGGCATCAAGACCAAAAGCGTCAGGCTTTTGGCGTTTGTCATCATGGGCCTCTTCTCAGGAGTAGCCGCAATCTTCCTCGCCTCCAAGATGGGAAGCGTCCGCCCCAGCGTCGCCAAAGGATACGAAATGGACGTAATAGCCATGGTCGTCCTGGGCGGCGTCAGCAACAATGGCGGAAAAGGCCGAGTAATGGGCGTTGTCATAGCCACTTTCATAGTAGGCCTGCTGCGCTACGGCCTGGGCATCGTAAACGTCCCAAGCCAGACAATCATGATCATTGTTGGCGCCTTGCTTATAATCGCGGTCATCATCCCCAACCTGAAGAGCTCGCTGTCAGGGTTCAGGATGTTCAAGAAAATAGCTGGAAAAGGCCAGTAAAAGGCTTTTAAAAGGCCAGTAAAAGGCCAGTAAAAAGCGTGCTCTTAATCAAAAAAAGCTTTTTGTCAACTTGTGCACCACACTTGCGGGGCCGTGAGCTGCGCCGCGACCCTGCAGGTTTTTATACACAAACACACTAACACATGCTGGCGAGCCTTTAATTATTTAAAGCCTCGCCGGCATAACAGAAACTTGGGAATGCCCAAACGAAAAGGAGATGCCGCATGAAAAAGATCGTATCCCTGATTCTCGTTGTCTTGGCATTGGCTGGCTGTTCCAACGCCGCTCCAGCCACAAACACTGGCGCTGACACAAGCGCAAAGAAAGTCTATGCGCTTGTCGCCAAAGACGTCAATAACCCCTACATGCAAAAAGCGTTTGACGGATTTTCCGAAGCCTGCACCGCCCTTGGCGTGGAAGCCCTCTATAAAGGCCCCGACCAGGCGACTCCAGAAAAGCAGATTGAGATCATCAACCAGCTCACAGCCCAGAACGTCGCGCTCATAGCGGTAGCCGCCAATGACTTTGACGCTCTTGAGCCAGCCCTCAAAGCCGCCATGGACAAAGGGATCCAGGTTGTCTCCCTTGACAGCTCCGTTAACCCCAATAGCCGCAGAATGCACATCAACCAGGCTGATCCTGAAAAGATAGGCCGCGTCCTCGTCCAAGCCGCTTACGAAATGGTAAACGGAGAGGGCGGAATGGCTATCCTTTCAGCTACAGCGCAAGCGTCAAACCAGAATCTCTGGATAGAATGGATGAAGAAAGAGATTGAAGAGAACGCTGACAAGTACGCCAAAACCCCGCTTGTGAAAGTGGTGTACGGCGATGACGAGCCCACCAAGTCTACAAACGAGACCCAGGCTCTCTTGATGGATGACAGCATAAAAGTCATCATAGCCCCTACAACAGTTGGAATGCTTGCCGCCGGAAAGTACATGCAGGATACGGCGTCTGCAGTGAAGCTCACAGGCCTTGGCCTTCCCTCCGAGATGGCGCCGTTTATCGAAGACGGCACCTGCCCATGGATGTACCTTTGGAATCCAGTTGACCTGGGATACCTGGCCGCCTACGGCGGAGACGCCCTTGTAAAGGGCACTGTTACTGGCGCCGCCGGCAACACTTTCAGCGCTGGCCGCATGGGCGAGATGGCTGTCGTAGCCGCCGCTGATGGCGGAACAGAAGTCATGCTGGGAGACCCCTTCAAGTTTGAGCCCAGCAATATAGCTGAGTGGAAGAGCGTTTATTAAAAGCATATCCCCAAATTCCGTAATGGCACCGGAAAAATCCTGGCGAATGCTTCAACGCCGGATTTTTCCGGTGCCTCGGATATAATTTTGGGATATGCTCTAAGAAAAATTTAACTTAAGCTTGGCAATAGCGCGATTGCGGGGAGAGTTTATCTTTCCCCGCTTTGCTGTGTTTGTAGAGCATGCGCAGGGCAGACTTTCCAAGCCCAAGCTTTGCCAGATCCCTTATTTAAGTTCTGACAGATCCCTTGTTTTAACCTTTGCCAGATCCCTTTTTTAAGCTTTGAATTATTTCCCAAAAAGTTTTGCGCTAGAAACTTGCTGTTAATGGTACAATAGAACATGTCCAAAAGAATTGCGATTATCAAACGGCAAAAGCCGGGCGTTTTATAGGGCCCCCCAAGCCAGGAAATCCGGGAAGTGCGAGCGTGAAAGCGAAACAGGATCAAAAGCTTCTCCATAAGATGGTATACACATACACTTTGTTTTTTAGCGTGATATTCCTGCTGGTCATGGGGTTTCTCTACATTGCGCTGGCAATGTCCAGCCTCAAGGAGGCAAGCCTGTCCAGCCAAATGCTGGTAAGGCAGCCCCTGGCGCAGCTGGAGAGATACATTTCCGAGACTGATGACGTCGCCTATAAAGTCATGACCAATGCGGCGCTGATCAAGGTGCTTGCCGAACTCCGGGAGGAGAATAACCCCTCCAACCATTTTTCGAAAAACGTCCTTGACAACATTGACACAGCCTCTGTAATAGCGGCCCAGAACAGCAGGGTCTCTCCCATGAGAAGGATAATTGTCTACAATGACCTGGGAGACTTCATATCGTCCGGGGCAATAGTTGATCCAGAAGCTGTGCCAAGGGTGCTCAACCGAAGAAGCCCCAGCGCTATGATGGATAGGTTCCGAAAGGGAGAGCTTGATTGGTCTGTCAGCCTTCCCAAAAAGGACGAGTGGATGAGCTATTTCACCGATGACTATATCACTCTCACAAGGCCCGTCATGAACGCGTACTCCAGAGATGTAGTAGGCATAGTGGAAGTCCAGCAAAACAAGCGGCTTTTGGAGGATCTGCTCCGATTGGCGCCTGACAAGCCCCTGCTTGTAAACATCTATAGCGAAAGCGGAGAGCCGGTTGTCCTTGGGCAAGCAGAAGGAAACGAAGTGGTCGCCACAGCTGTCTCAACCCTGTGCAACTGGAGCGTTGAGCTCTTGGAGCCTGCCAGCGCAAGAAAAGGCATGCTTGCTAGGCTAGCCGCCATAATGCTTGTCGCCTGGCTTCTTCTTGATCTGGCCGTCTATCTTATCATAGGCAAAATATCCAAAGGGATCTCAAAGCCTCTCTCAGAGCTGGCGGAAGCGGTGGAAGCCATAGCGCCAGGATCCCAAGGCAGGGTGGCGGTTGACAGCAGAGGGATAGCTGAGATCGGGGCGGTGGAATCCGCCTTTAACAACATGCTGGAGCGGCTCACCCTATCCATGGAGCAGGAGAAAAAGTCATTTCTCTTGGCCATGCAAGCCCAGATGAACCCCCACTTTCTCTATAACGTCCTGAGCGTGGCAAACGCCATGGCCCTAAAGGGCAGAAGCGACATAGTGGTCAAAATCTGCGCGAACATGAGCTCAATGCTCAGGTACGCGTCATCATATGTCACCGGGTCGGCAACCCTGAAGGAAGAGCTGGAGCATACCCTGGCTTACCTTGAGCTCATGAAGTCCAGGTATGACTACATGTTCTCATACGAAGCCAACATGGATCAGCCCTTGGAGGAGGTAGTCGTACCAAAGCTCATCATCCAGCCAATCTGCGAAAATTGCTTCACGCACTCGTTTTCCAGGATGGAGCCGCCTTACCGCATATCCATCCAGATAAGCGGCACACCAAAGAGCTGGAAAGTCCGGGTCGAAGACAATGGCTGCGGGTTTGACGAAAAGAAAAGGGAGCAGATAGTGGAGCGGGCCAACAACGCGTCCTACTCTGACTTGAACCGAATGGGCATAGGCGGATTGGGGCTGGTCAGCTCTGTGGCCAGGCTAAGGCTCCTTACAGGGCTTCAGGCCACTTGCGCCATTACAGGCATCGATGGCGGAGGAAGCGCAGTCGAAATATTTATCTCGTAATATAAAAATCTTTATTTCGCAATATTTTCTAGGAGGCGTAGCTATGATCCGCGTCATGATCGTGGAGGACGAGCCCCCAATCGCCCAAAGCATCCAGCTCTTGACGGAAGCTTATGACGAGTCCGTGCGCGTGGTCCATACTGCGATAAATGGAAAGCGGGCTCTTGACTACTTGGAAACAGAGCGGGTTGACATCATCTTTTCTGACGTCAAGATGCCGATAATGGACGGGCTTGAGCTCTCTCGCATCCTCCAGGAGCGGTATCCTGACGTGATAATGATAATAGTCAGCGGCTTTTCCGAGTTTGAGTTCGCCAGGCAGGCGATCCAGTACGGCGTAAGCAACTACCTCTTGAAGCCTGTTTCAGCCCAGCATATAGCCGAAGCGCTTCAGGTCGCGGTTGAAGAGGTGAACAATAAAAGAGAGATGAAAACCCGCGCCATCCTTGAGGGAGCGGTCATGCGTGACCAAAGGCCCGGATTCTCCGAAGGCCAGCTAAGCGGCGTGATCCTCATGTGCGGAGGCGCTTTCCCGCTTGTCCCGGAAGAAAGCTTTCTAGGCATGCGAGACCTCTGGAACGTCTCAGCCATGGAGAAGCTTCTGGACGAAAGGCTGGGGCGCCAAGAGTCCGGGTTCTGCGCCAGAGGCAAAAGCCAGCTGGAGCTTGCGGCGGTCTTTCCAGCCTCAGATCCCGTCCGCATTGAAGAGGTTTCCAAAAGCCTGTTTGACCATATTGGAAAAGCGAACATGGCGGTAACCATGGCTGTCTGGGATGATCCCGTCCCCCTTGACATGGTTGCGGAGACGTTTTCTGTCTTAAGAAAGCGGATACATAAGCATATCAGGCTTTTTTTGTCCCAGCTTCTCATGGGTGACAACGCCGGAAAAAGCTCATGGGACTCTGGATCGCTCCTGTCGGAAGCGCTCTTGGCCCTCAAATCCGAAAACGCTGACGTCTGCCGAAGCACACTCAAAGAGTTCGTTGATTCTGCCGTCTCCCAGTCAGCCAGACAAAGGGACTTCGAGATCTGCCTTGAAAGAATCACTCTTTCCCATTTTGGAAGCCTCCTTACCCTAGAACAGCTGTCGGAGCTCAGGTATGAGCTTCAAAGCGCCATATCAACCTCGCTTCATCCATCGGAGCTGGCTGAAGAGCTTAGCCGGATCTTTGAAGCCTGGATGTCCGCAGACCAAGAAAAGGACACAAGCAAAGACAAAGAGCTCTGCGAGAAAATGTCCCAGTTCCTGAAGCAGAATTACAAAGAGAATATCCGCTGCGCAGATCTCGGGCGCCGCTTTGGCTACTCTTCAACCCAGCTGGCAAAGAAGTTCAAGAACTGCTATGGCGTCTCGTTCTCAGAATTCATCAACAACTTTCGCATAGAGCTGGCCAAGTCCATCATCCAGTCCAACAAGAAAGCCATGATCAAAGAGGTGGCGGTGGAGGTTGGCTTTAGCGACCAGTACTACTTTTCAAAGCTCTTCAAGAAGATCACAGGGATGTGGCCGACGGAGTATAGCAGAATGGTGTGAGCTAAAGCCGCTTGGGAACCCAAGCGGCTTTTTGCGCGAGTGTCTTATCGAATCGGCACATACCCCGCCTGTGCCACGCATTCCTGCCCTTCGTCTGAGAGGATCCATTCCAGGAACTTGTGCCCGACGCTATCCGGGCCGTCGGATTCCCTTGCCACTCCGTAATAGCCGACGCTGAGAGGGTAGGTTTCTGCTGCCATGGTTTCTTGGGTGGCCTCTATGCCCTCTATCTTCAAAATTTTGATGTTGTCGCTCTTGTAAAGCTTGTCAACGTAGTACTTGTA
>JAISWZ010000473.1 GCA_031270945.1 Clostridiales bacterium | reverse complement strand
ACAGGTTCGTTGCGGAAACGTGAAGGTATCCTTCGCTGGGCTTGCAGGCAAAAAACGAAGCGTGAAACTACTGCAAAACGGGCAGGAAGCCTTTAAAACCGCCTGGAGAGAGACAGACACGTGTCAGGCGCGAAAGTAATTATTTGGTATACAAGTGGATGATTATGGTGTTTTTTTACCCTGTTTTTAATCCAAGTAAACGAGCAATGAATCCTGCGTTTCTGGAGGTTCTGAGCTCCAGTGGTGATAATACTAAGCTGGTGATAAGGCGCCTCGGATATAGTTTTGGGATATGCTCTAGAGCGCATCCCGCAATCCCATTTGGCGCAGAGAAAGTCCGGGGTTTATGACGGGGTTGGGCATCATATAAGAGCATATCCCAAAATTCCGAAATGGCACCGGAAAAATCCTGGCGAACGCTTCAACGCCGGATTTTTCCGGTGCCTCGGATATAATTTTGGGATATGCTCTAGGAATAAAAATTTGAATTTACATATATACTTGACTCATGCACTGTGATATAATAAGATCATACCCCAAAATTAATCATAGGGCTTGGAAAGGACCGGGTGTTTGCCCGTAGAAGCCTGAGCAAACATCGTTGAAGCCTTCGCAGGACTCTGGTGATTTTGGGATGCGCACTTATACTGAGGTTCTGTATTGAATTTTCTTTTCGTTAGCGGGAGCGCCCGACTGGTTTCTGAGGCGGGCAACGATAAGAAAATCCATATCAGGCGTCATCAGTGCAATGCGTGGCCGCTGCTCGCGGCAAAAGAACAGGAGAAGATTGCGGCATGGCAGGTTACAAAAATTTCGTGGCTACCATTTACGCGCCAGTTTCAGACACTATCCGGGTGGCTGAATCAGAGTCATTCGAGGAAGCCTATAGCTGGCTCGAAAAGCGCGTAAGCATCGGCAAGATTTATCTTGAGACCTATCGCCACGGCGTTAGGGCAACCAAGGAGCAAGTGCTAAAAGCAAAATCGTTTTTTGAATCGCGAGGCGTAACGGTTTCTGGAGGCATCACTACCGACTTGCCTCCGACCAAGGAAGGCGGCTTTCACCAGCTGTGCTACTGCGACCTTCAAACTCGGGAGTTCATCCAGAACGTCTCCGAGTTTACGGCAGAGTTGTTTGACGAGATCATCTTGGACGACTTTTACTTCACGAACTGCAAATGCCCCGCTTGCGTGAAAGCGAAAGGGGACAGGACTTGGGCTGAGTTTCGGCTTGAGCTGATGAATGAGGTATCAAAGAGCGTCATTGTTGATCCAGCCAAGAAGGTCAACCCTAAAGTCAACTACATCATAAAGTATCCGAACTGGTACGAGCACTTTCAAGATTTGGGCTATAACCTCAAGGATGAGCCGCAGATATTTGACGCTGTCTACACAGGCACAGAGACGCGAAACCCCCTGTACGCCCAGCAGCACTTGCAGAAGTATCTGAGCTATTTCAACATGAGGCTAATCGAGAGCGCAGCGCCCGGGAGAAACGGCGGAGGCTGGTTTGACCCCTTTGAGTGCACGTACAACCTTACCTCGTACGCCCAACAGGCGCAACTGACGCTTTTGGCGAAGCCCAAGGAGGCAATGCTCTTTTGTTTGGGAGCGCTGCTGCAGTCGGACTACTCGCTGTGCGCCCCTGTGGCAGGGCAAGTTTTCGCTGACATGGATAAGTACCTGGGCGAGCTGGGCAACCCCATCGGGGCCAAAACCTACTTGCCGTTTCACAGCTGCGGAGAAGACTTTGTTCACAACTACATTGGCATGCTCGGAATTCCTCTTGAACCTGTCACCAAGGAGTACCCAGAGGGCGCAAAGGTTGTGTTCCTGGCCGAAAGCGCTGCCCATGACGCGGGAATCGTGGAGAAGGTTTCCCAAAGCCTGCTAGACGGCGCTGATGTTATTGTCACGTCGGGGTTTGTCAGGAAAACCTATGACAGAGGCTTCAACAAAATTGTTAACGTCAGCGTGGACGGCAGCAAGGCGCTTGTCAGCCGCTACATGACTTCCAACAATGGCGGGGTGAGCTTCAACAGCTTGTCTGAGGGCTCAAAGCCTGTACTCATTCCGCAAATGTTTTTCCAAACAAATGACACATGGGCGATTGCCTCAGGGCTAGGTGAGAACAACAGCTTTCCTGTCTTGCTCAAGTGCGCCTATGGAACAGGCCGAGTGTTTGTTTTGGCAGTTCCGGATGATTTCGGCGACTTGTACAATTACCCGCGCCCTGTGCTCAATGCCATTCGCGAGCTGTTCACGCAGGAGCTTGGCATAACCCTTGACGCCCCGTCTCAAGTGGCGCTTTTCGCATACGACAATGACACCTTTGCCTTGCACTCATTCCTTCCCTACTTATTAAGCGACGTTTCATTCACGCTGCCAGGAGAGCTTGAGCTCGAAGATTTGGTGAACCGCAAAACCGTCAAAGGAGAAAGCTGCAAAGACGGCACAGCATTCAAGATTAGCCTTATGCCTGGTGTGAACAAAGTCCTTAAGAAAATCAGGAGGTAGCATGTGAATTTTGTCAAAGGCTTCACCTTTCTTCTGTCGCGTGGCAGAAATTCACATGGACCTGGCTTTTCCAGCCAGGAAACCAAGGCTTCGCTGCTTCAAATGAAGGAGAGCACGGGCTGCGACACTGCAGTCATTGCCTTCGAAGCGCTTCAGGACACCCCGCAGTCAGAAGAAATTAACTATAAGGGCCCGTTCATTCCCACGAGGGACGAGCTATTGGATCTTATTGCCTATGCTCATTCAATCGGCTTGCGCGTGTTTTTGAAGCCCATGCTCAATTGCAAAAACGGCGTTTGGCGAGCGCACATCAACTTCTTTGACTTGGAGGTTGTCTGTGAGCCCAAATGGAGCAAGTGGTTTGAAAGCTATGAAAAATACTTGCTTTTCGCCGCCGAGATCGCCGAAAGCTCAGGGTGCGAGTGCCTGATCATAGGATGCGAGATGGTGCAAACCGAGCGCAAGGAAACCTATTGGAGAGAGCTGATAGCGCAGGCAAGAAAGGTCTACAAAGGACTGTTGGCTTACAACACCGACAAGTACCAAGAAACAGAAGTCAAGTGGTGGGACGCGCTTGATGTCATATCGTCTAGCGGGTACTATCCATTTGGAAAATGGGAGGAAAACCTGGACCGGATTGAGGCAGTCGTCAAAAAGTTCGGCTTGCCGTTCTTCTTTGCCGAATGCGGGTGCATGTGCCAAAAAGGCTGTTCCGTGGCGCCTAATGACTGGACATACAAAGGCGAGCTTGACTTGGATGAGCAAGCCCGGTATTTCGCCGAAATGTTCAGTGCTTGCGAAAAGCGCGATTGGGTTGGCGGATTTGTGTTTTGGACGTGGCTCTCATTTGCCGTAAATGGAACGCCAGGCGACGCGCCTGAAAAAAACGCCGGGTACGGGGTTTTCAGCAAGCCGTCAGAGAAGGTCATCAGGCAGTGGTACGATTCGTGCCCGCAAGCTTAAGCTGGGCGCGCCAATTTTTCTTTTTTTTCTGTAAAAGCGTGTTTATGGAGAGATTTAATAGGTTCAACGAATTAATTCCCATTAAACACGTTTTCGTGGCGAATTTTGCCAAAGATAGCCTAAGTGGCTAAAGGATTTCATTCTTGATTAGGGGCGCTTGGTTACCGGCTTATACTGACCGTCTGACAAATGCGAATCTATTCTTCGTTGCCCGCCCTAAAGCTGGTCGGGCGCTTCCGCCAATGAAAATAGATTCAAATCTTTAGGACGGTCAGTATAAGAGCGTATCCCAATTAAATTTAGGGCTTTAAGAGCCACGCGTTAAAGCATCGCATGCCTTTCGGAGTTTTGGGATATGGCCTAAGTTGGGCCATGACGCGCCAATTTATTTGCTTTTTCCTGTAAAAACGTGTTTATGGAGAGATATGTCACGATTATCACAACCCGATTCCCATTAAACACGTTTTTAAGGAGAGATTCGCCAAGATTCATCGTCTTTAAACACGTTTTCATGGTGAGATTCGCCAAAGGAAGACTAAGCTCTGGCTAGAGGATTTCATTCTTGATTAGGGGCTCATGCTGACCGGCTTTAGGGCCGCTCGCGCAAGGCAAATTTTAGAGCTAAACTTGCAAGCAATACATGAATTCAAGAGAGGGGTATTGCAATGATGAAAAAGATGCTGGCCTTAGTTTTGGCGGTAATCATGCTGGCTGGCTGCTCAAGCGCCACTGGCGGCAACGCGGCGGCAGGACCCGCGAACGCGGACAAGAAGCTTGTCGTCTATGTGCATCAGACCCAGCAGATTTTGGGCGACGAACTGAAGGACGCAAGCGGCAACACTTATCGGGATCCTGAGACTGCTTGGCTTGTCAAGGCTGGCGAGAAGTTTACAGCCGAAACAGGAATACAGCTTGAATTCAAGGCGATTTCTTCAGACGGCACAGAGGTTACCTCGCTTCTGCAGGTCAACGATCCAGGCATAGACCTTTTCACTGTGGGCTGGACCATAACGACCGAAGAGTATCAGGCGTACATGGAGCCAATCATGACAGTCGCCGAGGCGAATGACCTGTATGGCCCGGATGTCGCAAGCGGCATGAAGGCAATCGGCGACACCCTTTATAACGTCAGCATCGCCAAGGAGTATGGCGAGGCTATCACTTACAACGAGGAAGTCATCAAGGCTGCCGGCTATGATGAAATTCCAGGGGATCTTGAGGGATTCAACAAAATGCTAGCCGCCATCAAGGCGAACGGCGTTACCCCCATCTCTTTGCACAGAGTCGAAAACTGGCCGCTTGGAACAGTAGGGGACTTCTCCAACTACTTTAGCGGCGAGACAAATACGTTCAACAAAATCATGCGCTCAGACAAGCCGTTCTCAGACACGCCTCTGGGGAAGACGCTCAAGCAGTACGTGGAGTGGAAGTCCCTTGGCTACTTTGAGCAGGAACAGTACGCTGACTTCGGCGTGGCCATGGATTCAGTGGCTTACGGACGCGCTGGAATGATGCTTTTCGGCTCTTGGGTGCTTCAGCAAGTAATCAGCCGCGTTCCTGAAGGAAAAGACCCCGGCATCGTAAAGTTTGACGCCGCCCCCGATTTCGGGAAGGGTAGGCTGGTAAGAGTTGCCCCCGCCCAGACATGGGCCATCAACAAGGCTTCTAAGAACATTGCGGAGTCAAAGCAGTTCATTGACTTTTTGGCGACAAACGGCGAGTACCTTTACAAAATCGGCGTCATCGCGAACCATAAAAACGTAAAGGACGCAAAGACGCCCGAGGCGTTCGCTCTTATCGATTCCAGGGTGAAAGCGGGCACAGTGAAGCAGCTTGCCCCTGCGCCTGAAACTCCGAACACTAAAAACCAAGAGGACATATTAAGCGATGCGAACCTCCTGTCTGACAACAAGTGGATTGGACTTCCATTTGACGCTCTTGACATTACCAAGCCCGACGACTGGTCCGCGTTTGATGCCCAAATTGAGAGGCAGAACAAAGACTATGTGAAGTACCGCGATGAAAGAGGCTTGAGCTATATAGAATAGCTATTTTTAAGGGGCGGGCAGCGCTCGCCCCTGATCCAAGAGCATATCCCAAAATTATTTGGCGATTTGCCCTTGAACATTGGGCAAACGCTATCCGGTGCCATTTCGGAATTTTGGAATATGCACCAAGATTCGCCTTGGCGCATCGGAGCATCTGCGCCTTTTTTTCAATTTGGCTTGCCGCAAATTCAGCAGGAGCGAAAAGCTCTTTCTTTTCGCTCCTGCGCTTGGCATTTTGCGGCCCGTGATCGCAAGCGCGAATGGAGGGAGTGTTTGTGGACTTAGCTCGCCAAAGAAAGATCATCATTGCGACATTCTTATTTGTGCCGTTGCTGTTCCTTGCAGTGTTCAGCTATATACCGATAATTTTCAACGTGTACTTGGGGTTTACTGAATGGAACGGCGTGACCGCCATAAAGTGGGTAGGCCTTAAGAACTACGAAAGGATTTTCACAGACCCTCAATATCTTGCCCTGTTTCGCAACTGCGTCTACTATTTGATTGTCGCCGTGCCTCAGCTGGTGCTTTCATTTCTCTTGGCGATCTTCGTAAACGGCAAGTTCAAGGGGCTGGCCTTCTTCAAAGGCGTCCTTATTTTTCCCTACCTGCTAAACGGCATTATCGTTTCCACCATTTTCGTTACTTTCTTCAACACAAACGGAACTCTGAACACCATGCTGGGATGGCTTCATCTTGACTTTCTGCAGCACAGGTGGCTTGAAGAGCTAAGCATTGTGAATCCTGCCGTGGCGTCCATAAGCATTTGGCGTTATTATGGCATGTCTTTCATAATGTTCTTTGGGGCGCTTCAGGCGATACCGGCAGAACTGTATGAGTCGGCTGCGATTGACGGATGCAGCAAATGGCAGGAAATCAAGTACATCTCTGTGCCGTTTGTGAAAAGCGTGCTGTTCATAAATATAATCTTGAGCGTATCCGGCTCAATCCAAGTGTACGAGGTGCCTTATATAATCGTCAGGGGCATTAATGGCACAAGCACTCCCGTAATACAAATTAACCAAAGCATGGGGCAGGACAGGCGCATCGGGTTTGCCGCCGCCCTAAGCATGGTTGTCTTCTTGGTTGTCTTGGCTTCGGTGGGCTTGCAATGGCTTGTGACGCGCTCGGGGAAGGAGAAGGATTGAGATGATCAATGAGTCAAAGTTCTTCAAAACTTTGCGCTATGTGTTCCTTATATTGTCTGCTGCGTTCGTTGTCGTCCCCATCGTCCCGACGATTTTCACGGCCCTCAAGACAGGGGCTGAATACCAAGCCACATCAGTCATGTCGCCTCCGTCAAACTGGCTGAACACTTACAACTTTACCTATGCGCTCAAGGCTGGCACACTGCTGCCATCTCTCGGAACGACACTGATAATACTGGCCATCTCCCTAATCTTCAGCGTCAATTTCGCGTGCATGACGTCGTTTGTGCTTCAGCGCTTCAACTTCAAGCTCAAGGGCCTTATCATGGCTCTCTACACGGCTACCATGTTCATCCCCGTTGTCACAACCCAAGTGGTCGTATTCCGGATCATGTACTATATCGGCCTTGTGGGAAACATTGGCTCCCTTATCATTTTGTACTCAGGAACCAGCATTGTTGACATCTACATCGTAATCAACATACTGAACTCTATACCGAAGGATTTGGACGAAGCGGCGCTGCTTGACGGCGCCGGCTATTTCAAGATATACTTTAACATAGTGTTCCCGCTTTTGAAGCCCGCCATCGCTACGCTGGCAGTCATCAAGGGCATCGGGATCTACAACGACTTCTACGTGCCAAACCTTTACTTGATAGGCAACAGCAGAACGCTTACCATTGCCCTTTACAAGTTTTTCAGAGGGCAGTCAACACCCTTCGAGGTAATGAGCGCGGCAGTGCTGATGGCGACCATTCCGGTCGTAATCATGTTCTTGTTCGCGCAGAATTATATTTACAACGGGCTTGCGGGCGCGGTCAAGTCATAAGCGCTGATTTTTCCGGTGCATATGCATAGACTTGGCGCAGTGGCAAGACGAGGCCTGCTGGCCGGCAAAGCCTGCCAGCATATGCCAGCGAAAACCCGCAAAAGGAATTTTGCGGTGTTTTCGCTTGCGGGCTTCCCGCCAATGGGTAGCGCGTCAAAGCGCTTATGCCACATTTGAATGATTCGAAATTGGAGGGTTTTACATGAAGATATTTGTTACAGGCGGAACAGGAAACATCGGGCAGTATGTGACCACAACGCTTCTTGATGCCGGGCACTCAGTCGTTTTGCTGACGAGAACCCCAGAGCGCATACCAGCTTACCTTGCGCTTGAGAACGTGGAAGTCAAGCAGGGCAACCTTTTGGATTACGCAGGCATGGGAGAGGCGCTCAAGGGTTGCGACGCCGTAATCCACATAGCGCTTGGCTGGGGGAATACACCAGTTGAGATGCTGGAGAATGACACAAGAGCCACAGCCTACCTGGCTGAGGCGGCAGAGAAAAACGGCGTTGCCAAGTTTGTCTACACAAGCTCAACCGCAGCAATGGGCGACTTGAGAGATGGCATGGATGAAACGGCTTTGCGCATGCCCGGCGACTTGTATGGCGCTACGAAGGCCTCTGCTGAGCACTTCCTTTTGGGGTTCAACCAGAATTACACAGGGCAAGGCGCTTACGGAGGCAAGGTCAAGCTTAAGAGAAACATCATTCGCCCAGGGTACGTTTTTTCAAACCCTGCGTTCGAGGGCGGAGCGTCGCAGTCTGACACGCGCTTCTTGAATTTGGCGAAAGACCTGCTGCAAAGCAAGGATGTCGAGTTCTCCAAATTCAATGGCACCCAGTTCCTTTCAGGAGCCCAAATAGCGCAGCTTTACCTCAAGCTTGTGGAGAGCGACTTGAACAGAGAGATCTTCATGGCGCTGGGGTCCAAGTTCGTGTCTTGGGCGGACATCGCAAATCTTATGCTGCAGGAAATCCCGGAGTCAACGTCAAAGGTAGTTGTTCCTGACGCTGAGGACCCTGGCAAGCCGTCCTACTACTGCGCTGACAAGATGAGAAGAGTGTTCGGCTTGAGCTTTGAGGGCGACGAGGATTTGCCAGCCCATTGCAAGTGGAATGTTGAGAGGGCAAGGAAGATCTTGGCCGGCGAGGATGTTCACAACCCTTACCACGTTTGGTAGGCGCCAAAACCGAGGGTTAATAAACACGTTTTTACAGGCCCAGACGGCTCATAAGATCACAAGAATGCACTCAGAGGAGGCAAGGCGAATAGGAGCCTTGCCTCTTTTTTATCTTATGCTATGCAATTTGTTCCCCATAGAAATCATCATTCAGAACGTCCTATAACAAATGGCTTTGGCTTGGTCTTGCCGTCGTATTCACTCGTAATTTTCAAGGCGGTGCCGGTACGAAATGGCGGCGACGGAGGGAACAGGCGGGAGCGACGGCTTGCGTGACAAAGATCCGGCAAAGAAGAAACGGCAACTCGCATTCATGTGAGTTGCCGTTTTTGGACATATCTCAAACTCAGCACATTTTTGATTGCAACAATATCCGGTTCTAGAACTAAGCTTTTTTCATCATTATGAATGTCCTACAATAAATGGTTTTGGCTATCGTTTGCCTTTTGGATTTTTTACGGCTTCTTTTGAGTTTAAATACCTGTCTTTTGCGATTTATTCTATATGAATTAGGTTTCTGCTGTGCTATACTATATTTGCTTGAAAAATAAAAGCAATGCGAGAAAACTTTCGTGAATGGGAGCTGGCGCATATAGAGATTTAAGATGGTCTCAGAAGCAAGTCACTAAAATCGAAAATAATGTCATTTTAGGCGCTGAATGCATGTATAAAAACGAAATTTAAAAGTAAATGCAATAACTAAAACGAAATTAGAAATTCTTTCAAAATAACATTGACATTATCAAAGAGATGCGATATAATTAAGTACAGTTATTATCTTGCAATGAGATGATCCCTGCTTGAAAAAACTTGCAATTCAAGACTGTATTTAGTGCATATCCCAAAATTCCTGCAGTGGCGCAGTGAAAGTCATCGCGATGCTTCTACGCGTGACTTTCACAAGCCATAAAATTAATTTTGGGATATGCACTAAGAGTATTTTACTGGAGGTTCATTTTGGCTGAAAAAAACCCACACAGCGGCAACGATTGGAACACATCCGATAAAATCAGCAAATCCCTTGCAGAAGGCGAATTTTTCTTAAATAAATTCGCTGCATACATGAATAAAGACGCGCAAGTTGAAGATGCACACATCGCAAAAGACGCGCCCGACATATCTTCAAAAAGTGATTCAGTCTCAGGCTCGGGCAAGCTAAAAACAACCATTTTTTCTGACATTTTTATCGCTTTAGCAAAAACCGGGCATTTGTCAGAAGAAGACGACAACTTCTTTGAAACTGACTTGTCTGAAACCTTGGCTGACATATGGAAAAATATGATCGAAGGCGTCAACTCTAGAGGATTTAAGAGCACGGGGCTAGGCGCAAATGAGGTTTCATGGATATTCGATGAGGTCCAGTCTATTTATGAGGACGATGAGCCAGACCTTTACTCAGGGATGTACAAGCTGTTTAATAGAATAAACAAGGTTTTTGACGCCACTTTAAATCACGATGAGCCATTCGCGCTATTCACGCATGCTGTTGCGCTCACCGTCTTTGGCATACTGGATTTTGCCCTAAGAATTGACAAAGGGCCTGTTGCTTTTAAGCAGAGCATAAGTTGGCTAAAGCGATCTGAAAATTTCGAGGAGTCAAAGCTGACCTTGGATTTGCTTGACATACTTGAGGTAAAAGAATTGAATGATTTTGTAGATATCATAACCATGTCTCTGGAAGTTGCAAGTGAGCATTTCGACGTTGACTTTGTCAACAAGAATCGTGAAAAGCTAATAATATGCTTATCGGGCTTGGTTCAACAAGGATTCGCTGACGCGCAGCTGGTTGCTGGAATCGTATATTTTGTATTCGCCGACAAAATAAACCTGGACGTCGATGCAGCTGTTTTAGACGGCTACCGCGCTGAAGGCGTTAAAACGCTTAAGCAAGCCGCTAACAATGGATTTGATTTGGCGCAATTCGCTCTCGGATTGCATTATGAACGGGCTATGCCTGGCGAGAAAGACGAGGCCGAAGCAACCAGATGGTATTTAAAGGCGGCTAACAATGGGCTCAAAGCGGCGCAACGCAAGGTCGCTGAAAGATATGAGCAGGGAAATGGCGTGAAAGCGGACGCGATAGCGGCAATGCGTTGGCGCGGAGCTGAAGAGAGAAACGCCAATCCGGAATCGGAAGAGTACACGAACATGATTGAGGATCAATTCTAGGACTTTTTCAGAGCGCATCCCGAATTTTGGGACGTTTTCAAAAAGCGTTCTGATTTCAAAGAGAGAGTGATGTCGATGGTAAATGCCAGCGTAGTACTTGCTAAATGCACAAGCACTAGCAAGCTGTTCGGAATAAGGGTTCAAGAAAACGAAAATGGCTGGTTTCCGACATGGGCATTTCCGATCAATGAATCAGCGGCAAGGCGCGAGGGGTATGACCAGTCAACAATAACGGTGACGTTGAGCCCAACGCCTGAATACCCAGGGTGCCCGCATTGCAAAGCCTCGAAGTTCTGGAAGTGCTCAAAGTGCGGAAAAGTTGTTTGCTTGGACTGGAGGGGCGTTGCAATGAGCCTTACATGCGCGTATTGCGGAGAAGTGATAAGCCTGGTTCCGGGAACTAACGCCGCGAGGATGGACGTCAGCAATAGCGCAATGTAATTCATAAAACATGATTTGAGTTGGTCCTTTTAGGCTTGCAAAGTCATGGCTTTGAATTCAAAAAGCCTTGCACTCAATACAATCGGATTGGAGTTGGTTAAATGGCAAAATTAGGGCCGGGCGACACCTTGCAGACTTCCGGCTGCAAAACTGTCAAAATAATAAGGTTCATTGCCGAAGGCGGGCAGGGCGCTGTTTACGAGGTGGATTACGGCGGACAGAGGAAGGCGCTCAAGTGGTACCACACTGGGATTTTTGGACCCAAAGAGAACGCCGCGATATTTTACAAAAACCTGCAGAAAAACATCGACAGCAAAGCGCCATCGAAAGCTTTCCTTTGGCCGGAGGATTTGACTGAGGTAACCAGAGACTCTTTCGGATACATAATGGACTTGCGCCCCGACGGGTATGTTGACTTTGGAAGGTTTCTTTTGGGCAAGGCGTCTTTCTCGTCTTTCTCCGCCAATGTGGAAGCTTGCATAAACATAGTCAACGGATTCAGAAAGCTGCACACCAGAGGTCAATCGTACCAGGATCTGAATGACGGAAACTTCTTCATCAACCCAGAAAACGGCGATGTGCTTATATGCGACAACGACAACGTGGCTGGAGACAACATCAACCTTGGAATACTCGGCAAAATGAGATACATGGCACCAGAGATTGTTACGGGTCACAAGTATCCCAATGTGGTGACTGATCGCTTCTCGCTTGCGATAATTCTGTTTCGGATGATTTTCTTTGATCACCCCCTTGAAGGTCTAAAGGCGGTCAAGGCACCGCTCCTGACAGTAAAAAAGGAAATAGAGCTGTACGGCTCAGATCCCGTTTTTGTGATGGATCCCAATGACGACAGAAACAGGCCGGTTAATAAAGTGCATGTCAACATAATCAATTTGTGGCCTTTGATGCCAGATTACCTTCAGCAAATATTCATTGACTCCTTCAGCAAAGATGCTATGACAGGCACGTTGCAAAGGAAAACTGATCGCGACTGGATCGACGTGCTGGTGCGC
>JAISWZ010000372.1 GCA_031270945.1 Clostridiales bacterium | reverse complement strand
GCTCTGCCTCAGGAAGAAAAGACAAAGGTGGCGTACGCCTTGAATCTTTGCGCCGTCTCGATCTCGCAAATCATTGACAGCAAAGACATCATCGTCTTAAAGCAAGAGCGAGAGGCAATATTGAACAACCTTAACATGCAGAACTTCGTAAAGCACCCCGCTTTGCTTGAGGTCTTGAAGCAGATACTGGACACTGTCACCTACCTTGAAATCCAGGCGGGCGACTTGGGGTTTGTTGAGAAGGAGTACCAGCAGAAGCTGAAAAACGCCATCTGGTCAGCCATGCCCAACCCTGGGATGCTGTTCACGGGAAACCCGGCTTCCATCGCCATAGCGGTAGCGGCCCAAATCGGAACGGGCTACATGAACTACCGCAGAAACAAAAGCCAGTACTCCCTTGACAAGGACAAGAGCGAATGGACGCTTAGAAGGCACGAGCTGGAGCAGCTTTACGGGCTTAAGGCGAAGCTCTTTGAAACTTCCTGGAAGCTGTCCGAAGACTACGACTTCGATGACAGGTTCAGGCTTTCCCCGAAGCAGCTCTCCCGCTACAGCGAGGCGCTGCTTGATCCGGATCCCTTGAAGAGGTTTGAGCGGCTAGACGTCATGTCAGAAAGGTTCGCCGCATTCCCTCCGTTTTGGTACCACAAGGGAAACGCAGCAATGGAGGTGTTCAGGGGAGCTCAATACGCGTCTTTCTCTGCGGGCTACAGGAATGAGGCCTTGCAGGCTTACCGCGAGTACCACAAGAGCCACTTCGAGTTCCTGAGGGAAGACATTGTTGCCGCTTCCTGCTGCATAGAGCACCTTTCGCTCCTTGAGCCCAACAACCCGGAAGTGGAGACGCTTCTAAAAAAGGCGCTGAGGCTTGCCGGAGACAACTACGACATCCTTCAGCTAAGCATCCTTGTCAACCTCCAGCTCAAGAAGTTTGACGACTGCATCCTCCCTTTGAGGGAAATGATAGCCAATGACTACAACATCGGGCTTAACGGGATACTCCTTAGCAGAATCTACTTTGCCAAGTCCAGCCGCAATGAGTACGAAACGCTCAAAGCCATAGCCGGAGAGGAAAACGTCCTCCAGTGGACAGACAACGCGGACCTGTCTGAAAAGCTCCTTGTCGACGCCCGCAAGGCCAAGCTCTCAGACGAGTACCAAGCCATGGCCAGAAGGATAGTATTCAAGCTTAGAACCAGCAAGTCCTCAGTCAACGCCAATGCCATATGCGATAGCTTCGCGGCGATCTCATCCTCATTGCAAAAGTTCCTGAGCAATAACAAGGCGCTTGCCGAATCATTCAAGTTCGCCGAGAGCAAGCTGAAGACGGCAGTTGTATCCGCTAGCGCTGACAACATCTCCGCTTTCTCTGTTGAAGCCCAGCGCTTAAGCTCAGAGATTCTCACTGCGGGATTCACTCTGCAGATAGCGGAAGAGGCGCCAAAGCTCATTGACAAGATGAGGGAAGTGGCAAAATAATTCTCCCATAACAATTCCCTGGAGGCGAACAGATGCAAAACCCGTTATACGTAGTAAGCGTGGATAAGGCAGCCTCTGAGCATGCCCAAAACCTGGCCTCTTTTGTCAAAGAGCTGGACATCAGCGCGGAATGCTGGACGCTTGATGAGTACAAAGGCATGGCCTCGCTCTCAGACTCCGCCTTTTCTGAAGCGAAATTCATATTCATCGGCAAAAGCGCCAAGACCTACGTCCCAGACATCACCCAGCACTACAAGAAGTTCGGGGGCAGGATTGGCTGGGCAGGAGGCAAATGCGCCATCTCCGCAAAAGACACCGACCTGCCATTTTCAGAGTACAAGCAATTCAAGGAATACTGCAAAAGCATGCAGCTAGAGCACCCGGACGTTATAGTCCCGCCTAATAACGCCATGTCGGAGGGCGTCCAGTGGGTCAAGAAAGCTTTCTCATCCGACAACAACTCCGCCCTGAGGGCTCAGTACAGCGCCCTGATCCATGAGTTCATAGACGATTACCTCATTTTCTTTCTTAGCTCCCAGAGTCCAGAAGGGCTCGAATACATCGCTGAAAATTTAGAAGGGCTCGAAGGGATCGCTAATAATCCAGAAGGGCCCGAAGAGACAAAAGAGGTCGCGCAAGCGCAAGTAAATTTCAAAGAGACTTTAAATACTATCAAGTCAGCCGCCAAGACCACCATGACCAAGCCCCAGCAAATAGCCTGCCATTCCATTATCCACGGGGCCGCCTTAGTCACCGCCGCTTGCGCTTTCATCCCTGTTCCTGTAGCTGATTCCATTCCCATCACCACCGCGCAGATCTCAATGGTTATTGGCTTGGGCAAAGTCTTTAACAACGAGATCACAAAGTCTGACGCCAAGGTTCTTCTAGCGACAGTGGCCGCCCCTCTTGCTGGCCGCGCAGCCGCAAAGCTAGGGCTCATGCTGATTCCTGGCGTGGGCTGGGCACTCAATGGAGCGATAGCCGCTACCATAACAGAGATCTTGGGTTGGACAGTCGCCATGGATTTCGCGAAGAAAGGCCGAGGCTAAAACCCAAAACCAAACCAAAGCCAAAATAAAAAGCCAAAACAAAAAGCCGTCCCAGACGGCTTTTTGTTTTGCCATGATTTGCAAAGAACGCATCAAACAGTTATTTCCTACTCGCAGGCGAAGAACCTTTTTTCCTGGCGCTCCAGCTTTCAAGCCTAACGCGTTTAGTCCGTTGTTATCTAAGCCTATAGCTGCCCGGAAAACAGCAAAAAATTTTTTAAGTGCTCTTGACAGCGTTTAGCGTTTGGTGTAAGCTATTAGGTAAAGAATTGCTCGAAATATGACGCATCTCGGGTTTTTATCTGCTATGCTCGTGGGCGTAAAAATCGGCTAGCGCATAATCCAAAACTTTAAAAACTCAGGAAAATCATGTTATTTCTTTAATGTTTCCAAGTTTATAATACTTTTCTGGATTGCGCTAAATTTTACTTTTCGCCCGCTGGCATAAATCCAAGCGGAAGGCCAAATCTTGAAATACAAGAGCGTATCCCATTGCAAAATTTTAGGATACGCGCTAAAAGCCAACATGGAAAGATAGGTGGAATGCTGTGGATAGCGAATGGCAAGGCCTGCTGCTTGGCAAGGCGTATGAGAAAGAAGAAGAAATTGAAGACGGTGTTGAGCCTACCCTTAAGGAATTCGAGCAAGCTATGAAGAAAGAGCTGCAAGCGTCTTGGGAAGAGCTCAAAAAAGTTATAAAAGAAGAGATTAGAAGAGAAATCAGGGCAGGCTTCAAAGAGATGGGCGACTCCCTCTTCGAGAAACTTAACTTGCCCTCCGACACTGCGGCTGAAGTCACAAACAATACAATAATCAAGAAAAAGCCCCAGCCTAGGTACTAGGGCTTTTTGGCTTTCGCATGCGCGGGGCTGCCAGGCTCGCTTGAGCCTGGCAGCCGTTCTTGTTTTTTTGTTTTTTTTGTTTTTTGTGTTTTAATCTTTTAATATGTCCGCTTGTAAGTTTGTCTACTCCCTCCGCCTGACACAGCTTGTTATGCGTCGTAATTAACCGCTTCTGCTTAAGGCGCGAAAGCGCCAAGACTCGCGACACCCGTCGCAAGCCTCGGCGCTTCACATCACCATGTCAGTTCCAATATTTCGTACACGCCATCC
Organism: Clostridiales bacterium; assembly: GCA_031270945.1. Classification (GTDB taxonomy): domain Bacteria; phylum Bacillota; class Clostridia; order Lachnospirales; family WQUN01; genus JAISWZ01. The sequence goes on along the minus strand of JAISWZ010000372.1, from coordinate 39,924 downwards.
AGTTCCTGCTTGTGCTTGGCCAATATCTTGTCAAGCTTCCCTTCAATGGCGCTTGCGTCCGATTCGCCCTCGCCTAAGGCAAAGACAAGATCCCAAGCCGGATCCGGAAACCCTTCCGCCTCGGAAACTTCAGCCAGCTCGTCAAAAACGTCAGTCTCATAGCAGTCCAAGATGTCTTCGTATTCCTCGTCAGTAAAATCCTTGCCGGCAAGGGAGGCGATTAGCCTTAGATGTATTGAGACCGTTCCGTCTGGGCTTTTTTCGGCCCAGATCCTCTCTATTGGCAAAATGTCTTCCTCAAGCGTGATTTCGGCCAGCTCGCCTTCAATCATTCCAGTTTCGGCGTTCTTGAGCATCAGTATGAGGGCAGTTGGCTCTTCCACTAAACCATCTCCAAGATCAGCAAATGGCTTGGGTTCAAGCCATTTGTTTCTAATTCTTTGCGCCAGCCCAGGAGGCCCGGGCTGGCGCAGATATATTTTTTGGGGATATGCGCTTATTTACGGGCTACAGCCACCACATGTCCGCCGGGTTCTCTTTTATGATTATGCCCTTCAAGAAGTCTACAGCCTTCTGCAAGCCTTCGTCAACTGACATGAGGCCGTCTTCGTGCTCAATGCTAATGATTCCGTCATAGCCCACGGTCTTGAGCGATGAAATGATGTCTTTCCAAACGCCAGCGTCGTTGCCGTATCCAACGGTTCTAAACAGCCAGCTTCTGGTCAGGAACTCGTCATAGCCTGATGTCTCAAGCACTCCGTTGATCCTGGTCTGCTGCTGGTTTATCTTCGTATCCTTGGCATGGAAGTGGTAGATCGCGCCTTTGAGAGCGCGGATCGCGTCTGGCGGATAGATCCCCTGCCAAAGCAGATGGGACGGATCAAAGTTGGCGCCTATGGCGTCACCAGCGGCGGCGCGAAGCTTCAAAAGCGTTCTGGTGTTGTAAACGCAGAAGCCCGGGTGCATCTCAAGGGCGATTCTCTCCACCCCGTAAGTCTTTGCGAGCTTTGCCGTCTCAGACCAGTATGGGATCAGGACATCATCCCACTGGTACTTGAGGATCTCAGAGAATTCCGAAGGCCAGGTGCAGGTGACCCAGTTCGAGTACTTGTCATCAGGGGTTCCGCCTGGGCAGCCTGAGAAGGTCACGACTGTGCCGATCTCAAAGAGCTCCGCCAACTGGCAGGTCTGGACAAACTCGTCATGGGCCTTATTCGCTATCTCCTTGTTTGGGTGGACAGCGTTGCCATGGCAAGAGAACGCGCTTATCTCAAGCCCGAGCCCTTTTACCATGTCTTTGTACTCTTTCACTCTCCCTGGGTTTCCCAGAAACTCAGCAGGGTTCAGGTGGACGCTTCCAGGGGATCCCCCTGTGCCTATTTCCAAGGCTTCAACGCCCATCTTCGCAAGAATGGCAAATGCCTCTTCTGCGGGCTTGCTGTACAGCGGCACTGTCAATACGCCTAGCTTCATACGTTGCCTCCTATGCTAACTGACGATCGCTCAAATGTGGAATTTTCTTAATCGAAGCCCGCCTCAAAACCCAGTCGGGCCGCTCTCGCTAACGATAAGAAAATTCTCGTCAGTTTAACGAGCGGCATTTGCGCCGCTCGCCAAAACTTGGGAAGATTTTAGCTTTCTCTTATTCGAGCTTTCCTAAATGCTGAAGATGTAGTCTATCCCGTTTTTGGCGCTTACCAACGGATCCGACTCAAACTCTTCCTGCTCCAGGATGTAGTGCAGAACCCCAAGCTCCGCTCCAACTCTCAAAACTTTCTTGAAGTCGATGGCGCCTTCGCCAAGGTCGATGCACCTCTTTGTCTCGAAGTCCTTCATTTGCTTGACGTGAAGAAGCTTGGCCCTGCCGCCCAGCTTGGCTAGATACTCCAAGGGGTCTACTCCGGCGTAGGCGGCCCAGTACATGTCAAGCTCAGAGAATACCAGCTTATTGTCCGTGTTTTCCAGCAATATGTCAAGCAGGAAGCTCTCTCCGCTCTTTGCGAACTCAAAGTGGTGGTTGTGGTACGCGAAGCCTATTCCGGCTTCCGCTATCTTCTCGGCGGGCTTTTCGAAAGACTCAGCTGCGCGAAGCGCGTCGTCCCTGGTCGCCATGTTCGCGTGAGGGCAGACGATCCACTCCGAGCCCAGGATGGCGTTGTACTCGATGACAGCGCCGGTGTCCTTTGTGATCGCGTCGTAAGGCACGTGGGATCCCACAGACTTGAGCCCGCTGTCATCCAAGATCTTTTTCAGCTCTTTCGCGCTGTATCCGCCGTAACCGGCAAACTCCACGCCAGTGAAGCCAAGCTTTCCAACCTTGGCAAGAACTCCAGCGAAATCGTCTTTCATCAAGTCTCTCAGCGTGTACAGCTGGATGGAAAACTCTTTAATGGACAAATCCATCTCTCCTTTATAATTTTCAAAAAAACGTGTTCACGGCTTGCCCAAGGCCCTTAGCAGGGCATCAAGAAGCATCAGCCTCATGAGTTGGTGGGGAAAGGTGAGCCTTGAAAAGCTGATTTTGCAATTTGCTCTGCTTAGCGCGTTCGCGCCCAATCCAAGGCTTCCGCCTATGGCAAAAGCCACGGGGGCGTTTGCCAAAAGCCTTAGATCATTGGAGCTTGAAAGCTTGCCCTCTATAGCAAGCGCCACGAGCCTTTCGCCCTTGTCCAGCGCTTTGAGGACGCTTTCTCCTTCCTTCTCCAAGGCGGCCAAGCGGCTGGCTTCCGACAGCTTGGCTGGGTATCTGGCTTCCGGGCACTCAACGACAGAAATGTCAGTAAACGCTGACAGCCTGGACAAAAGCTCCATTTCCCCAGCCCTTAGGTACGGCTCCTTCAAGCTGCCAACCGCTATAACCCGGATCTTTGGCTTCACAGCTCCACCACCTCGGAAGGCAAGTGCCTTTCGGCTACAAGAAGGCTGACGTGCTTGGCCCCAAGCTTGCCAAGCGCCGCTGCGGCGGCGCAATAAGCAATAAGGGGGCTGTTGTTCTCTTCGCTCAAGTGCCCCAAATAGACGCGCTTAAGCCTTCCAGTGACAGCGCAAGCCAAAAGCTCTCCTGCGGCGTCATTGGAAAGGTGGCCTTTGTCCCCGTTTATCCTTTCTTTCAGGACTCTCGGGTACCTTCCATTCCAGAGCATGTCCAAGTCGTGGTTGCTTTCCAGGATAAGCGCGTCTGAATCCGCTATCCCTCTTCTCACCTCGTCTGTGGCATGCCCTATGTCCGTTGCGACAACGGCTTTTTTGCCGTCGGCGCGGACAATGTATCCAACGGGATCAGCGGCGTCATGGGGAATCCGGAACGCCTCCACTTCCATGCCGGAAATCTCGACAGGAACCCCGGGAGTTATGACTTTTTTTAAAAACTTGTCCACTTTGCCGATTGAGCCGCGATTATCGAAGCTGTCCCAGGTAGCCTGGGTGGCATAGACAGGAATGCGGTATCTTCTTGAAAGCACTCCCATCCCGCAAATGTGGTCGATATGTTCATGGGTCGCAAAAATGGCCTTGAGGCTTTTAGCGTTGCCAACCCCGGCAATGGCCTTTTCAGCCCTTATTCCAGACAATCCGGCATCAATGAGAATGCCTGCGCCGTTTAGGCTGGCGTATGCGCAGTTGCCTGAGGAGCCGCTGGCCAGCGGGCAAAACAGGAATCCGCTCACCTCGTCTCGCGGCGGATGTCCGCGCCAAGCGCGCCTAGCTTTGTTTCGACGCCTTCGTACCCTCTGTCAATGTATTTCACGTTTGATATTACAGTCCTTCCCTCAGCGGCAAGGCCCGCTATTATAAGAGCGGCGCCAGCGCGAAGATCAGTCGCGCGGACTTCCGCCCCTGTGAGTGTCGAGCCGCCTTCTATCACAGCCACGCGGCCTTCTACAGTGACCTCGCAGCCAAGCCTTTTAAGTTCCGTCATATATTGGTACCTGTTGTCGAACACTGTCTCCGTTATCACGCTAGTGCCTTTCGCTGTGCTCAGGAGCGCTGTCATCTGCGGCTGGAGATCCGTCGGGAACCCAGGGTAGACCATAGTCTTGATGTTCACTCCGTGAAGCGGCTCAGGGGCCATGACTCTTATGTAGTCGCCGCCCTCTTCCAGCTTGCAGTTCATTTCCGAAAGCTTCGCCGAGAGGGAATCCATGTGCTTGGGAATGATGTTTTCAACAACGACGTCCCCGCCAGTGATGGCCGAGGCTATCATGTAGGTGCCAGCCTCAATTTGGTCCGGTATTATTTGGTACTCTCCTCCGTGCATCCTTTGGCATCCTGTTATCCTTATCATGTCAGTGCCAGCGCCCTTTATGTTGGCGCCAAGCATGTTCAGGAAATTCGCCGTGTCAACCACGTGCGGCTCTTTTGCCGCGTTGTCTATTGTTGTTACGCCTTCGGCGTTTACAGCCGCGATCATTATGTTTATGGTGGCGCCTACGCTCGCCATGTCCAGGTATATGTTGGCCCCGGCCAAGCGGTCCGCTTTGGCGTATAGCATGCCGTGTTCCTGGGTTATCTTGGCGCCCATGGCCTCAAACCCCTTGATGTGCAGATCTATGGGCCTGGCGCCGAAGTTGCAGCCGCCAGGCAAAGGAACTTCCGCTTCCTTGAAGCGCCCTAGCATGGCGCCAAGGAGATAGTAGGAAGCCCTCATGTTCCTGGCCAGGTCGTAAGTCATTTTTCGCTCTTTGATGGAAGACGCGTCTATCTGAAGAGTGTGCGGATCCAGAAACTTGCAGTCCATGCCCAATGACTGCAGCGCGTTGGCCAAAATTGCTACGTCTTCTATGCGGGGGAGGTTTTCTATGACGCAAACGCCCTCTGCGGCTATCGCCGCAGGTATTATGGCAACTGCGGCGTTCTTGGCCCCGTTGATATGTATAGCGCCGGAAAGCCTTTTCTGGCCGTTGATAACTATCCGATCCATCATAACACCTCTTGTTTTCAAAGTGCTTTCGCCCGCTTTCCTAAAATGGCTGAGCGCCTCCCTAAAATAAAAAGCATTTTTATGGGATGCGCTCTCGCTCTTTTTTGCAGCCCGCAAAAGCCGCGAATTCGAGCATGCCCCAAGTGAGCCCATAGTGCATGCGTTTGGCATGCTTATATTCCAAATCCATCCTTGTGCTGCCCCGCACAGTCTGGATCGCTATATACAAAATAAGCCCAGGGAGGCCGCCTGTCAAGCCTAATATGTTTCCAACAGCGCATCCTTGGCGATTTAGCCCGATTTATCCCGAATTATTATGTTTTTGATGCATATGGGGGCCCTCGAAGCCCCAAGCAATATTATAACATCATTTTTCTAAAGGTGAAAGCATTAAAAAATGCTTGGGATGTTTTCTTTTAGGTTAGCTGCGCTCTTTATGCCTTTTGCGGGAAAAAGAATATTCTGCCTGCGGCGGGGCAAGCTGATCTATCTTAATAAAATGGCGCAATCAAGGGGTTTTTGAGCATTGTCATTATTGTTTTGCGTTTAAGGCTTAAAAAGCGCTATGGCTTGTTCTCCGGGATTTCATTGAGCAAGGGATTTATCCAAAAGCGCAAGCTTTATCGCTACTCTCCGGATTTCCGCTATTCTCTCGGAACGGTTGCATGTGTCCTACAATAACTTTTTGTTAAAAAAGCGAACAGCTCACATCTTACGCCCCATGTAATATATCGTAACAATTCATACATACATTTGTAATGTTTATGTTAAATATATTCATTTTTCTTTTATTTTCTTTTAAATGCTCTGCTTTTATATCGGAGAATAAGCGTTTTCTTGTTATAGTGCATTAATTCCATTTTTAAAGAGAGTCTCGCTTAATTTTCTCTCTAGAGCCCTTGTTTCTCACATAAACTGGGTTTCATGCTTCGTTTCCCTGTAATATCCATCCAAATCTTAGAAGGCAAAATCTTATGCCTTTGACAAAATTTCTAAAAGCTGATATGTTGCCGAGCGATTGGATTATTCCTTTTTTCGTCATTGCTCTCGCTCCCAAGAGAAACTTATTGGTGTTGATACTGGAGCGCTGTATCTGGTCAGCTGGAGACTCTTTTCCTGCGCCTGACTGAAAGCTTAGGATAAATCCAAACCTGTCAAGTTTAAACTTTAACAAGCCTAGTGCCCAGTTTGCTTTGTAGCTTTCAAAGATTCTTTAGGCTGGCGAAAAACTGCGAATCATCTTTTGTCTCCTGCGAAGGCTTCTGCGCGGATTTCTCCGTGATAAGCGGCAAGCTCGATAGCGGCAGTTCTGCCGTCCTGGTGGCAGAGGAGATCAAGAAAAACATTGAGGTGGATTTGTGACAGATGAACAGCCCGGACGGATGTGATTGGCGAATTGGAGGAATATCTTGCAAGGCGCAGGACGCATAAAGAGGATATGATTTTTGAAGCGATAGGCAGGAATATGCTGCCGCCCATGACGAAGTACTGCTTGAAACTGCTTGAAATAGGCGGCTCGGTTTGCGATATGGGATTGGCCGCAAAAAGCGGCGCTCGGTTTTAATCTCTGTATGATTAACAAATTATGTTATAAAGGGCATGAAGGGCCTAACCCCAGGCTCTGGGGGTTGGCTATGAAACCCTCACCATAGCCTTTTCTTGCAACCCCCATTGCAAAGCCTTAGTGCATATCCCAAAATTCCGTAATGGCACCGGATAGCGTTTGCCCAATGTTCATGGGCAAATCGCCAAAATCCTGGCGAACGCTTCAACGCCGGATTTTTCCGGTGCCTCGGAATTAATTTTGGGATATGCGCTTAAAACCAATCTTTCCTATTCTATTCTACTCTACCCTACTCTACCGCAGGCTGAAGCCGAGGCGGAGCTGGCTTATCCAGCCCTTCTGTCCTGTTTGCCATGACTTCACCCAAGTGCTTGATCTTTATGTTGTACACTTTCTTCAGTATCAGTAGGCACATTATGAGGGAGGCTATCTCTGATACAGGGAATGCCCACCACACCATCCATACCTGTCCTGACAGGGAGAATAGCCAAGCGGCGGGAAGAAGGACAATCAGCTGCCTGGCGGTGGAAACCATAAGAGTCTCAAGCCCGTTTCCAAGAGCCTGGAAGACCGAGATAAGTATCACGCATATTGCGGCTGGGATGAAGTGGATCGCTATTATCCGCATAGCGGGCTTTCCTATTGCGAGCATCTCTGGAGACGCGTTAAACATGGCCAGGAATGCCGCTGGGAAGATCAAGAAAAGCATAGCCCCTACTGACATTATCACAAGCGCGTAGGTAATAGAAAGCTTTATGATCCCCGTTACGCGCTTTTTGCTTCCAGCTCCGTAGTTGTAGGCGATAATGGGAACCATTCCGTTGTTTAGCCCAAAGACTGGCATGAAAACAAAGCTCTGAAGCTTGAAATACACGCCTAGCACGGCGGCGGCCGCCGCCGTGAAAGAGATAAGTATGCGGTTCAATCCGTAAATCATGAATGATCCTATCGCCTGCATGACGATGGACGGAAGCCCGACCTGGTAGATCTTCTTTATGACAGCCCATTCCGGCGCATAGCTTTGGGCTTTCAGCTTGAGCTCATGGTTGTATGCCAAGTGGCAGGATATGGCTACTATCGCGCCTACAAGCTGGCCTATTATTGTGGCAATCGCGGCGCCAGCCGTGCCTAGCTTGGGAAATCCCAGAAGGCCAAAGATCATGATAGGATCAAGTATTATGTTTGTCACCGCTCCAGCTATCTGCGCCGCCATAGACGCAATGGCCTTTCCTGTTGACGCCAGAAGCTTCTCGTACATGATCTGCATGAAAACAAAAATTGATCCAGCCATCGCTATCGTCAAGTATGGAACTCCAAACGCCGTGATCTCGCTATCCCTTGTCTGAGACGCGAAAAACGGGGCAGCAAACAGCAGGCCCAGAACGCCGAATAGAAGCGAGGAAACCAAGGCAAGAAAAACCCCGTTTCCCGCAGTCTTGTTCGCCAGCTTAAAGTTCTTCTCTCCCAAACTTTTAGACAGCAAAGCCGTGACTCCAACCCCTGTTCCAACAGCCGCCGAAATTGACAGCATTTGCGCCGGAAACGCCAGCGAAACCGCCGTCAGCGCCTTTTCGCCCAGCCTTGCCACAAATATCGAGTCCACGATATTGTACAGCGCTTGCACCATCATAGAGGCCATCATCGGCGCCGACATGCTTATAAGCAGCCGGCTGACCCTCATTGAGCCCATTTTGTTTTCTGAGCCCATTTTGTTCTCTCTTTCATCCCCGCTCAAAACATATTCCCCCTTGGAAATTTAAAAACGCGGCAGGCCTTTTATAAAGCTGAGCTGCGACCTTTGGTTTGGTTTTTGGTTTTTGGTTTTGGTTTTTGGTTTTTGGTTTGTCTTTCCTTCAATCTCTTGTCCTGCTCGCCTTGCCAGATCTCCGGTCTCTCAGATCTTTGCATCTCAGATCTCCGGTCTCCCAGCTCTTTTGTCTTCCCAGATCTCCGGTCTCTCAGATCTTTTTTAGCCTTTCTCCAACCGTCTTATCAACCGTGAGCATCTTTTCTCAAATTCGATTAAATATATCATTCGCCCAGCGCTTTATGATATGCATATCAATTTGGCTCTGTTTTCTAATTTTGCCAATTTGCATCATACTTTCTCCGCATTTAGACAAGCCGATGCTGTTTTTCTCAAATCTTCCGCTGTTTCTTTCCAGCAATAAGCAGTCCCAATGCGACAATCCATATTATCCCTTGATAAAATATTCAATGATTGGGGAATTATATATCAAGATATTTTTAATGACATTTTAGCCAATTATGATGGCGACATGATTTAACAAAACACCGGCATCGCCGTTAATCCAAAAACCCAGGGGGGATCCGCTTGAAGACCTACAGAGGTCGCCGCTTGGCCATAGCGGCAACTATCGCGTTATGCCTTTGCCTATTGGCGCCTTTGCGGGCGCAGAGCGCCGCTGTGCAGCCTATCGGATACCTCAGGAACCAGACCTTGGTTATAGGCAATGAAGTCGCCCCTGAGAAAAGGAACTATGCCGGCGATGACGACCAGGCGCTTTTGACTTGGCCAATGGACAAGAAGCTTCATGACGACAACTCATTTGCCCAAGGCACCTACACTTTGAGCTACTATCCTGAAGACGAGACCCAGATCGTGGCGACGTTTTCAAAGCGGGACAGGATAGCCCAGGTGGCCTTTGACGTGCTCAAATGGAACGCCCTGTCTTCCAGCTACGAAAGCGCCAACCTGGGCTTCTATCTTATATACAACGGCAGCATCTACATGCCGGCCAAGGACTTTATTGATCAAAAGCTGAACATTTCAGACGCGGAGTTTGGCGCGGTTTCAGCTGCAAGGCCCATCTTCAACGTTTCCCCTGGCGCCGGCTTCTCTTTTGAGTACAGCGGGTTCTATGTCAACTTTCTTTGGGACAAGGACAACAACATGTACTTTAACGCTGACAAGATCGCGCCTGGAAACATTGTCAGCTTCAACATGGACTTCTCCGACGCCTTCAGCTCGACCAGCTCTGGCGCTTTGACGGTCCTGAACGGCTTGTCAAAGGACACGTTCCGGTCAATCCCATTTTCCAACGGCACGAATGGCAATCTAGGGGTAACCCAAGGAAACGAGCAGGACACAACTTTCAGGTACGATCCAGACCTGGCCGCTTACGAGCGCGACCTGGATCTGACAAAGAACCCGCCAGACCTGCCTCCTGGAAGCCCGGAATGCGAGATCGTGCTTCGCTTTGATCCGCCCAAGTCTTACGATCCTGCAAGCCACAAGTTCGAGATGGCTAATGGGCCTGTCCCTGTTGTCATAAAGCTGGATCACGAGCATCCAGCGCACTCCTTCCAGATCAGCCTGGAGGACGTCACCTCTATCAACGCTGGATCCAGCGCGATGAACTCAGGGGACTTCACTCTGGTGTCGGCGCAACTGATACCAACGTTAGGCAGGTATGAAGTCAGAATCGGCGCCATGACCCCAGCCTTGCTGTACGAGACGGCGACGCTATCTGTCGCGCTTAAGGGGCTGAAGGTAAACGACACTGTTCTCCGAAGTCCGGAGCACATGGTCTACACCTTCACAAGCTTTGCCGTGGAGGCTATAGAAGGGAAGCACTATGTCAGCGTAAAGCCCTTCGAGGGATACCCAGGCTACTATCTTTTGAAGTCCGGAAGCACATCGTCAGTCCTAAGCTCTTCGGTGTCCCAGTACAGCGACGGAGTATCCCCTGTTCTACTGCCTCTTTCAGCGGACAGCGCGACAAGGCCGACTTTGCACTACCAGATCTTCTTCAGCCCTTTGGTTGACTTTCCGGCTAACATTGACACGAATCGAAGCGCCCATAGCCAGATCATGATATACAGGCCTGATCCGGCCTCTGAGACCATAGGCATACCCAACAACTTCAAAGTTTTGTCGCACCGTCTTTACGAAGACAAGAACTCGGCAAAAGGCGAGTACGGGACGCTGGAGTTCACTGTCCAGTGGGATATCGCCTCCGAAGAGGGAGTGGAGTCCCTGCTTGGAAGCGCCAACGAGGCCACTATCGTATACCAGCTTAACAAGGCGCTAGCGCCATCAAATGACGCGTCAACCCCTTACAAGAAGCTGGAGGTTAGGCTGACCAGGCAGGGGACTGAGATATACTCCGAGATAGTTGACATCACTGACGCGGCCAATCCCGTAGTCGTGTCTCCGCTAGGGCCTATCCCCTTCAGGTCCGAGGCGACAGGGCTTGCCATGTCCCGGGTTTTCCTGGCCAGGGCTTCATTCGAAGCGCCAGCCGCTCTTTCCCATGCAGAAAACATTACGACAAATCCGCACTTTCTGTACCCCAACGTCTACTTTCTCAGCGTCAAGCCCCTGTCAGCAAACGGCATAGCTGTGGACTCCGCCACCTCACTATTTAGCTCCATGACCCTGAGCGACCTGTCCGGCTTGGCCCTGCCTCCGCCACAGGACTTCGCCGCCGGGAATCCAGTGGTAACGTCGTCCCAGATCTCCTTTGACGTCTCGTGGCGGCTTCCTGGAAACAAGATCTCTGAATATTTGCAGACTTTGAACCCCGCTCTTTATCCCCAGCTTTTCATGAACCTCTACATCACCCAAGACGAAGCGAAGATGAGGGATCAGCTGCTTGAAGGAGCGAACAGGGACATAGCCCTGAAGGTTCCGTACCAGCCAGGCAAGACGCTTTTCATGTCAGACATGGGAAGCGGGACCCTGATGTGCGAAAACGGAGATCTGCCGCTGGACGCCCTGCGGGCTGGATCTGTGCTTCAAATATCCGGCATAGGCTTTGACCAAGGGATGCTTGACCTAATAGCCTCAGGCTCAAGCCTTGCGATAGAGTTCACCATAGACGGGCTGGACAAGAACCAAAAGTATTACGTCTGCGCGGATCTAAGCGCCAAGCTCTATGAGGACAGGGCAGGGACAAAGCTCAAGCGCTGGGATTGGTCCGAATTTTCAAGCATGGCCGCCCAGACAACCAAGAGCGACCTGCAGGAGTCTGATCCAGCAGGGCAGTCGCCTCCAGCCCCTGTCATAGACAAAAAGAACGTAAGCCTAAGCTCCGCCGTCATCTTCTGGAAGCCCGTCCCGCCCATGGGGCCGGGGGACGTTATAGAATATGAGATCATTCGCCTAAGAGGCGATCAAATGCCCCCTGAGCTGCTGGACACCAAAACCGAGTTCGTGGAATTCCTGGACACCCGCCTTGCCAACTTCAACAAAGCCGCTTGGCGAACGGACCGGGATGTGCTGGAGGTGTTCTCTTCCGGAAACTTCACTCCTGAAAGCGCAATCAAAGCCGTTATAAACCGGGCCATAAACCCCATAGAGTTCACTGACTACGGCCTGTCTCCAAACGCGGTCTACTTCTTCTACGTCCGCACAGCCAGGCTCGTGGAAGGATCCAGGGTCGTGTCTGTCTGGAGCGGCCTGAGCCTGACTACCATTCCAGTCCAAAGCCCGAAAAACCTTAGGGCGGAACTAGACTGGGAGGAGTACAACCCTAAAACCGAGATTGTCATAAGCTTTGACGCGCCTCTAATAGATGTGTCGCTTCTGGAAACCGAGTTCAGCCTCCAGTACCAGCTTGGAACCAGCAAAGGCTGGGCAGATCCAGTCACAATAAGCCCTGGGGACATGCTGTCTGACAAGAGTAAAGAAGCTGGCTACACCAAGTTTTACACCAAGCTCTCAGGCCTCTTCCCTGGCACTCTTTACTCGATCCGGGTAAGGATGATCGACCAGAGCGGCGGCGCTTCCCTCTACACCAACCTAATCCAGGTGAAGACTGACACGGACAAGGATAGCTACGAGGACAAGAGAGAGGCTGACAACTGGCTTGACAGGCTGAAAGAGCTTTTGAACGAGATCTTCAAAACCCCTTATTGGGCCACCAGGGAAGACCGGGAGAAATTTGAGGCGGTTTACCGCCCTGACATGCTCCTTGCCCTCATGAACAAAGCCCCTGGCAACCTGATTCCGCTTCCTGCCGGAAACGCCAGGAACTCCACCTATTACCTTCCCGCCTCCTATGTCAATGGCGCCAATGGCGAGGGCAAAGGCTTCATCTTTACAAAGGACGGCTATGACCTGATCCTTTCGCCTAACGCCCTGAACACCGCCGCCAACGAAGCCGCCATCTCTATAGGCCACAAGCTCCATTCAGGCCAGGCCAACGACTGGTACCTTAAGATAACTGTTGACTGGAAAGAGCTAGGGCTTGAAAAGACCGCCGCAATCAGCGCCTCTCTTGTGGGATCCCTTGTCCCCGCCGAGCAGTGGAGCGATGAGATGCTAGACGCCTTGGCTATCATAGTCAAAAATGACCTGGAAGACGAGAAGCTCTATGACTTTATCTTCGAATCCGTAAGCGATGGCGTGATGAACCACGATCTGGCGCTGGCAATAGACGCGATAGAGCGATCCGCAAAGCGCGCCGTGCTAAGAGTCGCCGCCTCCCGCCTCCGTCCCTCCCTTCGCTACAGCTACAACGTCAAAACCTTTGACCGCCCGCTTATGGTAGTCGCCAAGGGATTCTCCGACCAATCCAGGATCAACGCCGCAAGAATGCAGGGCAGCCGCTGGATCCCGATTCCGGTGGCGGACTTCTTCTCCGGCAAAGCCGCGATCACCTACGCCCCCGGCCTATGCCGCTTCTCATCAAGACCAATCGAGATCCCTGCCATCTACTCAATAAAAGGCGCCGGATCCATGCGCCGCCTGATCGCAACCTATGGCCTGGATGACTTCTTTGGATCCACCCGCTTCCATATGAGCCAATCCATCACAAGAATCGGCCTGGCCAACAGCGCCTGCCGCCTGCTAGGCGCTCCTGACAAAGTTGATCCGTTCAAGTGGCTAAAAGCCCAGCATGGCGCGGACATCTCAGCAAAAGATCCAGCAAGCTACGCCTCCTGGCAAGAAGCCGCCTATTTCGCAATGCTAGTCTATTCAGGACGCACAAACCTGCTCCAAGAAAGCCTGGAAAAGGCGGATCCTGTCTACAGAGCCTCCCCCACCTTCCAGGAAGCCATAGACTCAGCCGCCGCCCTAGGCATAGCGCAGCCAAATCCAAACCCGCGAGCCGCGGCTACCATTTCGGATTTCTTGCAGATGCTAGAGGCGATTGACAAAAAGATAGGGTTGTAAGTAAATTTCTGAACAAGGCCCGATGCTTGATTGCCAGGCCCCGCAGGGGCCTGGCAATCAGCAAGGCTTTTGCTCCCTGGCGCTGGGCCCCGCAGGGGCCCAGCGCCAGGCAAATACCGAATAATTGGCCCCGCAGGGGCCAATTACTCGGTAAGCCTTTTCTATTAATATCCGAATGCTTTTTCTAAATTAGGAGGATCTCCGGTGAAAAAGAAAACAGCCCGCCGTTTGGCTATCATACTGGCTCTTGTCATTCTTTGCCCGGAGATCGCTCTTGCGAACCTCCAAAACCCGGTCTCGACCCTGATCATACAGGATGACCCGACAGGAAGCTCGACTGGCGATTTTTACACCATCAAGCTCAACTGGGACAGGCCAATGGCAAGCGCGAAGCTGGACCAGGACAGGACGCTCATCACGCCGGCATACGGGGCGGATGACAGGACAAGAGCGGAGAGGTATACGGTCAGGACAAGGAACGCGACAAAGTCCGAGAACATGATCCATGCGACAGACACCTTCAGCGACACTGACGAGCATGTTTCAACCCGCTTAAGCAGGGTCAGGCTGGACAGCGGAAGCCTGTACATCTTTGACATCCTGCCTTCGCACTATCATTGGTACCAGATGCCAGACCAGACAATAATCCAGCGGGACGCTCCGATAGACAACACAATGCCTAAGAGCTACGCCATGTACTTGACGGACATAAAAATCACAAGCGTAAAAGGGTCCGGGAAAGAGTTGACAGTGGTCTGGGACAACCCGACGCTTGACGGCAGCAGCATCTTCACCGGATACCGGATCTACCATTCAAAGGGCGGAAAGACAGCCATCATAGACGAGACGCTTTATACAGACATTCCGCTCTCAGAGATAGAAACCACTCCGTCAGGCAAGCTCCAGCACACTTTGCGGGATGAAGGCCTTGAGATAGGCAAGTACTACGCGGTGAAAGTTGAGCCTTTGCTAAACGGGAAGCTGGCAAGGCAGCTGACCACTCTGCAGATATCGAACCAGGTCTACTCCTTCGCGTACAGGCCAATGACCACAGAGTACAGGTACGATGACGCCTACATCCAGCCAGCGCTGAAAGTGGAGGCCGAAGGCCAGGACTTTGTGAAGATAACATGGGACAGCCTTGCGGCATCCATGCAGGACATCACCCGCGTTGAGATATTTGAGTGCCGGTCTCCAACCATGGAGAACAAGACAAGGCTTGGCATACTTTTTGACAGCGAGGCAAAGAAGATCAACTACTGGCTTGCGCCCAGGCCTGACACTGTAATGTACTACCAGATCATCATATACTACGGCAAGTCTCCGGAAGAGCACATGGACTCCGAGATCGCCTGGTTTGATCCAGCGTTCACTGACTTCGCGCCGTACCGGCCATCAATACTTGAGCTGGGGATAGACGGGCTGGACTCTCCGACCATTTCCGCCACCTGGCTGGCCTTCGCCAGAAAGCCGTACAGCGCCGACGAGAAGAAGGCCGTGGATCCTTTATACCAAAACGACTTTATAGACCGGGCAATAGTATATGACATTTACGTCACTGACAACATCAAGAACTTTGACAATCCCCGGTTCAACGACAAAATGATAAAAACCCTGGACGCGGCGGGACTTCAGGTCAACCCGTTCAGGCCTGAGAACTCCAGCCGGGATCTGCCGTCATACACAACAAACCTGACCGAGTACTGCCATGTGATGGAAGATGGATCCGTAATGCGAAGCGCTCTGAGCGACAACAAGGTTTACTACGTGAAAATTATTGCGAGGCGTGATCCCGGAGGGCAAAAGAGCCTTCCGGCCCAGGACTCCATATTCGCTCCCCCGCAAGGCAAGATCGCAACAAATCCGCAGATGCTGGCGAAACCTCCCCTTCGGATTAAAGAGGACGAGGACGGGGTCGAGGAGATCACCGAGAACTCCATAGGCATACAGTGGGACATGCTCTACTACGAGGCCTATAACGAAGCCGACAAGTCCTGGCACGCGGAATTGGGGGTAAACCTGGACGGGACGGTATCCTTCGGAAAGGAAGCCCAGCTTAGCCAGTACAAGTATTCGCTGAACAAGATCGGAAGCCATACAATCCTGGACATCCGCGAAGAGCTCAGGCTCCTTGGCGCGTCGATCTGGGCTGACATTCCCATAAGGCAGATAAACATGGAAGGGGCATCCTTCGAGATCCATGTCGCGAGGCATGACGACGTTCAAGCGTCCGGCGGATACGAAACCTACATGCTTAGCATATCCAAGCCTGAAAGCGTCGCCGCCTGGGCGCCCATAACAGGAACCGGAGACAGGCTGCACCCTGACTATACTGTGACCAGCGACTACATGGGAAACCCCTTGGTCGAGAATACCGCTTACGCCGTGTTCTTCCGCCCTTACATCATCCAGGACGGAAAGAGGACCTCCCATTACCCCAGCTTTGTCACAGCTACAACGCTAGGCAAGAAACCGCCCTTGGAGCTGACTCCGACAGTTCCAACCCTCCTTCCTGGAGAAGCCACTGACATGACGCTGACAGTGCTCTGGGAGTTCACCCCTGAGCTTTCCTATGAGCTGAAATGGTCAAGCGCCATTGGCGACTACCCGGAGGGAGGGAATGTGGTCACCTGGGAGGAGATCCAAGACTCAGCGGTATATTTGACAAAGAATGGGCTCCCGCACATCCAGTATACCCTGAAAGGCCTGTTTCCCAAGACCGTAACGCACATCTGGATCAGATCCATCGCCAACAACCCGTCAGGCCCAGCCTATTCCGCCTGGTCAAACCCGGTCACCATGGAAACCTTGGACATCATAGCGCCCAAGCCCCCCAAAGGGCTGGGGCTGGCTGACGACTCCCATGTAACCGAGTACAATACCCTGAACGGCACCGCGCTGGTACCGCAGGGGCTGGACTATATAATAGTCGAGTGGATGCTTGACGCCAATGACGGGCATACCCAAGAGGATAACCCCAAAGCTCCATCTTCAGCGGAAGGCCCCCAGTTTCTGGGCTCTCCCTCCATGGCCAGGATGTTCATGGTCAAGTTCGGCGATCTTTTGCCAAACAGGCCTTATTACATGAGAGCCAAGACGATCCTTACCGTCACAAAGAAAGACGGCAGCATTGTCACGTCTTACGCCTATACCGTCAGCCTGTCCGCCAACCCCAACTTTCTTGACGCGATGGAGATCACGGTTCCAAGCCTGACCCCGGAAAAAGACCTGGATCCAGTCTTCGCAAAAAGAAAAGAGTCTGCCTGGTCTTCAACTGTCCTGCTTCACAGCAGCAAGATCGACGAAGAGTATGACGGCACCGCAGAAGCGGGAATGTACCCGCTTCCCCAAAAAGACTTTGAGGTGATCTATGACAGAAAGGAAAACAAGGTAACCTACAGGTTCAGAAGCGATGGCAGAGGGGTAGACGGAACCAGGGACAACTACGTGGATGAAAGGCTTATCTCAACCCTGATCGAAGAGAAGGCCTATTCCTATTCCATAGACATGGACGAGCAGTTCTACCTTCCCGTCAAGACCAGAGTCCTGGATATCCCGTTTACAGTAATCGAAGCCTTCAGGGAGCGAGGGATCGAGCTATCCCTAAAATCCGGAGAGATCAGCGCGACCATTCCTCCTGGCGCGATACCTATCCCCGATACCTTTGGCAGAGGATCCAGAGTCCTGATCACCCTCTCAGACACCGACGGGCCAAGCCTTAAAAGCGGCGAGTCCTACCTGGCGAAAGCCCAAGAGCTAAAAGTCTCAATCATTACGCCCCTTAAGACAGTCCAGGCGACAGAGCTTCAAAAGCCCGCCAAGATCAGCTTCAGCCTTGGCGACATCGAAAGGGCGCCAACAAACGTCAATGCCTTCCATGCGTCAGAGGATACCGTTGGCTGGGAGCTTGCCCCCTCAGAAAAAGCGCTCCCGCTCATCTCTTTTTACTCCAGGCGACCCAGCAAGTACGCGGTCCTAGGCTTCAAGCCTCCAGCAAACGCTCCCTATCCAGGCAGCCTGCATTCAGACCCGCAGGCGATTGAAGCCGCCTCCTACCTGAATAGCCTGTTTCGCATAGAAGATCTCCATGCGCTGATCCCAAGCTCCACTGTCACGGCGTCACAGCTCAACCAGCTAGTCCTTGCCCTGGCAAGGCAAAAGGGCACCATCCGCTTAAATGATCCAATCTCCAGCCAAGACGCCGATTCCCTGAAATCCGCTGGCCTTTACCAGGAAAAGTCTCCTGTCACCAAGGAGGACGCGCTCAGAGCCTTGATCGGGCTCAGAGAAATCCTTGTAGGCCCAGTTGAAAGCTATCCCGCCCTATCCCAATCCATCTTCACAGATCTTTTAGATCTATCCCAGGATAGCCAGGACACCTTCCTGAAAGCCGAAGCCCTTGGCTTCGTCTTCCCAGGAACAAGGCCCCTCTATCCCATGCGGTCAAACCCCCAAGGGCCCATTAGCATGGGCCAGGTGTTCGAGATACTCTCAGCGATAGCGCAGGACGCGAATCAGATTTAGGTTTGGGTTTTGTTTTAGGGTTTGCGGTTTTAGGGTTTGGTTTTTAGGGTTTATGATTTTATGCTTTAGTTTTAGGGTTTAGCGTTGTTCTCGCAACCGATTTGTCCGATTTTCCCAGCAAATCGGTTGCGATATTAAAAGATTTCAAGACCAAAGTTTTGCGCTTTAATGATTTTCAAACCAAAACCAAAAACCAAGGCGGGCGCAGCCCGCCAGCGCGACAAAAGAGCCCCAGGCGACGCCTGGGGCTCTTTTGTCGCTATTCGTCTTCCTCGTTTGCTATCTCTTCCCACTCGCTGCCAAAAAGCTGCTGCGAGCCAAAAGCGATGGCCTTTCCAAAAGGATTGACAACTATCCCGCACGGGCCTTGGATAACGCGCAAAATTTCCCTGGCGTCTTTGAGCTTGGCGATCTTCCTTTTGTGAGGCGCCTCGAATTGGCAAAGCTCGCTCATTGACGTGAAGATCGGCAGAAAGACCATTTCATTTGACGCAAGAAACCTTACTTTGGTTTCATCAGCCGGATCAACCGGATAGTAAAAGTCCGCCTTGAGCATTTTTCGAAGCATTAGCTTAATGTTTTGGCTATCAGAAGCCACATATTTATCATACGCCCCGTTCCAGTCCAGAAAGGGGTCAAACTCCTCATCAAAGATGGAGCCCAATGTCTCGCCTTCTTTCTCGCGAAGCGCCTTAGGCAAAAAGCCTGAGGCAAAAAGCCTTAGGCGAAAAGCCTGTGGCGAAAAGCCTGTGGCGCAACGCTTTCGCATATTTTATATTTAGGGCATCCCCCTGTTATTCTAGGCTTGGGGGCCCCTCCCCAAGCGCAAACCTACTGGGTAGTATAGCATAAATGGACTGGCTTATCAAGCTCTCATGTGCAGCAATTTATGCCGCCAAACGCCCGGCTTGGGACATGCGGCGAAATCAGGGCTTTGCTCAGCCTTTGGCCAACAAGCGCTTGCCTTGGGCCATTGAAATAGATCTAAAGCGAAATTTTGGGAAGGCTTAGGCTAAGCCGATGATACCAGCCTAGGCTGATGAACATCAGCCCAGGTTACAGCAATGTTGACTTTTTTTCGACTTTGCAGTAAACTGACCACAGGAGGTGATCAGGTGGTAAAGTACACAAAGCGCGTATACACAGTTTCGGAGATCAGAGACATTGTAGCGCCAATCGCAAGAGCCCGAAAAGTGGAAAAGCTATCCCTTATTGGCTCGTACGCCCGCAACGAGGCAACCTGGACAAGCAACGTCGATCTCATGATCGACTTTGACAGAGTCGATCCGCTTTTCGATCTTGGCGGTCTTCAAGCAGATCTGGAAGAAGGCTTAAAAAAGCCAGTGGACATTGTCAAGACACCCGCTTTGGATGATGAGTTCTATGAACAGATCATGAGAGATGCGATTGAAATCTATGGATAGGGCTCAATGAGCCATCTCTGTGTCAAGCATATAGCCTTGCAGGCGAAAAGCGCAGCTTTCTTCGCTCGCGGGCAAGCCGGCCAAAGCGAATCCAGAAGAAGTCCACAGCGTTAGCTCACAGGGTGCCGCTCTTGCGGCTAGCGCAGAATTTTGGCATGCGCACGGAGAGCGTGATGCTGAAAGCTTTGTTTGATCTAAAGAGTTGAGAGTTGAGAGTTGAGAGAGAAGAGTAAAGAGTTAAGAGTTAAGAGTTAAGAGTTTTGAGTTAAAAGCAAAAGTTAAGAGTTTAGAGTAAAAAGTAAAAGTTAAGAGTTTAGAGCTAAGATCAAAGAGTTAAAATCTAATAGTTAAAAGCCAAAAGCTAAGAACCAAGAGCTTAATAGATAAGAATGATTTACTCAATGAGAACGGTTTGTCAGACAAGGAGCAAAAAGCAAAACCCCATGATTTAAGCTTTCTTATTAAAGTATGATTCATGGATAGGGGTTGGACAGGCGCAAGCCTGTCCAACCCCTTATTCACGTGGATCTAGGGCAGGCTAATGCAAAACTTTAGATGTTTCATGTATTTTTTCTATGCGACAACTAGGATATTTAGCATGTTTTTAAAACAATTACATATTTATTTCAATTTAAAAATACCAATTGACATCACATATATTAGCAAGATATAATAGTTCTGCCATAAGAACTCCTTCAAGGCTCATAAATCAAGGTTTGGACTAAGAGCATTTCCCAAATTATATCCGAGGCACTGGAAAAATCCAGCATTGAAGCATTCGCCAGGATTTTTCCGGTGCCATTTCGGAATTTCGGGATATGCAATCAATGACCAAACCGTCAAGGAGTGATAAAATGCACCGAAAAACCGTCATATTGCTTGCTTCATGGATCCTGTCATCTGTTTGCGTATTCTTTATAGGCATGAATGTCGGGGGCAAAAATGCGATTGAAGAAGTCAAGTCCAAATTTGAAGCCGCATACAACGGTAACGTCGTCAGCTTCTTTCCAAGATCCAGCTATGCCATAACGAAGGAATACCCTGCAATGGACGCTGAGGGAAAGAAGAAGTTCATGGAGGAAAACGCGGAGTTCTCTGCAGCGGTGGATGATGGCCATGTCAGGATAAGCCCGCTTACAAAGCAATACTATTACGCTGACAACGTTGGAAACAATCCTGTCGTTTTGGACAACTTGAAGGATTTCTACCTTCGACTTGGCCAGTACAGCCCGACAAATCCGCCCAGCAACGTAATCATGTCTTTCGATGAGTACGGCAGGCCCTCCCATTTTGATTTCACAGACGAAGAATGGGCGCTTAGAGTAAAAAACGCTCGGGAAAACCTTATGTATCAGATTGGATTAGGCGTCGAATGACGCCTTTTTTTCGTGTTTGGAAAGCTGGCCTGCCTTTGCGATTCATCTCTCTCATCCAGATAATCCCACAAGCGATAATAATCCCATTCTGCCTTATACATGTGCAACCAGTTTACTGATTCCTGCGAATGCTTCAACGCTGGACGCCCAAACCTATTTTTGGATATGCTCTAAGCTTCTGCGCATCAGGCAAATATTGCATGATTGGAGTGAAAGAGAGAAAAATTATTAATGGCAAAACTGGTTTGTTATGGGGATTTGCTCACCTCGGGCTTGGCTAACGAGCGTTTGCAACTCCGTTCTTCCCAAGACTGCGCCTTTGTCGCCTTAGCCACTTAAAAAACAGCGCTATTCCTTATTTTAACCCATATGCCGACATATTTAATGCATGTCCAGATATTTTGGGAGATGTGCCCATGGCGCGCGACAAAGCCCAGCGTCTAGATCCATGGCGCAGCGCCTCTAGAGCAAGCCCTGATTGACGCCAAAGCCCTAATTCTCAGTTTCGCCTAGGTTTGCGTTAATCAATCATTTCCCGCAATATTTCGTCAAATTTTTCTATTGAACCAGTCGTTTTATGCAATAGTTTTTCGGCTATTCGACATAATAATTATAATTGCGCATAGTGTAAAGGCCGTAAATCTTAAATTCGCGTTTTGGAGATGCAATGTTTATTGATAACTCAGTAGTAAATTGGGTTCTCAAACGCATTATGGACAGCGCTTGAAACGGTTGACTAAATCAGGCCTTTATGCTACAATCAATATGCGTACATAAAATATAGAGAATAGCTTAAAAACGTTCGTTGGCATATCAAAACTTTGGCATCCCCAAATTTGAGGATTCGCCAAAAATGCTTGAAAGCAGGGATTCGAATGCCTAATAGCGCAGATGCTTTAATGGAGCGCATCAATTGCCTGGATCGCTCTAACAGCGCCAATTGCTTGGATCGCTCTGATCGCGTTAATTGCCTGGACCGTTCTGAGCGATTCAATTACCTGGACCGCCCCGTTGAGCTGCCAAGCGAGGTGCACTGCTGCCTTACCCTGGTAGTGGATGTGTCTGGCTCAATGGAAAGCCGGATAGATGACGTCAGCGACGCCATCAACAAAATGTTTTCCGACATGCGCCTTGTCCCAAGACTTGCAAAGATTGTGGACGTATCCATTATCACATTCTCCGACAGGGACAGGCATCAGCTCCTGCTCCCGTTTGAATCTGTTTCAAGCGCGAAGCCCGTGAAGCTGAAGACAGGAATGTTCACATACGCTGTCAAGGCTTTGGAGATGGCTATGGAAAACATCTCAAGACAAAAGGCCCGCTACGGCTCAGGATGCTACAAGCCTTGGATAGTCTTCGTAACAGACGGGCGGATCCAAGAGGACCTGAGAGAAGTGTCAAAACGCCTCAAGCAGGGCGAGATAGACGGAAAGCACCACGTTCTCTGCTTTGGAGCGGGAGAAAACTACAACCCCGCCCAGTTGCTGCAGCTTAGCGACAGGGTGTTCAAGATAGCAGACTGCAACTTCGCCGAATTCTTCAGCTGGATCGGGCAGAGCATGGCCGCCTTGTCCGCTTCCGCCCCTGGGGATGACATCCCGGTTCCGCTGCCGGAGGCGCTAATCCCGTTAATTGATAAAAATTAAGAGCATATCCCAAAATTATATCCGAGGCGCCGAAAAAATCCGGGTGTTTGCTCGCAAAAGCCCGAGCAAACTAGTTGAGGCATTCGCCAGGATTTTTTCGGATTCACTAAAAAACCCGGACTTTATTTTTGGTTAATTCGTCTCGTATATAGCGAGCTCTTAAGATACATAAGCTTGCGCTCGGCGCCCGCGCTCAAAGCTTGCTTTGAGCGCCCAGAAAGGAGCAAAATCATGAGAGATCGTTTCAACAACATTGACAGGCCCATAGAGCTGCCCAACGAATACCACTGCTGCCTGACTCTGATAATTGATGTCTCTGGCTCCATGGAACCCCACCTGCCTCACGTAGACGCCTCGGTCAACAGGATGATCCAAGAGCTTCGCCAGGATGCAAGGCTCGCGAAAATTGTTGACATGTCCATAATAACCTTTTCCGACAGAGGCCAGCACAAGCTCGTCCAGCCCTTTGACTCCATCTCAAGGCTTCCAGAGGTGAAGCTGTCCCTGGGCGGGTCCACATACGCAGTTGACGCGCTGGAAATGGCAAGAGCCAACACTTCTCGCCAGAAGTTCCGCTACGACTCAGGCTGCTTCAAGCCTTGGCTCGTATTTATAACTGACGGCAACATCTTTGACGACCTGTCAGAGATAGGGGCCAAGCTAAGGCAGGATGACGCGGACGGAAAGTACCACGTCCTTTGCTTCGGCGTGGGGGCCGGGTATGAGAAAAAGCAGCTTTTCATGCTCTCCGACAAGTGCTTCCAGATTCTGAACTATAACTTCTCGGAGTTTTTCAGCTGGATCGGCAGAAGCCAAGCCGCGCTGTCAGTAAGCGTTCCCGGATCCAATGTCGGCATTTCCCTCTCAAGCTCCGTGAAGCAGCTGTCGATAACGGCGTAGCCGAAAGTTTCGGGATATGCGCTTGCAATACAAGATCTCCCAGCGATTGTTCGCATTAGTTTTGAGCGCATCCCAATGCGCTCTCAGGAGGCTCGAATGAAGCTTGCATACGGCAGCTCTATTGCCGGCGTGTCTCACATCAAGAGAAAAAGACCCTGCCAGGACGCGTTTTTCATAGCGAATTCAGATTTCGCCTTGATAGCGGCCGTGTGCGACGGGGTGGGATCGCAAAAGCATTCAGGCATGGCTTCTGCCGTGGCAAGCGAGGCTTGCGTAAAGCATTGCATTGCCAACATGAAGCCAGGCATGGACGACAACTCCATTCTGGCTGTTATTTGCCACGCATTCGAGGCGGCATTGGACGCTGTCGAAAATGAAGCCAGGGCCCAAAACTTGGACATCTGGCAATGCGACACAACAATGACGCTTGGAGTGCTGGCAAATGGCGACTTGTATTATGGCCAATCCGGCGACAGCGGCATGATTGCCCTGTTTTCCGACGGTTCTTACTTGCCGGTTACCAAGCAGCAAAATGACTCAGATGGAAGGGTTTATCCCTTGAGAATGAACAGCAGCTGGGCGTATGATAAGGTAGAGGGCAAAGTTGCCTCAGCGCTTCTTTGCACGGACGGGATATGGAAATTGGTGAACGCCGGGGATCCTGAGCAGGCTTTCTTTCGCCTGAACTACTACATGGATCCCAGGGCCATATTCCTGCGCTCAACGCAGGGCTCAAGAAGCGAGTCCCTTGGCAAGTGGACGGAGTCGGAGCTTTATCGGATAAACGCCGAGGAAGCCTCTGGCGCCAACTATGACGATCTTACAATGGTCATCATGCACGACACAAACATCTGCGTGACACTTGGCAAGCCTATCGTTTTGGCCCTTGATGCGCCAGCCCCTGATGTGCCAGAGATCATTCTTCCGGACGCGCCTGATCTTGACAGCCATGAAGCGCTGCCTAATCTTGCGCCTCAAGATCCTGACCCTCTAGATCCTGACCCTTTGGTTTCCGAGCCCAACTCGCTGCAAGTCGCTGCTGACTTGGCGCCCGTTCCTAACCGTCCGCTTCCCAAGCCTGGACTGCCGCCAGAGCCTGGGAATGAGTTTCAGCCAGACATCTATGCGCCGCCAGAGGCGGCGCTTGCAGGGCCGTCCCAGATTCCGCTATCCTTGGAAAGGACCGTGAATCCAGGCAAGCCCCCAGGAATGCCAGAGCTTGATCTATCTTCGGATAAGACTGTCGATCCTAAAAAGATGGCAGGCAAGCCCAGCAGATTTAAGTTCAGCTTTAAGCTGCCTAAGATCATCAAGCGCACGGATGCGTAAGGGCAATTTTAAGCGCAAGCCAAATTCATTGCATGTGTTCCTGCGAGAAACAAGCGTTTTCGCTGCTAGCGCAGCCATCGCAGGACTTTTCGGACTTTTGGCATGCGCTAAAAGCATATCCCAAATTTAAGTTTATGGCGTGGGGAAAGCCGCGCAAGTTTGCTCGTGCTCGTCATTAAAGCCCGAGACTAACGCCTTGCACACCTTTTATAAAATTTTGGGATACGCTCAAAAACACGCCCATATTTGGACGCCCAAGGCGGGCGCTTGCCTGTCTTGGGCGCCTATGCCGGGAGGCGGCGCATGATCGACATCGAAAGCAATCCCATTTTCAACGGCACTGGCGGGGAAGGCGCTGTTTACGCGTCCCGGAGCAGGCCAGGCCAGCTTTTCAAGAAGTACAGACCGGGAAAAATGACTCCTGAAGTGGAAGAAAAGCTCAAGTACATGATTGATCACCCCATAAAAGTTGGGGACGAAAACAGCAAGTTTGCCTGGCCGACCGAAGTCGGCTACGAAAACGGGCAGCCCGTGGGCTTCTACATGCCCAGGCTGCCTTGCGACGAGAAGATATATTTCGCCTACGACTACACCGACGACATGTCTGAGGTCAGGAACTACAAGAACAGGGTGATAGTCGCCAGGAACTTGTGCACCATGATCCATTGGGCAAACATAAACAACTTTGTCATAGGGGACTTTAATGACAAGAACATAGGGCTGGACAAGGTATCTGGATACGTGTCTATGTTTGACTGCGACTCCTTCCACCTTCTTGGCGGAAAGCACCGCTGCGGGGCCTGCATGCCAGGCTACGCCGCGCCTGAGCTCCTCAGGGCCATGAGAGCGGACGGAAGCACCAACTACCTTGGCGCCAACCTTCCGACATTCACTGCGGAAACCGACCTGTTCGCCTTGGCGATACATGTTTTCAGGCTTCTCATGAATGGCGCCCATCCATACAACGGCATAGATGTCACCATGGATTCGTCCAGCGCCATAGCTGGCGTCGGGGACCAGCCTGTCCATGACGGCCTCTATTGCTTTGCCCTAGGCAAGAAGCCCAAGAACAGAACAATTCCTCCGCTTCTCATCTTGCCTGACATTTTCTCTGAGTACTTCGACAGGGCTTTCATCCACTTCGAAGCAGGTCGCCCAACATGGAGGCAGTGGCTTAACGCCCTGGACAACTACCGCATGCATCTGGTCATGTGCGGCAAAAACCCCATGCACTGGCACCACAAAGGGCTCTCATGCTGCCCTTGGTGCGAGGCCGACGAACGCGAATCGAAGAAGAACAGAGGCCTTTTCAAGCCCAAGTTCAAAGTGCGCAGAATCGACCAGGAAAGCTTCAAGCGCGAGCTGTATCTCGACCCCGTTGATCTGAACCTGGCGGGAAGCTATGCAAGCCGCTAGTTCGCGCGGCGCCAAAATATTTTAATTAGAATCGTTTCATTTTGATCCTCGGCGCATATCCCAGAATTTATAAGTCATAAAATTTTGGGATATGCCTTAGTATATACGCGCGAGCGAAAATATCAGTAAAATCCCTTTTTAATTTTCGCTCGTGAGCAACCATCAACTGAGTGAAAAGCGCGTTTCTTTTCACTCATTAGTATAGCATCAGGCAGGTGACCTAATGAAATACTTGTATGGAAACAGTCTTGCCGGAGTGTCCCACACCAATATCGGCTTGCCATGCCAGGACGCCTGCGACATGGCAAACACCGGGTTCGCGCTTATAGCTGCCGTTTGCGACGGGGTCGGATCACAGAGGAACTCGGATCTTGGATCCCAAACAGCAAGCGCCGCTTGCGTCGCGTACTGCGCCAAATTCCTCCAGAGCGGCATGAGCGACAAGGATGTCCTGGATATCGCGAAAGAGGCCTTCGGCTTTGCGCTGCAGTCCGTCTATGACATGTCAGCCAAGAACCTCATGGACTTTGGGCAGTGCGACACCACCATGACTTTAGGGATAATCATTGACGGCGACTTGTTTTATGGCCATGTCGGGGACAGCGGCATGTTCGCCTTGTTTACTGACGGCCGCATCCTCCAGGTCACCGATCCCCAGAATGACGAGGAAGGCCGGGTCTTCCCGCTTAGGGACGCATCCCGGTGGGCTTTTGGAAAAGCCTTAGGGAAAGCCGCCGCCGCACTGCTGTGCACTGACGGCGTATGGAGCATGCTTCACCCAAAAAGGCCGCCTGGCGCCAAGATAAAGTATTCGATACCCCTTATCGATTACTACATAGATCCGGGATTCCTTGATCGCCGATGCCCAGATGGAAACGTTGAATCGCTTCTGGGCTGGATCGACAGCGAGCTCGATCTAATCAACAAGGAGCATGCCATAGAAGCCAGGTATGACGATTTGACCATTGTGGTGATGCAAGACACAAGCCAAGCGATCTCATACCAGCCAGACGCCTATTACATGGTTCCAGACCCTGAAGACCAGTCTAGCCGATCTGCCGCGCCTATGGCCGAGACAGCCCTCGCGGGCCCTCCTCCGTCCGCCCTGGCAGCCCAAGCTTTCCAGCAGTCCCAGTACCCTGGCCCGGGCCCTCAGTTTCCAGCCCAGCAGACAGCGCAATACGGGCCAGTCCAGCAGCCGCAATACACCCCGCCGTATGGCCCGGCGCCCTTAGGCCCTGTAGCTCAGCCTTTAGGCCCTGTAGCGCAGCCATTTTACTCAGGGCTGCCAAATCAGCAGCAACCCGCGCCGATACAGTACTCCGGAGTGCCGCAACAGCCTCCAGCGCCGACTATGCCCGCGCCTCCAGCTTCAAGCTTTCCGACCTTGTCGCTCCAGCTGCCGAACACGCCTGTCCAAGGGCCCCAATCCGACGCTGTGACCGCGAGCAATGTGTTCCCAGACTTGGCTTCCCCATCAGGCCAGCTTTCAGGCATAACAACGCTGCCTACCATAATGTCTCAGCCAAGCATGTCAACGCAGTTCAGCGCCCCCCAGGAGCAGTTGCCAAGCATGCACCAGCAGCCCTTGCAGCCGTCATCTCTTCATTCCATGACCGCCCAAGCGCCGGGCATTGCCACTCCGCTTCCCGGAATGGACACCAGTTACCCATCTAACAACCAGATGCCAGGACTGGGCGTTCAGCTGCCTACAACTCCAACATTGCCTCCCCCGGTTGCAACGCTTAAAAGCGGAGCGCCAGGCACCCAGCCAACAAGCCCAAGGGCGTCCCAATCCCCGGCGTCAGCGCCACAGGCCATCAAGCTCGACACATTGCTCAATTACGATCCTGACTACAAGTACTCCATCAAGGACAGGGTAACGCTGGCGATCCAGCTCTTCAAGCTTATGCGGAGAAACGGAAACCGCATGCCAGGCGAAATCTGGGTTCAGGACAAGTCCTTTTACCTGGCTAACAGCGAAACGTACGCCCCTGAGTTTTCAATGCATATAGCGGCACAGTACGCATATAGGCTGCTCGCTAACGGTGCCAAGTACAAGAGGCCCCAGAAGGAGTTCGTCTATCATGACGACACGCCTCCTCCGATAGAGAGCGAAGATGATCCTCCAGCCGCGATAATAAGCGACAAGCTCCGCAACTACTTTGACATAATATTCAGGGTGGCGGAAGGAAGCGTCAGCACCGACGACTGGATAAATGCATTAGAGACGTACGAAACGACACTTTTCGATTGCCCATTCAACCGCAAGCACAGCTACAACAAGCACAGCTTTGAGCAGTGCCCGTGGTGCAAGTACGACAACGTGAAAAAGCTCATGCTCGCCGCTTCAGCCGCCGCCAAGTCAGAGCCGAAGCCAGGCTTTTTCAGGCCTGTGAGCGAGATCAGGCCGATGTGAAGCCAAAGCACCCCAGCCCGCAGGCACCGCCTGCGGGCTTTTTTGGGGTTTGCTTTTTGTTTTTTTGTTTTGTTGTTTTTTGTTTTTTAGTTTTTTTTATTCTTTTGCTTTTTTTATTTTTTTACATCAACAGCACTGCTTTTCTTCTTGCAATATATTAAATTTCAAAGACGCCATGAAATCAAGAAACAAACCATCCAACTCACGCGTAAATATATTGCTGAGAACGCGTCAGCCATATTTTGTTTTTTCTTGCTTGCAAAACGCTAGCGTTAGCCGCCCCACTGGCCCTCAATGCAGATGCTGTCACGCGCGCCCCAGAACGCTGCAATAATCCCCTCAATGCAGATGCTGTCACGCATGCCTCAAAACACTACTCAATGCAGATGTTGTCAGGCATGCGCCAAAATGCTATAATGATCTCACTCAACGCTTTTTGGAGGGCACTCATGGTATATCCTTTATTATTTAAGCCAATTTTCAAGGAGATGGTTTGGGGCGGGCAAAAGATGAAGCTCCAGCTAGGGCTTGACGCTCCTTATGAGAAAACCGGCGAGGCTTGGAGCGTAAGCTGCAGGCCGAAGGAAATGGGAATAGTGGCGAACGGGCCGCTTGAAGGAGAGCGGCTTTCGTTTTTCCTAGGCAAGGATGACTGGCTTGGCACAGCGGCAAGCCAGATCTCGCCATTCCCTTTGCTGGTCAAGATAATAGACGCGGCTGACGACTTGTCTATACAAGTCCATCCAGACGATCTGGCAGCCCAGAGGCTTGAAGGGCAGAAATATGGGAAGGCTGAAATGTGGCATGTAATGGACGCGCCAGAGGGCGGCAGGCTTGTCCTGGGGCTAAAGGACGGAGTCCGCAAAAGCGAGTTCACGGAAGCGGCTCTTAGCCAGAGCTTTGATGGCCTCTCAGGGCTGCTCAACTACATTCCCGTCAAGAAAGGGGACACGCTCTTCATACCCCCCGGAATGATCCATGCCATAACAAAAGGGGTAATGGTAGCTGAGATTCAGCAGAGCTCTGACATCACCTACCGGGTCAGCGATTATGGCCGGCTGGGCCTGGACGGAAAGCCCAGGGAGCTGCATGTGGAGAAGGCTGCCCAATGCGCCGACTTTAGCGGAAAGCAAAGAAAGTCTGCTGTGCCTGGCCTTTGCGCGGGACAAATGACTTACTTGCTGTCAAACCGCCACTTTGCGGTTATATCGCTAAGCTTGAGCCAAGAGGCCCATTTTGTCTCCGACCCGGAGAAGTTCTTCCTGTTCACTTGCATAGACGGGGAGTTCAGCATCATCTCCGAAGGCATGTCTGTCTCGCTAACACCTGGAATGACCGCGCTTGCGCCAGCTGGCCTGGGAAGCTTTTCCTTGCGCCCGGCAGGGCGCTGTGAAATTCTCAAGTCCTTTGTGCCAACCGCCTTGGCTGATTTTATTGAGCCTTTGCAAAAAGCTGGCTTTTCCATGGAAGAGATCCAGGAGAAGACAGCTTATGAGCCGCACTAGGGGATTGTTTTTTGGCATTTCAAATATCACCGTGCAATCCACCAGGAATCCTTGATTTCTTTTCTGCCGTTTAGGGACATACTATAAATACATATCCCTGAGCCGCAGATATCGCAGATTTAGAGCAAATCTTTGGATTGGCGCGCATAGGCGCGCATTAGAGCGTTAACAAGCGCAAAATCACATCCCTAGCAATTTTGGGACATGCACCAAATCTCCATAATCATCGCGATGCTTGCGTGATTTTTCCAAGCCGGCTCGCAAGGCAAACGAGAGAGGAGGGGCGCGCCAGGCTTCCAGCATTGCTGGACACATGGCGGGCGTTCAATTATGTTGCGATATGCAAAGTTTCTGGCTCTAGCCCCGCTTGTCGCCGTGCTGCTCCTCCCGGCGCTGCGCACCGAAGGCGCTCCAGCGACCGCTTACGAGGAGTTCGACGACGTGCCCAGGACCCACTGGGCACATGCTGACATACAAGCGCTAAGAAGCCTGTCCGTTACCCAGGGGGTTGGAGACAACATGTTCGGCCTGGGAAATTCGCTGACCAGGGCTGAATTTATCACATTTTTGTCCAAGCTCCTGGATTGGGAGGCTGAAGGCGGCGGCGATCCTTGGTACGCGGCGTTTGTGGACGCCGGCATCAAAAAGGGCGCAATTGTTGGGCAAGCGTCTGACTTCAGGCCCAACGATCCCATAACCCGCGAGGAAATGGCGGTAATGCTTGTGCGAAGCATGGGTTATGACACCCTTGCCTCTCAGCTGGACAGCCTGCCCCAACCTTTTTCCGATGTCGATACAAACATCGGGTACATTTCTCTAGCCAAAGATTTCGGAATAATATACGGCACAGCCCCAGGGCTGTTTTCGCCTGACCAGACTGCGACCCGCGAGCAGGCGGCTGCGATGATGGTAAGGCTGTACAACAAGCTGGCCCAAGCTTCGAGCTCTTACGCCTCAGCTGGCTGGAAAAGGGCCAACGCCTTTTACGCCATAAGCTCCTCAAGCCAGACATCGCTTATATCAAGCCTGGATCAGGTAAGCTTCGGCTGGAGCAGGATAGAATGGAAAGACGGCGTATCCCTGAACTTCACCTCGACAAACGCCAATGAGTACCATAGGCCTGACGGGTACGAGGAAGTGCTTGGGTTAGCCAAGTCTGGAGGCAAAAAGGCCCTTCTTTCAGTTTCAGTCGAAGGGAAGACTGTAACCGCTTCAGGAAACCCAGAAGTTTCAGGAGAGATGCCGCTTTCAGCATACCTCATCTCCCGCGACCAGTTCAGGTCGCACATGGTGAGTTTGATCGCAGAGGCGGCAATCGGATACGACGGAGTTGTGGCTGACTTTGAGAACATGTCTGGCGAAAAGTCGAAATCGGACTATGTCTTGTTCCTGAGAGCGCTTAAGGCTGCCCTTCCCGCTGGAAGCAGCTACCTTGCGGTAACTGTCCAGCCTCCCAGGGCAGGAGGCCTAGCTTACTTTGACGGCTACGACTTCAAGGAGATAGGCGAGATCGCGGACGAAGTGATACTCATGGCCCATGACTATGAAGCGAAGAGCCTGACGCCAGAAGAAATGAAGACAGGTTTCACAGTCACCCCTCTATCGCCTATAAACGAAGTGTATTACGCGTTGTCTGCCGTATGCGATCCAGACAATGGTGTTGCTGACAAGTCTAAGGTCACGCTCCAGATCAGCTTCAGCTCTTGCCAGTGGAAGACCGTTGACGGCGAGATAACAAACAGGACCCCGTTCACCCCGGATCTTGCGGCGATACTTTCCCGCATATCCTCAGGCGCTCAACAACACTACTCTCTGAAGTACGAAAACCCGTTCGTCACCTTCCTGTCAGAGGAAGGCGCGGACAACATAGTGTGGTACGAAAACAAGCAAAGCGCCGAGGCGAAGCTTAGGCTTGCGTCGCTAATGGGGGTGCAGGGCGTGAGCTTTTGGAGGCTTGGCCTTATCCCTCCTGATTTCGCGCAGAGCTTTTCAAGCAAAATATGACAAACAATGCCCCAAGCGGCCCGCCGCTTGGGGCGCAGCCGTTATGCTTTCGAGCGGAAACGTTTGGAAGACCGATTCTTTGCTTTAGCGCTTGAGCCAAGCAATAAGTCCATTTATTTTAGATCGATTCTAGCGCTGCTGGCGCCTTTTAAGGAATTTTGGGATATGCTCTTGCTTTTGATTCTAGCGCTGCTGGCGCCTTTTAAGGAATTTTGGGATATGCTCTTGCTTCCCTTGATTTGCTCGCGCTTTTGTGGTATACTCATGAGTGGACACGCGCCTGCGAGCGAAAACATCAGGAAAATCCATCGAGCGGAACCGCAAGTCTATTGTCGCGCTCGCGGGCGAAAACAGCATATCCCAAAGTCCCTCACATATTCTTGTACAGCAAGACGCATTTCCTGCTCGCTCAGGAATTTTGGCATATGCGCAATATGCAATTAGGGCTTGTCTAGGGCTGCAAGCGCGATCAAATTGCGCGGCCGGGATACGCATTTAGAGCGCTCTACTTGAATATCATCTAAAGAGGGCTGAAAGCGCGCTGGCAAAAGCCCGAAAAGAGCTCATTCTCGCGGAAACGCCCGGGAAAGCCGCGCGCCGCGTGCGGGAGGATTTTATGAAGCCAAGAAAAACATACGGCTTTTTTTCGCCCAGAACTGGGCTTGCGCCAAGCGGCAATCCTTATGATGACATGAAAAGCTACCAGCGCTTCAGGTCATTCTTCGGAGGCAAGGACAAGGAAGCTCAGCAAGCCGAGGAAAAGGGCATTGATGAAAGTGGCGCCAGACGGGTTTACCTTACAGGGATAGTGACCGGCATAGCCCTGGCCATGGCTGCCATGGCTATCGCAAGCGTCTACATACGCAGGGCCAAGGTTGGGCAAAGCCTTGACTCTGCTGAAAAGATAGCGGAGATAATGAGCGTCCTGGATCGGTACTCCATAAACGAGTACAAGACGGCGGATCTAGAGGAGAACATGTACCGGGGCCTGGTTTCAGGCATCGGAGATCCTTACACCGCCTACTTCGACAAGGACGCCCATGACGATTTCATGCAGCAGACCGAGGGCACTTATGGCGGAATAGGCGTCGTCGTCACGCAGGATCCAAACGACAGCCTAATCACTGTGGTCACATTGTATGAAGGCGCCCCTGGCGCGGCCGCCGGGATGCTTCCTGGCGACAAGTTCATGAAGGTAAACGGGGAGGACGTGACAAACTCCGCCCTGGACGAGGTGACATCCAAGACAAAGGGCCCAGCCGGAACGATTGTGACCATTACGGTCTATAGGCCCAGCGAAAAGTCAACATTTGACATTCGGATAGTCCGAGAGAAGATAGACGTTCCTACTGTCTTGAGCAAGGTAGTGGGCGGAGACAAAGGGTACATCCGAATTTCCGCGTTTGACCGGATCACTTACGATCAGTTCAAGGACGCTTATGACTCCGTCAACAAGGCGGGCATTACGGGGCTTATAATCGATCTAAGAAACAACCCCGGAGGGCTATTGGACGTTGTCTCAAAAATCACGGACATTCTTGTGCCCAAGGGGATTCTGGTTTACACTGAGGACAAGAACGGCAACAAGGACTACACCTATTCAGACGACACCAGCGTGAAGGTTCCTTTGGCCATTTTGGTAAACGGCTCCAGCGCCAGCGCAAGCGAGGTTCTAAGCGGAGCGGTGAAGGATCTGAAGGCTGGGGTTCTTGTTGGAGAGAAGACCTTTGGCAAGGGAATAGTCCAGAACCTTTACCCCCTGTCAGACGGAAGCGCGGTTAAGGTCACTGTTGCAAAGTACTACACGCCTAACGGCATATGCATACAAGGAGACGGCTTGACCCCTGACTATCCTGTGGAGCTGGATCCGGATCTCGCAACCAGGCTGTCAACCCTTGAGGAAGAGAATGACACCCAGCTGCAAAAGGCCATAGAGGTGCTAGGGGAAATGGCCAAGATGGAAAAGCAGGCGTCAAAAGAGTGACGCTATTATAATTAAAAAAACCCCATCATCATTAAAAAAGAACCCTATTATCAATAAAAAAGAACCCCATCATCATTAAAAAAAACATTATCATTCAAAAAGACCCCCCAGGCATGCCTGGGGGGATTCTTTTGGGGTTTGGCTTTTTTGTTTTTGCTTTTTTTTTGGCTCTTTGGGCTTGCGCTGCCTTTCTGTCTTTCTTTTTGCTTTTACAAATATTTCTCAAGGCTCTCCGGCAAGTGGCTTATCTCCAATGTTTTTTCAGGATTGAAAGTCTCGCAATTTTCAGCCTGAAAATTTAAGATCATCATGTCAAGCAGGCTCTCAACCTCTCCAGCGTTGCCCCAGCCAGGGTTATTGGCGTTTGCTTGCACCCATTTGCCGCACATGGGTGCCATTTTGCCCGAAAGGCTTGGGGACATGGCAAACATTCTCTTTCTGGCGTTTCTCAGGAATATTTCAGCCAGCTCTGAGCCTGTATATGGCAATATGTTGTACCTGTTGGATTTGAACCGCCTAGCCCAGCCTTCATTCTCCTTGAGGAGCGCATCGATCTCTTTCTCGTATCCGGCGATGATAAGCCCAAACTTTCCGTCATAGTCTGTCATGGCTTGAACCAGCTTTGTTATGACCGAATGCATGCCCTTTAGAGCGTAGGCTTCGTCGATAAAGAGGATTCCTCCAAGCGCGTTTTGAACGATCTCATTTACAAGGCGCTCTGTGCTTTGCATGCCTCCGCCTGAGAAATCCGTGGGATTGGTTCTAATAAAGTGGCCTGGCCTGAGAAGCCCTGCGTCTTTGTAGATATTGGCTATGATCTTTGCGACCCTTGTTTTCCCTGTGCCAGGCGCTCCTGTAATCAGGTTGTGGAAGCTGCCCGTATAGCGCTCCGTGGGGTTGACCTTGTAGTAGCCAAGGGACTTGCTTAGGACTCTTAGCTGTTTCTTGATGTCGTTCATTCCAACCATGTCGTCTAGGCTTGCGAGAAGGCTGGGGTTTGTGGCCGGTTTTTTCGCTTCGGGATATGAGCCTACTGATGCGCTTTTAGGATTTTCCTGCTCTTTTGGCTCTTGGCCGCTTTGCTCTTCTCTATAGCGCTTGACCCAATAGTGCTTGTAGCTTTGTGCTGAATTCAAAATGTGCTCTTTATTTATGCGCTTTTCGCCATTTGGCCCAAACTCCTTGGTTGGCATCACTTCAAACTGCATTTCCATTTCAGAAATCAGGATGTCGACCTCTCCGCCATTGCCCCAGTTGGAGTTCTCGCTGTTGTCCTCGATCCAGTTTTGGCAGAAGTCGTCCAAGAGGTCGGTGAGCTCTTGGCTGAGGATGATCTTTCGGGCGATCAGCTGCCTAATCAGGATGTCCCTTAGTTCTGACCAAGTGTAGTCCAGGAGGGTAAACTCTCTCACCCGTCTTGCCAAGCCTGGGTTGGCGCGAAAGAGCGCCCTCATTTTGTCTCGGTATCCGGCAAGAACCACTATGAAATCTGACTCCCTGGTCATGGCGGCTATCAGCTCCGCAAGCGCTTCCTGGCCGAAGTCATTGCTTGATCCGTCGTTTTTCACCAGCTCATAGGCTTCGTCTATAAAAAGCACTCCGCCTCTGGCGCGGGATATGGCGTTTTTGGTTTTATAGGCGGTTTGGCCTATGTACTGGCCTACCAGGGTTTCTCTTGATCCTTCTATCAGGTGCCCTCTTTCAAGAATGCCAGCTTCATGCATGACGCGGCCTATGAGCCTTGCGATGGTTGTTTTTCCTGTGCCTGGGTTTCCCAACAAAACAATGTGATTTAAAGCCTTGCCGACGGCTTTTTGCGGCGTTCTTTTGAGCCGGTTCTGGGAGCTGTCGGCAAGGGTTCTGCCTTCCCGCTTGCCGCGCTCCTTGCCCGCGTTCATGATGTTATTTAGGTATTCTATGATTTCTTTTTGCCCCACAAGGGCGTTTATCTCGTCTCTCACCGAGCTTGGGCGGGGCACTCCTATGGCTTCATGCCAGTTGTCCAGGGTCAGGGTTCTCCCTTCGCCAGCGAAGCTTTTTCCCATTCTTTCCTCAATGATTACCCATGAGTTCGTGGCGTCCTTCTGGATCAGGTTTGCGAACGCCCTTTCAATTTCCACGCAGATGCTTGGGATTTGCGAAAAGTTTACTTTTAGCCCTTTTTCCAGCCTGAGCCTGCAGATGGCTCTTCTGATCTCGTGGGCCGTCGGCCTTTTGACTTGGATCAGGTTCGGATTGTCCTCAACAGAGGCGTAAGAAGCCTGGTTGTTTGATTGATCCAGGCTTCTGCCAGGGAAGAAGCTCATGAACATTTTTTGGAACAGGTTGTTATGGCGGTATTCCTCAACGATCTTGCTGATGTAGTCATTTCCGTCACCCAAGGTGTCTTCCAGGTTTATAAAGACAAAGAAGTTGTCGTTTTCAGGCGCAGTGGTTCCAGCCATTTGGTTAAAAAACGGGGGGACGTTTTCAAAGCCTGCGAATCTTTCAAGAAAGTCTTTGGCGTCGTCGATCACAATGGCGGTCTTGGTTTCCCAATCCTCGTAAAAGCCTCTTAGCATGCGGAAAACGCTGTAGGCGTCTGTAACGTTAAGGCGAAACGTGTCTTGGGGCTGAGCGGGCAAGCTAGCGTCAGCGGCGGGATTCTGAATTAAGTGCCCTTGGCAGGCCTTGCTGAACAGCTTTTTTCTTGGCCCGGCCTTGGGCCTTTCCGTGCTGGCTTTCATCAAGCGGAATGATTTTTCGTCAAAGGTGTGGATTCCTCGCCTAAAGTTCCAGAAAACGATCCTGTCATAGCCCTGCTCCCTGAGCTCATCGAACACTATTCTCTGAATCGGCACAAGCTGGAAGCTATCGTCAGTGAACTTGTCTTTTGTAGCTCCAATGATCAGGAACACGCGCTTGTTATGGATGTTCTCCCAAGTAAAGGCGCTATCAGTCATTTGCCACACCGCGCCTCACTTTGTCCATGTCTCCAACATGCTTGCTTGGGGAAAGCTTTCCTTTGGTGCTCTCGTCGCATACGCTCGACTGGACTTTCAGGCCTGTCGCATTGTCGTTGATCGCTTGGATGATCTCGCTTGATCGCCGGTCTATGGTGGCGGAGCGGGTTTCGTTGCCGGCTTGCGTGAAGTGCAGCTCTATGCTTTCGCCTACGACCACTCCGTTGGCATCCTTGTTGGGCCTTATCACAAACACTATTTCATCCCCTGCGAGCCTGCTTTCAAACTTCGCGTGGATGGCGCTGTTGGCAGGTCCGTCATTTCCCCCATAATAGGCGGCATCTATAAAATCCATGCCGTAGAATGACTCTATTAACCTGCCTGAGACATCCAATAATTCCTCTCTTTCGCAAGCCTTCAAATAGTTTGTGTAAGCCGCAAGCAAAGCTTCTTCATGGGCTATGCGTATTTCGTTTGTATCATCGATCACGCGCTTGAGCTCTTCCTGGCTGATGTTTTCCTTGTCAAGGGATTTTAGGACTGCGCACAGCTTACTCTTGTTTTCGCTCAGTCTTCCGTCACTGAAAACATCCACCAATGCTGGGACTGTCTCTATGCCATCAGAAGTCGAAATCTCGTACTCCAAAGCGTCGGCTTGATCAAAGCGCCCCTGAAGCTCCGCTATGGCGCTGTTTGCCTCTGCCAAGAGCTTTTCCGTCTCAAAGCTGATGCTTGCAATCTTTTCTTTTAGCCCCATGCCGTCTGCGATTGCGGTCTGCGCCATGACCAGAGCGCCTTCATAGATTTTGCTGTCAAAGTTTGCAACCGAGTTTTGAAGCTTCCCTTTTAAAACGTCCAGCTCGCCTTTGGCATACCTCTCCGGGTTCAGCTTTTCCAAGCTTGATATCAAGGCTTGCGCGTTTTTGATCAGGCATCTCGCTATGTTCTCTTTCTGGGTTTCCTTTTTTGCGATGCCATCCAGGACGCTTCTCAAATCCCTAAACTCACCTTCAAGCAGGCTCTGGCTTAAGCTGTAGTCTTCCAGCGTTGCCCTGATCCTGCCCTGCTCGAAGCCAAGCCCTGCAATGTCCGCCTGGAGGCGCTCTCCCTGGGCTTCTATGCGCTTGTTTTGCGCCGCGAACATTTCTGTGATCCTCGTTTGCACAGCGCTTTCCTCGGCGGTTCTTGAGCTTTCGCTTTTAACTGCAACATCGGCCTCTTTAAGGCTTGAGCTAAGAGTCTTGGCCCTGGCGGCGGAAGAGGCGGCCGCTTCCCTTTTCTTTTTCTCAATCATTTCGTCTAGCATGGATTTTCTGGTTACCTTGCGTTCAGGACTGAAGGTGGCGGGATTTACCTTCACGGATGCATGGCGCACTCCACTCATTAGAGAACCTCCTGTTTGATTCGCGAAACGGGCAGCAGGGCTGCCCGTTTCGCGAAAATTTTAAGAATTTATGCGTTTATCAGCTTTTCTATCCTGGCTTGCTCCGCTTTGACCTTTGCATAAAGCTCTGCCAGAAGGGCGTCATACTTCAAAAGCCTATCTTCAGACAACCCTATCACATTTCTGTGCATAGCCCTGGTCAAGTATCCTGCTATGTCATTAAGCTCTTTTTCTTTTCTGTAGTCCAACATGAAGCCCTTTTTGGCGAACTGCTCTCTTATGTAGTTATTCTCCGTTAACCAGCATGAATAGTAGTCCATAGGTTGCCCTCATGAATTTTGGCTTGCTAGATGATCCGCAACCGCATCGCCTATGGGAAGCACGTAGGTCTTTCTGTTTTCTTTGGCGGCGTCCTCATTCCAGAACAGGTTGTTGATCCCGTTGTCCTTGTGCCAAGGGTTATCGTAGCCTAGCCCTACTGTTACGATCTTGCGAGGATCCACGTTGAATTCAGTGATCAAGATCTCCCTGACCGCGTCCGCCCTGCGCCGGCCTAGTTGCCTGTGCTTCTCGTAGCCCTCGTTTTGCGGGCTGTCATCCTTCGCTGTGCATCCAAACAGGTAGATCCCGTTGCCCTGGCTGTCTATATAGCCGACCCAATCCTTGATAACTTCTATCGCCGCTTCCCGTCCATTCGCGAAGTACTCTTTTCCGTTATTGCCTGGAACGCTGGCTTCTGGCTGGTTTGCGAGAAACATGACTTTGACTTCATTGGGGGTAACCATAACTGGAAGCTCTCCTGCAACTCCCGTGTCCGCTTGGGATGTGGCTATGATTGTCACAGTCGACGCCTCTTCGTCTTTGGCAACTGAAAGCAGACCATTTGGCGATATCGAGGTGTTCGCGCCTCCTCCCTGAACGCTCCAGGATACCGCTGTGTCATCGGAGTTCTTGCTGGATAAAACCGTGGCGTCTAGCTGATAGTTCTCCCCCTTTTTTGCCACCAGGCTGGAGGGCGAAATTTTAACTCCAAGGATTCCGGTTCCAATCACTGCTGGTATGGTTACATATACTTCCGCGAACTTAGCCGGATCGGTCAACGCTTTTGCCGTGACAGTCAGAGATGTTTCGCTTTCGTCAGGTGAGATGTACAAGAGCCCGTCTTTGTCAATTTTTGTTTTTTCGTCAGAGGCTCCAGTTACAGACCACGTTACCTCCTGAGCCGGGCCATTCAAGCCTTCTACCACAGCCGAGAACTTGTGGGTGTCGCCTCTTTCTACAATGGAGACCTTGGGGCTTACCACAACAGATATGACTACAGGATCCTTGGGGCGAATGTTTACAACTGAAACTTCTGGGTAATCCGGGCTTTTGTCGCTTCCATAGAAGTCATTGCCTGGAGGGGAGCTCACGATCTCAAGGCGCCCTCCGCCATTTTCGATAAT
>JAISWZ010000330.1 GCA_031270945.1 Clostridiales bacterium | reverse complement strand
TTGAGACGGGCCGCCTATCGCTTCAATCTGATCTTGCTCCGGACGGGGTTTGCAGAGCCTTTCCTGTTGCCAGGAAAGCGGTGAGCTCTTGCCTCGCCTTTCCACCCTTGCCAAGGAATTAATCCTGGCGGTTTATTTCTGTTGCACTTTCCTGGGAGTCGCCTCCACCGGGAGTTACCCGGCGTCCTGCCCTATGGAGCCCGGACTTTCCTCGAAAAAAGGCTTGCGCCATTTCTCGCGGCTGCCCAGCCTGCTCGGCCTGTCAAGTATTAGGAATCTATGTCAAAGCCCGAAAAGGCTCTAATATTGATCTCACTTGTTCTATTGTTGAGGCATGGGTCAGTTCCGCCCTCAAGCGGCTTGAGTCCCTTATCCCTTTGGTGTACCAGGCCAAATGTTTGCGCAGCGTTACCACAGCGCCAAGGCCAAATGCGGATGCAGCTATCTCGCAGTGCCTGAGGCAAGCATCTATTCTTTCATTTACGGTAGGGGGAGGAAGCTCAATGCCATTTAAGAGAGCTTGCGCCCTTGAAAAAAGCCAAGGGTTTCCCAAAGCGCCCCTGCCTATCATAACGCCGTCTGGAGACGCTTCTTTCAGCATCCTAATGACGTCCTCAGGCTCGAAAATGTCGCCGTTTCCCACAACAGGTATTCTCAGTGACTCCTTCAGAAGCCTTATAGCGTTCCAGTCAGCCTTTCCTGAAAACATCTGGGCTCTGGTTCGAGGATGGATCGTTATCGAAACTATGCCGCTCTCTTGCAGCAGATGGGATACCAGCAGGGCGTTTGGAGAATCATAGCCCAGCCGCATCTTCACTGTCACAGGAAGAGAAATGGCTCTTGAAACCGATTCAGCTATTCTGGCGCATAAAGATGGCTCCCGCAGAAGAGCGGAGCCTTCGCCATTGGAGACTATCTTTTTGGCAGGGCACCCCATGTTTATGTCTATGGAATCAAATATGCCCATGCTTTCAATCATCTTTGCCGCCTCTCCCATCACGGAAGGGCTGCTTCCAAACAGCTGCGCTCCCAAAGGCCCCTCGGAAGGATGCTTCTCAAGCATCAAGGCAGTCTCTTTCGATTTCATGACAAGCGCCTTTGCGCTAATCATCTCGGTATAAGAGTGCGTTGCGCCCTTCTCTTGGCACAGCAAGCGGAAAGGCCAGTCTGTCACGCCAGCCATTGGAGCGAGAATCAAAGGGAACTTCCCAGGCGGGAGATTCATCCTGCAGACTGCTTCTTTTGCTTTCTCTTTTTTGTCTTCTTTACAATCGGCTCCCTGTGCTCGTTGTAGATGATCTTGGGAGCAGCCTTGCCTTCCACTGTTTCCCTTGTTATTATGCATTTCTCTATTGTCTCGTCAGAAGCGATTTCATACATTATCGTTGTCATGAAGCTCTCGACGATGGCCCTAAGCCCGCGGGCGCCAGTTTCTCTCTCTATGGCCTGCTTGGCTATGGCCGCCAAGGCTTCCTTGTCAAACTCAAGCAATACGTTGTCAAGCTCGAAGAGGTACTTGTACTGCCTAGTAAGAGCGTTTTTGGGCTCTGTGAGTATGGTCAAAAGAGCCTGCTCATCTAGGCTCTGAAGTGTGACAACAACTGGAAGCCTTCCTACAAGCTCCGGAATCAGCCCGTACTTCTGCAAGTCCTGGGTCTGGAGATCCTTGAGAATGTCATCAGAAAGCTTCTCTTTTTTGGTTTTTGCGTCAGCTCCGAATCCTATGACGTTCTTGTTCAAGCGCTGCTCTATGATCTTGTCGATGCCGCCAAAGGCCCCTCCGCAGATGAACAGGATGTTTGTTGTGTCGATCTGGATGAAGTCTTGGTGAGGGTGCTTTCTTCCGCCCTGTGGCGGAACTGAGGCAACTGTCCCTTCAAGTATCTTAAGGAGCGCCTGCTGAACGCCTTCGCCCGACACATCCCTTGTTATTGACGGATTGTCTGACTTCCTGGCTATCTTGTCAATCTCGTCAATGTAGATGATGCCTCTTTGCGCCTTCTCAATGTCAAAGTCCGCTACCTGGATAAGCTTCAAAAGTATGTTCTCAACGTCTTCGCCTACATAGCCGGCCTCGGTGAGGCTTGTGGCGTCAGCGATCGCGAAGGGCACATTAAGGAGTTTCGCCAAAGTCTGGGCAAGAAAGGTCTTTCCTACTCCAGTTGGCCCGACAAGCAGGATGTTGCTCTTTTGCAGCTCAACGTCATCATTCGAGCCGTTCAGCGCAATGCGCTTGTAGTGGTTGTAAACAGCGACTGACAGCGACTTCTTGGCGTTATCCTGTCCGACAACGTATTCGTCAAGTATTGCCCTTATTTCTTTGGGCTTCGGTATCTTGAAGTTGTCGTCAAAGGTGTCCAGCTCTTCGAAGCCGTCATCCAATATCTCCCAGCACAAGTCGACGCACTCATCGCAGATGTAAACGCTTGGCCCAGCTATGATCTTTTTTACCTGGTCCTGCGTTTTGCCGCAGAAAGAGCATCTGATTGTCCTCTTCTCCTCCAATTTGGTCGGCATTGCCCCACCTCCGTTGTCTAAGTTTTTTCTGGAGCTTGAACGCCGCGAACGCCCTCCATGCGGATTGAGGGCGAAACCAGAGCGGATAACGCTCCAAGCGCCTGAAAAAACTGACGCTTTCTGGCCCAAAGAGCCAAGGAAAGTCATTTTGCTCGCAAGCGGCACTGGGATCATATCCCAAAATCATATTGTTTTGGGCATATAAACGGCGGCCGCTTCAAGCAACTTTTCCCTCCCGGATATGGCCTTTATGCATAAACCAAAATTGCGGCAGGGCTTGTGAAAGTCATCGCGTTGTGCGCGTTGCTTTCACAAGCCATAAATCATTTTTGGAATATGCTCTAAATAAATTCCCATCGGGAAAGCTACCTGCTGACAATTTTGTCAATGATGCCATATTCGAGCGCTTCATCAGCGTTCATGTAGAAGTCCCTGTCAGTGTCGCGAGCGATCTGCTCAAGGGTCTTCCCGGTGTTGGCGGCCAAAATTTCATTCATCTTGGCCCTTGTTCTTATAATATGCTCAGCGTGGATTTGGATGTCAGTCGCTTGCCCCCTGGTTCCTCCCATAGGCTGGTGGATCAGGATTTCGGAATTGGGGAGCGCAAGCCTCTTTCCCTTCTCGCCTCCAGCCAAGAGGAAAGCTCCCATGCTGGCGGCTATGCCTACGCAGATGGTAGAGACATTGCTCTTGATGTAGCGCATCGTGTCATAGATGGCCATTCCGGCGGTGACGGATCCGCCCGGGCTGTTGATGTAGAAGCTGATGTCCTTGTCCGGCGACTCCGCTTCAAGGAAGAGGAGCTGGGCCACTACCAGGCTGGCAGTTATATCGTTGACTTCTTCGCTTAAGAATATTATGCGATCCTTGAGCAGGCGGGAATAGATGTCATATGATCTTTCCCCTCTGTTTGTCTGCTCTATGACGTAAGGCACTAGGCTCATTAGAATATCCTTTCTTTTAAGGGCGAATCCAGCTATGGCGCGATTGCTTCGAAACTTGGATGCGCCCTATATTTCAGGCTCCTATTGCTAAATTATTCTTGAATTTGGCGCAGGCGAGCGAAAAACGCTTTTCTAGCGGGCAAACCAGTTGTGAAAAGGTCGTGCATATCCCAAAACGCTTTTTCGAGCCTAAACTCAATTTTGGGATACGCTCTTGGCTTGTCAGCGCCTTCCGCTTGGATTCAAGCGGATTGCCGTCTAAGGCTGCTTCAACACAAGAGCAAGGCGCTGGCCTCATGCCAGTCTAATTATTATTCCTTGAGGGCCAAAAATTCAAACGTAAATATACTGGAAAGAGCGCGCCGACGCCAAGGCGATTGGCTTGCGGCCAATTCCGGGTAAGCCCTGGTGCGCCAGCTCAAAAACTGGCGAGCGCCGATTATTTTTGCGCCTATTAGCCTGGCAAAGCCAGATATCTGGATTCGAAATAATCTACCGCTCGCGAGAATACCCGGATTGGCTTGCTACTGGACGGCCGCTGCCTGATCCACAGGCCCAGCGCTCTCCTGATCGGGATCGACCTCGATCAAGGTGTCAAGGATGACATTCTTGACCATGTCCAGCCTCATCTGGGAAACTAGGTTTTCCTTGAGACCGTTATCGTCTTTCACGCCCAACTCCTTGAGCCTGGCATCGACCTCGCTGGGCGTAGGAGCGATGTTGTCCTGGAAGGATATTCTTGTCAGTAGCTCTTCCAGCTTGTAGTTCAGGATGCTGTTTTCTATATCCCTCTCAAGCAGCTTTTTGTGGGCGGCCTGGAACGTCCTGAACGTGGGGCTTTGCGCCCTCACGGCCGGGTCTAATGAGATATAGGAGATGTAGTCAGCCATATCAGGAGGAATAGCGTAATCGTTAGCTTCCAGGAGCTTTTCCAGCGCGGAGGCCAAAAGCCTGGTGTCCTTGCTGGAAGCGATGCTCTTGGCAAGGCGCTTGCGGATGTCTTCCTTGTACTCTGACAAGGTGTAGAACTCTGAAACATCCTGGGCGAAATCGTCATCGATGGTCGGGTACTCAACCGTGGCGACTTCTGCCGCTGTTACGTGGAAGGTGTACAGAGTGCTGTCATCCGGATATCCGGGGTAGAGCTCTTGGCCTGAGATGAAGTCCACAGACTCCCCGGCCTTCAGGCCCAAAAGTCTTTCGTTGAGCTGGTAGTGAAACTTCTCGCTGCCGATGTTGACCTCCAAAAGCTGGCGGTTGGCAGAGGCGCCATTCTGGCTGATGTCCAGTATCGCCTGCACCCGG
Source organism: Clostridiales bacterium (assembly GCA_031270945.1). Taxonomy (GTDB): domain Bacteria; phylum Bacillota; class Clostridia; order Lachnospirales; family WQUN01; genus JAISWZ01. The sequence goes on along the minus strand of JAISWZ010000330.1, from coordinate 1,588 downwards.
TCGCCTTCCTGGGCTGGCCTGTCAACGACGCTGATCCTCGCGTTCTGGAGCTTCTGGTGATCAAGCTCGCGCTCCACGTCCAAATCGGTCACTGAGGTGTTGTCCTTGGGAACCTTGATTCCCTTGTACCCCTCGATCTTCTTGTTCCAATCCAAGGGAACGTAGATGTAGGCAATGTTATCCTCAGTCCTGTTGGCCTCGCTGTAGTTCGTGGCTACGAAGCCGAAGATCTTCTGCGCCTCGATAATGGACTTGGTGACAAGCTGCTTGTAGGCCAGCTGCTCCAAGTGCTCGCGCCCGTACTTCTTGATGATCATGTTTATCGGCGCCTTCTGCTTCCTGAAGCCGTCGATCTGTATTGAGGCGTCCCTTCTGGCAGCCGGGATAAGCTCTTTCTCGATCTTCTCCGGCGTGGCCTCAACCAAAACAGTCATCGCATTCTGCTCAACCAAACGCGCGTACAGCATGCGGTCATTCCTCCTAATCAGCCTATTATACCACAACAGCGGGAGCCGCCGCAAGCTTGCCGCCTAGAAAAACTCTACTATGCTATCCTCTAAAACGGCATCTGTGCTATTTTCGATGTAAGCTGCCACGTTCCGCACCATCTCATCCGCCAGCCTGGAATCATTGGTGACGCAAGCGAAGCCAATTACCAAGAGAGTATGGTTGTCCATTTCCTCCACCTCGGCTACGGCAACATTGAATTTGCGCTTGGCTCTCTCGATAAGCGGCTTTAGCACGCTCCTCTTTTCCTTGAGGCTCTTTACCCATTCGGCTCTAAAATACATTCTGCACGATCCAATTGTCATTCCTTATCACCGCTTTTCGCACAGCCAATGGCGGGCTAATGGAAATCCAATGAATTATAACATAACTTGCCTTGCTGGGGCAATACCTAAGTGAAAGTCAAGGGCCTCAAAATCCGAAAAAGATTCGACATTCAATTGGCTTAAGTTTAAGCTAATTGACACGAGATTGCCAATCAAACCCGCATTTTGTGAAATGTTAGCCAATAATTGCTTCTTGGTTTAATTAAAATATAAGCTGTTCTTAACTTGCGCCAATATTTCTCTTACAGACATGCGCAGTTTGGGTAAACTGAGTTTGGCTCTAAAAGGGTAAAATTGGCATTACCGGGAATTGGAGGAATTGACATGTGCAATAAAAAAGCACATGATTCGTCTATCTTTGTAAACTAGCGCCATATTTTAACTAGGCGCTGAGACAGCGCTGTCTTTATCGCCTCCCTATCTCGAGCTGGGCATTATATTCACATATGTTAGATCTAAGAGAGCGAATTAGGCAAAAGTTTCAAATATGAGTTGAAATACTGCCAAGCAATTGTAAACTGTCATTAATTCTAATCGGATAAAACAATTAGGACTCGAACTGCCTCTTGATTTTTGAAATTTCTATGCTATAATTTATTCTAATGGTGCGAGTATAATCATGATTCCTGTCTTTTCATTTTAGCTTTGGGCATGCGCCAAGCGGGAAAACTTGCATGATTTGAGTGAAGTTGCTATGTTCAAATCTCGCCATTGTACTTATACTAAAAGCGTATCCCAAAAATATATCACTTGGG
>JAISWZ010000321.1 GCA_031270945.1 Clostridiales bacterium | reverse complement strand
AAAGTTTATATATTAATTAATACCATCTTTCATTTTCTGAGATAAAAACGGATGGTCGAAATTTCAAGAAAATTGACCGCGTACTGTGGAGAATATTTTTCCATCAAGCACTTTTACGGTTCGAATTAATTCCAATGCATTCGCCAGGAATTTTGCGCCTTAACGGAATTTTGGGATAGGCACAAGAAAGAGGTGCGCCATGTTTAAGAACAAAGAGTTTATGAAGTACACGCTTCCGTTCTTGATTCTGGGAGTGTTCTACATGTTCATTTACTCGGGTCTTCAGAATGACCACATCAATGTGATAACACCATACTTTCTCGCTAAAGGCTGGACAGCTGGGCAGATCAACAACCCCATCACAGTCGCCGGATACGTGGTGATAGCGTTCTATCTGGTCGCGGGCATAGGCATGGCAAAGTTCGGGCCGCTTAAGATCATTGTCCCGTCAGCCATAGTGCTGGGGCTTGCCACAGCTGGTGTCGGTCTTTCCGAAGGCATAGGCAACTACGGGTTTTACGCGTTCTGCTTGTTCTTGGTCAGGATTTTGGTTGTTCCTCTGCAAATGGGCGGCTTTATGCTAGCCGGAAACTGGTTCATCAAGTACCGAGGCCGCGCTCTTGGCTGGATTACCATTGGCTCCCCTCTCTTCTCTATCTGCGGCATATCCATCCTTACAGCGGCAACCAACACTTTAGGCCTCCAGGTCGCTTATGTCATTTTTGGCGTGGCTGTCGTCGCAATAGGTCTTCTTTCAAAAGTTTTTCTGAGGGATAAGCCGGAAGAAGTCGGCCTTTACCCCGACGGGTCCAGCACTCCCACCCATGACGCGGAAGAGTCGGACAGCATTTCTCTCAAGCAGCTTCTGTCTGAGTCCCGTGCATGGAAGCTCATAGTCTCTTACGGGCTCCTTCAATTCATAATTGTCGCCATGATGGCGTTCATGATAGTTCGCTACACCTTCATATTTGGAGAGTCAGGGCTAGGCCCGGTATTCCTCTGGCTGGCTATAGGCGCAGGCCTTGGGATCCCAATGAGCTACGCTTTGGGATGGATTGACGACAAGCTTGGATCCATTAAAGCTTCATTGATTCTCTGCGTTTTGTACTTCTTCGCCATAATCCCACTTGCAATCATGAATCCCTCAAGCCCAGTCATACTCATAGGAGTATGGGCGTTTGGCGTAGCCTGCATGACTGGCGGAATGCCTACAATGCATCCAGCTATCACAAGCTATGTGTACGGGCGCAAGAAATATCAGGCGGCAAACAAGTGGATTATGACCATCCAGGCCATTTTGATGGCTTTCGCTATTCCTTACATGGTTTATTTCGTGGAAGCGGCAACAGCCGGCGGCCCTCCTGACTACACGAAGATGACTCCAGCATATGTCGGGCTTATCATAATGGATGTTATCGCTTTGGTTACAGTTCTTACCATGACAAAGATACCCGACGCGAACTTGGCTGACCGCGATTATATTTAGCGTTAACTCAAGGCATATGCCAAAAATTTGCATTTTTGTTTATAAGCTAGTCACTCCTAAGATCCTAACTACATATGCAAAGGCGGGAAGCGGATTCCGCTTCCCGCAAAGCCGACATTGCTTTCTCTCACGCTCGCTGGCGTTTTCTTGAAAAATCCCTAATTAGTTTAAATTTAATGCATATTAGCTTTTTGGTAATTTCGATTCGCCGAGGCGGGCAACGATAAGAAATTTCCAGATTGAGCGTTGGCCAGTTATGGCTTATACTTGCTTTGTGTGTTTATGAGCATATCCCAAAGTTCCGGCAGTGGCGATGTAAAAGTCCTGCGAAGGCTTCAACGCGGACTTTGCGAGTTGCTCTATCAATTTTTCGTTTCACTCCTCCTAAGTCAATAATTGCTTAATCAATAATTGCTTAAAAGAGGCGATCATGAGAAACTTTGCGTTGACAGTCAACGGAGCGCCGATCACAGCCCACGAGGGCCAGAGCGTTCTAGAGGCGGCTTTAGCCGCCGGGATCTACATACCCAGCCTATGCAGCCATCCAGACTTAAAGCCGCAAGGCGGCTGCAAGCTCTGCCTGGTCGAGGTTGAGGGGCAGGAAAACCCGGTGTGCTCTTGCGAGACAAAGGCCGCAGAAGGGATGAGGGTTCTATCCGATACAGAATTGGTAAAAAGGCTAAGACGGACGTCCATGGAGCTTATGCTTGCGAGCCATCCAACTGACTGCACGTCTTGCTCAGCCTACTTGAACTGCGAGCTTCAAGCGCTTATGCAGTATCTTGGCGTAGCGCACTCCAGGCTCCGCTCTGTTGAAAAGCGCAACGTTGCTAAATCAAACGGATTGACTGATCCCCTCATCAAACGGGACATGGTGCGCTGCATACAGTGCGGGCGCTGCGTCCGGGCATGCGAAGAGCTTCGGGGCGTAGGCGCTTTGGAGATGAAAGTTGAAAACGGCGAAAGCTATGTGGGAGTGAAGGGCGCCAGCTATCTCGATGGCGGATGCAGGTTCTGCGGCGCTTGCATTGAGGTTTGCCCGACAGGGGCGATCCAGGACACGCCTGGGCTTTTCAAGGCTTTGAAAGGCGAATCCCTTGTGCCGTGCAAGGCGGAATGCCCCGCTCATGTAGACATTCCCAGATATGTCCGATTCGCCAGGGAAAAAAAGTATTCAAACGCTGTTGAGGTTCTGCGGGAACGCTTGACCTTTCCCCATGCGCTTGGCTACGTCTGCTCCCACAAGTGCGAGTTTTCCTGCAAGAGAGGCCATCTGGACGAGGCTGTGTCGATCAAGGAAATCAAGAAGTTTTGCCTTGAGAATGACAAAAGCTCCTCTTGGTTTTTGAAAGTCAAAAAGCTTGAAATTTCAGGAAAAACGGTTGGCATCATTGGCGCTGGCCCTTGCGGATTGACCGCCGCTTGGCATCTGGCAAGAAAAGGGCATAAAGTTGAAGTTTTTGAAAGGCGGCCTCTTCCTGGCGGGATGCTTCGCTACGGAATACCCAAACACCGTCTTGACAGGAGCGTTGTTGATTCCGAGGCAGGGATTATCACAAGCATTGGAGTTGAGATCAAAAGCGGTACTGAGATAACGTCCGCCCTTTCTCTCAAGGAGCGCTATGGCGCTGTTTTTATCGCAGTAGGTGCGCAGCTGGGTGCCAGGGCGCCTGTGGATGTTTCCGGGTGCCAAAATGTTTGGCAAGCCGTTGAGTTTTGCGCTCTAGCCGAGCAAGACGCCTTGCCTCCCATGGGAAGTTTTGTAACTGTTCTTGGCGGCGGCAACGTTGCTTTGGATTGCGCCAGGATCGCTGTGCGAGCTGGAGCGAAAAGAGTCAGGGTGGCATGCCTTGAGTCCAGGGTTGCGATGCTAGCTGAAAAGGACGAGATAACAGCCGCTCTATCTGAGGGGGTAGA
>JAISWZ010000306.1 GCA_031270945.1 Clostridiales bacterium | reverse complement strand
ACACCAGCTTATTTTCCAAAAACCTCAGCACGTAGATCGTACTGTCTATCTCCATATTCCTGTCTCTCCAAGAATCAGACAAAACAAGAAACTCCAGCTTTTTCGGGCATATCCAGAGTCGCTGACGCTTTAGTTCTCTCATCTCCATGATCCACTGCTCGCAACCATTTTTTCCTCCTCCTCCCATCTCCTGAAACCAGAAATCAAAGACAATGCCCTAAGCCAGCGGAAAAATATAATGCTGTTATCATGCCACGAGTCCGTAGGAACCAGGGTATGAAGACTTTTGTTGTATACGCGCTCGATCCCATCATGATTTTTCTCGCAGTATTCGAACAAGGCTTGATCTGCTTCAGGTGTTAGGAAATGCTCCATGTCAGGCCTAAGAAGAATCAGGTTGTAGAAGTTCCTGGGATGGATTACTTGCTTGGTCTTGAAGCCAAAGCATTCGTTTTGGTCTTTCTTGTTGGCTTCTTCGTCATAGACCCAGTGAAATGCGGTTTTCGCGCTTTCAACTTGCAGGTTCGCCTCAACAAAAGCAGCAAAGCGCTTTCTTTGAAGCATCAGGTCAGGATAGCCGCTATCCGTCGGATCCCCTTGTATGATCTTGGAAAGAGTGGCAGCGCTTGTGAGAGGGACAAAGACTTCATGCCACCATCTGATATTGTCATGTTTTTGGAATTGAAGGGTCTTCTCTTCGCCTCTTATAAGGCTTAAAAGGTATTCCTTGGCGCTTATGAGCATGGGATGGCTTTTGTCTATCCCATACGACAGGAGTTGCCTGACTGCGTTTTCTGTTCCTCTATGAAACGGCGGCCAATAGCCTTTGCTGTTCTGCAGCCCTTGGATTCGCTTTACGAAGCGGTGGTTTATGACAGCTTCATATCCGGCCTTTTCTGGAGGCACACCTTTGAACTCATGCAAAAGGATGTACCTCGGGATAGGATCTGGGTTCATGTCTAGCAGTTTATCAACAATTTCCATAAGTTCCTCGTCCAAGCGACAGCCCTCCGTGTCTCATATTAGCTTATGCCCATCTGCGACCATTATACACTTTTCTGTCAAAATATGCACGCATAAAGCTCACCCGAAAATGGCTGGAAAACAAAAAAGGCAGGAAAAGCTTTGGATAAGCTTTTCCTGCTTTTAGGCCACGCGCGGAGCGCGTGGCAGTTAATTGAGGGTTCTGGCTCTTCTGGGCATGTGGCAGCGCCTTTGTCAAAGAGATCGATCTAGCGGAGAAAACGGGTTGCAAATCTTAATTCAGCCCTTCGCCCTCCAGTCTAGTTACAAGAATCGCAATCCCTTCCTTGCCAGGAAGCCTGAGCTTTATGTTTCCGCTAACGGAGTCATGGAGCGCAGTCCTGGTCATTTCCCAGGCGTCAATAAGTTCTATCTTGTACTTTCCGTTTTCTGGCAGTTTTAAGTCCATTATGCTACGGCACTCTCGCCCGAGATAGTTTAGGGAGTAGGACCCGCTTGAAATCATGTTAGGCATGAACTGCGACAAGAAGTCGTTTCTCTCGTGTTCAGGCAGACTCATCAAGCTTTTGGCAAAAGGGTTTTCTTCTAGCGCTTTGCTGTCTTTGTCATTCGGGTCTATGCTGAATGCGTTTTTCTTTGCTGTTTCCAGGCTTTCCGGAATGGACTGGAGCAGGTTGCGCAAAAACGCGATTCTTTCAGGGCTTTCCCCTCGCAATGCGCCGCCTTTGGCCCACCAAAGCACCTCATCTTCGCGATGGAATGTTTCGCCATGAGTGCAATACCCGCCTCGGGTAACCACTGTCCAAATGCGGTTAACCATTTCGAAAGCTGAGAGGTTGCCCCAGGAGTATTCAATATCGCCTTCATAGCCGCATTCGTCAACGATTACCGGGAGATGGTATTCGTCTTTCCACAGGTTGACTTTTCTTACATCGCCAGATTGGATCGAGCGATGGGTTGTCCAATAACGCTTCGGATATTTGACAAAGCCGTTATGCACGGATGTCAGATGGCCGTAGATATCAGCCTTGGAGACAGTTTCGCCATAGCAATCCCAGTCTTCAAGGGTTTTTGACGCCACAAAATCATACTCGTTAGCCAAGCTCCACCATACGTTGCTATAGGCGCTGAGCCTGGCGACACAATATTTGAGGTACTTTACGTCTTCCTCGGGGGAAAGCTTGCTGAATCCCCACCTATCATAAGGGTGAAGCAGTATTAGATCCGCTTCCACGCCTAGGGTCTGGAGGTCACTGATGCGCTTTTCAAGATGCTTCCAGAATTCCGGATCTGGACGGTCGATGTCCCAGGAGCCATCCTCTTTCTTAGCGTAGGGAAACAGCTCTGGCTCGTTGTTGTTGTATGGCATGGATTTAGGGAAAACGCACATGCGCACTTTGTTAAAGGGCGAGATTCTGAGGGTTGCGAGGGTTTGCTCTTCTAGCTCTTGGGTTTGGTGGGTCCAAGCATAGCAGGTGGTTCCAAAGGGCAGGTATCTGGTTCCATCTTCGTACTGAAAGCCTTCGCCTACTGCTTTCACCAGGCCATGCGCTTTGCTTGGGATGCAGAGGAAGTTGCCCGATAACTCTTTGCCATCAATCGCGGCAGTGTAGCTCCACTCGCCTTCTGTTTGCGGCATAAAGCGGATGGCATATCTGCCTTCTCCATCCCAAAAGCTTGGAACCGTGAAGGATTGGGTTTTGTTTGTGAAGACGGCTTCAAAGCCAGGGGTGGCCGAGCTTTTAATGCCTGTAAATGTTTCTTCGAAAACTCCGTGCAGTTCAATCTGTCGCATAGATCCTCCATCAAATTTTATTCTTTCTTTTTAATATACACTATATAAAATTTTGTGTTTTTCGTTATATTGGTTTATCATACAATATATTGGCTTTAATTTAGATCCCAATTCCGTTACTCCAATTTTAGCGGCAAGCACCGGTCAGTGATTCGGCAGACGCAAAAAGGCTTTTTGGTCTTGCCCTACGTCAGGACAAGCCAAAAAGCCTCTGTCTTATTATCATTTCGATAGAAAAGCGGCGCTATCGCTTTATCTTTCATCCAAGCTAAGGCAATTGTTCTATCCTATTTCCAAGCTCTCCGCTCTTTCATCCAAGCTAAAGCAATCCTTCTATCCTATTTCCAAGCTCTCCGCTCTTCCCAGGCTCAAACCCCAGCATATCGCACAGGAACTCATAAATTTCCGCAAGCTCCCTCTCAGAGTAAGTCATGAGCCTTTTTTCCTTTTCGCCAGCTTTGCCGTGCTCATTGATAAACGCCTGAACTTCGGTCATCATCTTTTCATGATAGTCCACTATCTTGCAACAACATTTGAAAATGCCTGTAAATCTGGCTGTTCCCTCTTCCAGTTGCGTTATGTATCTCAATTTGCTGTGTGCGCGATTCATTGCTTGCTCTGCCACATTCGTTTCCCCTGACGCAAAAGCTTCCGCTATGGAAGTGTCGATATCCAACAGTGCGCTCTGAGCGTCCGCCAGTCTGTCTTTAGCGTTCTCTGCCGCCTTGTTAACACCCTTCAGTTCAGCCGCCGCCTTCTTCATAACGCCGCATGAGAAGACAATCCGATCTATCTTCGCCGCAACTTTCCTAACCTGATCCGCCAGTATCAACGCTTTGTCAACCTTGCCTTGCAGGAAGGCGATCTTTTCGAGAGCCTCTTTCCTTGTTAATATTGCGTCCTCCATATTTTTATCATAAGCGGGCCTAGCCTTGCCGATCCTGTCGATGGGTATTCCTCTAAGCACATTCATGCTTTATTCACCTGCCTTCCGAGAGCGCGGGATGCCAACTCTCATATCTTACCGCAAAATCTCAGAGTTGTATATCCAATAGGCGGATGATCGGCATGCTTTGAATTTTCTTATAGTTAGCGGGAGCGGCCCGACTGTTTGGCGGGCAACGACAAGAAAATTCCAGATTTGAGCGATCATCCGCGTGTTTCAAGCGCACCGAAAAGCTTATAACTAGTGCATATCCCAAAATTTAATCCGAGGCACAGGAAAAGTCCGGGTGCTTGCTCGAAGAAGCCCGAGCAAACTAGTTGAAGCCTTCGCAGGATTTTTCCTGTGCCATTACGGAATTTTGGGATATGCACTTACTGGCTTACGCCTAACCGTGCCGCCCTGACCATCGGCCTGTTCTAAATCCGAGCCATCCCCTACCTGAACAACATCTGGCTCAAACGAAACAAAGCTCGGCATGCCTGTAAACGCGCCTTTCTTTCTTTTGGCTCTCCGCTTGGTCATCGAGTAAACGCAAATGCTCGCCATGAACACCAGGATAAAGAAGAAGTTTATGATCTGCCTGGAGTTCACTTCCCAGACAAGAAAGAAGACGTTAAAGCCCAAGAACGCCAGCAAAGCCAGGCCGGATCTCTTTCTGCAAAAAATGCTCAGGATCGCCAGGGCAAGGCAGCCGTAAAAGATCACGCCGTTCCAGACAAGGTAAGGGGTAGTCCATCTGAATTCATCCAGGAAGGCTCGGAGCTCCGGATTGCCCTGATCATCTTCCACGCCTGAGAATGGGATAAGAGCCCCTGGGGCCATGTCTACTCGTCCGTAAAGAACCCTCATCTTTTTCATGTATAGCCGAACAAAGTCTTCAGGGGTCTTCTCCTCTATCCTCCTGATTATCTCGTCCATAGCGTATTGCTTTCTTTCTTCCATTGTTTCGATCTCTTTTACTATTCCGTAATCCTCGGAAACCTCAGTTCCTACCCATTTCATCCGTTCCAGGTCTTTTTCGTTTAATCCCATCATGATCCAGTGAATAATTGGTATCTCGTATCGCTCTTTCTGCTCAGCTGTTATGTAATTTTTTTCTGATATCCATCTAGGCGCCATAACCAAAAGCAGTATGATTATAGCTGAAAGCATCAAGTACCCGTATAGCCCAAACCCAAATTTAAGCTTTGAAGTCTTCTTCTTTCTTCTCCGCGGGATCCACGCCATGAGGAATATAGCTATGAATATGATCCCAGCAGTTACCTTGAAGCTGGCCCCAATCCCTATGAATATTCCCATGAACATTGAAATCAAAAGCCTGCTCCAAACTGACCTCTTTCTCTCCCTAAGCCGAATGAACATGTTCAGTCCAGCTATCTGGGCGCTCATTGAAGCCACGTCTGTATAGAGCACTGATGGCAGAAGGTATGTAGGCAAGTACAAGAGCAGAACCACCAGCATGATAATAGCTGTTTTCTTGTTTAAGTACCGCTTGATCGTGTCATAGAGCATCAGAACCCCGAACTCCACAATCACTGCCAGAGTGCCAGAGTACGCCATGAAAAAGTCAATCGGCTTTCCAGAAACAAGCGCGTAAAGCTTATACATCCAGCTCAAGAACAGCGTCAGTCCAACGTTGTTCGGAAATGTGGCAAAATAGTAAGAGCGGTGCAAACCCTCATCCAGCGATAAGCTTGCCGCTCCGTTGAAGACCTCTCCAGCATCCCAAAGCGGCGCGTACCGAAGCATGTCCGCTATCGTCATCTGCGCCCAGAAAAGAAGCAGCGTCAGCGCTGCAAGCAGAAATATCTCTAACCCGCTATACCTGATTCTCGCTCTGTAGGCGCTTACACTAGGCTGCCTAGCTTTCTCCTGCTTGTCCGTTTTCAATTTAGTGCCCCCTAGAACGACGCAAACTTCAGGTTTTGTTTTAGGGGCTTGCTCCAGCAAGCCCTTCGGAACCCAACAATCGAAGCTATTATAGGATGAAAAAATAGTAGCATAATAAATGCAGCTTGTCAAGAAATATTCAAGATTTAAACAGCTGTCCTATGTTGTGAAGCATTGTTATACTTACTTATAGGTTTTTCGTTGACTCTATGTAATAATACATTGCATTTAGCGCATAGATACTTTGTTGTGCGCTTATGTTTTATATGTGTTTGTTGATATCTTGCTATTATGCCATTATTCGTTCTGGTTTTCAATATGTATGGAGATAATTATTTTTAAATCTATGTCTGGCTCAGGCCAAGCGCTCATGCCGACACATGTCTAAGCCAAGGCTTTCCGCTTGATTTCGCGGCTCTGTCAATATTTGTTTTCATAGTATTCTCATCTATTCTCATCTGCGGTGGCCAGATGTGCTTGCTGACCTTTTTGCTGTCAAGCGGTAGATACATGCGGGGCAGCCGGGGCAGCCGGGGCAGCCTTCAGTAGAACCTTTGCTTTGACACCTCTTTGCTATTCCGCATTCAGCCATCCCTTGCTACTTTAGATATCGGCCAATTCTCAGTTCCTTAGCCGTTTCAGCTTTCCTGTCATAGTGTCGAAATATTGATATATAATGAAATTAATGTGTTGCCTAACGCCCCTCCTTTGCGTTTCCGAATAATAAAATAACAAAAAACTTAACTATGCTTGTTCAGCGCCCCCTTTCTATGCTTTCTATGTCCCTGCCTTGCACCGCTTGAACGAAGATGAAGTGCATCCATATAATAACTACGAGTACATGCGCGATTTCTTTCAGGTCCTTGACAGACGGGGCGTAATCAATTGCGAGTTTCCATCATTTATCTCTTAAGAACGAAACAAATTTCCTGTTGAGGTTAAGAATTTGCCTCCTTCATAAAAACCAATTAATGGCTATCATCAATTGGAACAGACTTGTTAGCGTAAAATCAAAAACATTTGTTATCTTCATCGCACGGTTCCCAATGTCACCTGCTGTTTTCAGAATTTCAGAGTTCATTTCTTTTAGCTCCCAACTATACCTTTTAGCTCAAAAAAGGGCTGATAAAAGAGATTGACAAAAAACCGACGAACAGTTAAAATGGATCCAAGAAGTAAGCCCACGCTAACTGTTTGTTTTCAAGGGGGATGCCTTATGTCTGAAACAGCGCTTCAACTTGCCGAAGAGTCCTTGGCTTTGCCTTTAAAGGTGTTTCCTGGGGTTGAGATATTGGTTATGCGCTCTCAAGGAGAGCTAAGCCTGAAAAGGCCATTCCAATGCTCCGCCGAAATGCTGGAGGCAATATGCTGCTTTGATGGAGTGGTAGAGCACGAATGCGCCGAAGGCGCTTTACTCAGGCTGAAAGCCGGAGAGCTTGCTGTCTGCGCCTGCCCAGCAAGAACACTGCGATACACTCGCGCTATCGCGGTATCCATAGCCATTGACATGAAAGAAGCCCAAGCCTTCCTCAGCAAGCTCCCAGAGCTTGGTTTGGCTATGGACTTGAGAGAGATTAAAAGAAGCTTTTGCGGTGACAAGTCTTACCACGTCCTGAGGCCAGGAGGAAAAACAATAAAGGCCATGCAAGCCATGCGCCGGTTCTTGGCAGAGGACAGTGACGGGCTTTCTCTCCTGGCTCTTGAGTTCCTTTTCCTTCTCCGCAAGATCTCAAAAGACGTATACTCATGCCAAGCGCAGTACTTTCCCAGTTGCCAGCTGGACGCAGTCAGAAAAATCAGGGCCCATTTGGCCGAAAACCTCAGCAGGAGAATCACTCTCGAGGATCTGTCCAAAATGTTCGGCATGCCTCTTACCACAATGAAGATCTGCTTCAAGAGCGTCTACGGCGAATCAATCGGCCAGCATGCCAAAGGGCTCAGAATGACCCAGGCAGCGGAGCTTTTGTCCGATTCCTTGATGCCTGTGGCAGACATCGCCGAGAAGGTTGGCTACGAAAGCCACGCCAAGTTTTCTGCCGCATTCAAGTGCGCCTACGGTTGCACTCCCAGCGAGTACAGGAAAGCCTCTCCCAAGGCACTGGAGCTGGTTGAGTAAACTCATAAAAAGTTAGCAAATGCTAACGAAACGGGCTTTCAGTTAGCCCAACCTAACTTTATTATGTATATGTACTGCGCTCGTCAGTTTAGCTCTAACTGGTTTTTATTGCTCCAATCAGACGCAGCGGTGCCGTGTGATCTCGTCCTGCCTTTCTATGCCAAAACAGTCGTTATGCCAATAACGGCTGTTTTGCTGGAGCTTTCCGCTTTGGCTTCAAAGAGGAGAGAAGCGGCAATGCCTAATCGGACTAAGGCTGCGCGTTCGATTCGTACGCATATAACCGCAGAAACTAAATAAAACCGCTAAAATCCTGCTAATTCACGGCACAAAACGAGCAAAGCTACAATCTTCGGCTCGCCTAATCGGGCTAAACGC
>JAISWZ010000298.1 GCA_031270945.1 Clostridiales bacterium | reverse complement strand
GCCAAGTGCCCGAATCGTATTTGTCGATGAAGGACAAGGAAACAACCCCTTTCGCGATTGGTCAAAAGTGAGCGCCGACGTTTGGAATGTCGATGACATGGATGTTTGGACGCTCATTTTGAACCAAATTATAGCATATAAAAGAGGTTGTGTATAGTAGGCTTAGGGATAGAGACACTTGAAAATATAGAAAGCGGTGCGGTCGAACTGATTGAAGCGGATAGGTGATCTAAAGAAAGGCCTTGTAAAGGAGCAGAAGATTGTCTGGAAGTCTTGCTTTGACTATAGCGGAATGGTTGCGAAGGATCTGCCTAAGAAAAATTGAAGGTATTAATTATGTGCATCTATAACATAAAATGTTAAGCATGCAGAGATTAAAATCGAGTGCTTCTTTGGGCGAGGGCAAGATTCGCAAGGTTTGCTTTGCGACTGGTGATTGCAAGCGTCCAGCTTTACGAACAGCCACCATAGTGCTGGGTATCGCTCTGATATTGAGAAAGGGATTACCAGGAAACTACCGCAAAACTATCAGGACAAATTAGCAAAAAGCAATAAATACCATGGCAAATAAAGAGTAGGCTAGCGATATTTGGGTTATGCAGATGAAGTTTACAAGGACAAGGCGTGACGATGGGGGGGTTGCAACTAATCAAAAAAATGAATATTTGGTTTAAAGGATTTCTAATAAAAAAAAGCATTGATTGCACAGCGTTGCTATTTTAACCGCTGACTACATTCTCGCATTCTAATATATTGGATGACCTTCCGATTCCTTCGGCAATCAGAAACGTCTGCTCCCCGTCGGTTGCTGCCCCGATACAGAGGCGATTTTTTGAAATACCTCGCAACTTTAATCCGGATTCGTGAAAAGTTAAATTCTTCGTCTCCAAGGGATAATCAAGTTTCATCGAAATACACATCTCCGGATAATATTGTGAGTTTTTGAACATAGTTAAGGGTCAAGAACACCTTATGCAACCAATAAATCGATGTTGTAATTGCATTTTTGTTGTTCCAAGAATCTGCATTTATACTCACGTGTCTAAACAGATTCAAGCAGTATTCTATCCATTCGGAGACCGAAATCTTGTGTTCATCGAATTTAATATCCGTATGTGGTGATCATTGCAATTATCGACATAAGAGCATATCCCAAAATTATATCCGAGGTGCCGTAAGTCCGGGTGTTTGCTCGCAGAAGCCCGAGCAAACTAGTTGATGCATTCGCCAGGACTTTTCCGGCACCAATACGGAATTTTGGGATATGCACTATGTGTCAGCGCATAAGCCCCTCTTGGCTTGCGCTCTAGCCAAGTCTTAAAAGACAAGCATCCTAACGCCATTATACCCGCGCCAGCGCCTGCATTCAGCCTGGGTACATGCATAAACCATTGGAAAATGCATGTTATGCCTCAAATTTGAACTAGTAAGAGCAGTTTGTTTACTGCAGCCACAAAAGCTGATATAATAAACGCACAAGGATTGCGCATATCCTGAAATGCTTTCGGGCGGGAAATGCGGCAGAAAGCTATGGCTCAAGGCATGGTCGAGGCGGCCTTGAGCGCAGGGGTTCTGGCCCGGCTTGCCGGGCGGAATGGTTTTGAACTGCCCGGTTTTTCCGGTTTTGAAGTTCGGTTTTGAAGTAAAAATTTAAGCAAAACACAAGCCAGGGCTCTGCGCCTGGGCTTAGAAGGGAAAGCGGTGATAGGAGAAGGCGCAAGCCTTTGTTGGCATGAAAAACTCTCAAAACTCTCTTAAGAAGAAATATCAGAAGAATGTGAAGCGCGGAGCGCAGGCAGAGCCAATAAAGTTTGCTGAAATGGACAGCACGTCCAAATTGGTGGTGCTTGCCATAATGCTGTTGGCGGCGATAATGCCGCTGATAGTGAGGTACATTGATGTGCCGGTAGGGCCTGATCAGAAAGGGCTGGTTACGACAGCGGAACATGCGGCGGACATGTTTTCTTACTACAAGAGCATGCTGCTGCTGGGAGCGGCATTGATCATTGTCTGCGTATCCGGAGCGTGGGCGCTGACCACGCAGAGAGAGCATGACTTCAAGAAGCTGTTGAATCCGGTGTTCATCAGCGTAGGGGTATACCTGTTCTTTGTGATCTTGTCGTCCATATTCACAAAGTTCCATTACACTGCGGCGCATGGGATAGGCCAGAGGTACGAGAGCGTTTACGTATGCCTGGCATACATCGTCTTGTTTTTCGCTTCATGGAAGGTATGCGCTGTGCCTGGAGCGGCAAAGGGGATAATAGTCTCGGTCTTGATATCATGCTTCGTGCTTGGTCTGATCGGCGCGTTCCAGTTCTTCGGGATGGACTTCTTCATGACAGATCTGGGCCGAAGGCTGGTGGTTGGCTGGAACTCCACTGTCTCGCTGACATCCCAGTTCACAGGGACGAACATGAGCTATACGACCTTATACAATCCAAACAGCGTAGGAATGTACGCGTCACTGATGCTTCCGCTGACCGCCGCGTCGGCGCTGTTCGCCAAGAACAAGATTTGGCTGAGGATCATGTTTGGCGCTTGCGCTGTTGTTACGTTTATAATCGCCATAGGATGCGCGTCCACCGGAGGAATGGCAGGCCAAGGCATGGCTATACTGGCCTTTGCAGCCGTGGTGGTGACAAGCGTCTTGAGAGGGCCAAAGAAAGCGGGACTGGCTTTGCTTGGCGGGATAGCTGGAGCGGGCATTCTTGTGATAGCTCTGGCGTTCGCCTTCCCTCCCATGCGGGCTAGAATAATGCCTATGATAGAAAAGATAGCTAAGATGACGGAAGGAGAAAGCCCTTACTTTTTCAGGGACGCCCGGATAGAGGGAAACAACGTCATTGTTGTGACGGCTGCTGGAGCTTTGGAAGTGCAATACGATCCGGCTGGAATGATCGTGAAGGGGCCTAGCGGAGTGCTTGAGGCTACGTCTGTGACTGAACTAGAGAACGGGAATGGAAGGAGGGGAACCTACACTGCCGAGGGCGTTGGGAACTTTTCGGTCGAGACGGTGGCTGGAGCGTTCGCCTTTAAGATGAATGAGATAGCCCTTATATTCTCTGTCAGCGAAAGCGGAGAGGTGCAAGCTTTATCCAGGGTCATGGTACCTGTTGACCTGGATGTCGAGGCGCCTAGCATCGGATTCAAGGGATTGGAGTACTGGGCCACAAGCAGGGGTTACATTTGGAGCAGAAGCTTGCCTTTGGCTTTGAAGTACCCTGTGATAGGAGCTGGGCCTGACGCTTACTCCCTGGTATTCCCCCAGGATGACGTAGGCGGGAAGATGAGATACATGGGGAACCCTTACATCATAGTCGACAAGCCTCACAACATGTACCTGCAGATAGCGGTGAACACTGGGATGCTGTCTCTTCTGGCCTTTCTGGCCATGATGGCTTTATATGCGAAAGACGCGCTAGGGCAGGCGTCCAGGGGTCTGGCGCCTGGCGAGGAGCCTTGGGCATACGGGCTTCGGATCGGAATATTCTCTGGAGTTTGCGGATATTTGGGGGCAGGGCTTTCAACTGACAGCGTGGTCTCTGTCGCTCCAATCTTCTGGATCGCGCTTGGCATGGGATTCGCTTTGAATGCCAGGGCAAGGCGGCTCAGGGCGGGAGGTGGCGCATGAACAAAGAAAGGATAGGAAGCGTTGCGCTCTACATTGTCTGCGACATCCTGTTTGTAGAGCTGGCGTTTCTTATTGCAATGGGGCTTTGGTTCGGAGGATCCATACCGGGATCCAGGACTACTGTCGTGCCTCCGGAAGCTTGGGTCTGGTGGTCCCAATACATGGCTTTCGCCGCTCCAATCATTTCGGTTGTTGTGTTTTGGCTCATGCACATGTACGACAACATTTGGAAGTACGCGACGATGGACGAGGTTTTGAAGATCTTTCTGGCTACGGCATGCATCTTCATACTGCTGTACCTTTACGACACCTTTGTCCTCCAGCCAAAGCAGATTATGGTTTTGGCCAGGCGGCTTCTCTTTGTCGCTTGGATGCTTGACACGATGCTCTTCGGGTTTTCCCGGGTTGGATACAGGGCTTTGAGAAGGCTTGTTGTTTACATTGGGCACATCATGACAAACAAGGCCGGATGCAAAAGAGTCATGATAATAGGTGCTGGATTCACAGGACACAAGGTTTTGCAGGAGCTTACCTCAAGAAAGATCAGGGACAGGATACCTGTTGTAATGCTAGACAAGGATCAGAGCAAGAAAAACACGCACATGAAGGGCGTCCGGATTCTGACCGGGATGGACCAGATAGCTGAGATCGTTGACAAACTAAAGATAGACGAGATTATAATAGCGCTTCCGAATCAGGCTGCGTCTGACATCCAGCCTATTGTGTCGCAGTGCATGAACACAGGCTGCATGCTTAAGATCATGCCTCCAATGAGCGATGTCTCTGAAGGCGGATACAACCAGATCAGGGACGTGAACATAACTGACCTTTTGAGCCGGGAAGAGATTAAGCTTGAAAACAAGAACATAAGCGACTACCTGTGCAACAGGGTTGTGCTGATAACAGGCGGGGGAGGATCCATTGGATCTGAGCTTTGCAGGCAGATAGCCAGGTTTGGCCCGAAGCTTATTGTCATCTTTGACTTTTACGAAAACGGCGCCTACGAGCTTGTAACCGAGATGGAAGCTTGGCACGGCAAGGTTCCTGTAGTTGTACGGATCGGATCCTGCGCGGATTCTGAGCGCATGAACGAAGTTTTCGCTGAATTCAGGCCAAACGTCGTCTTTCACGCGGCCGCCCACAAGCACGTCCACTTCATGGAGGATTGCGCTGTCGAGGCTGTGAAGAACAACGTCTTCGGAACCCTTGAAGCCGCAACGGCGGCTTCAAGGCACGGAACTGAGAGGTTTGTCCTTTTGTCTACAGACAAGGCGGTAAACCCTCCGAACATTTACGGCGCGACAAAGAGGCTCTCCGAAATGGTTGTTCAGTCCATGTCAGGGAAAAGCCAAACCAAGTTCATGACTGTCAGGTTCGGGAATGTCCTGGGGTCAAACGGGAGCATAATACCAAAGTGGAAATGGCAGATAGCCAACGGGGGGCCGGTTACGGTCACGCATCCGGAAATGAGAAGGTTTTTCATGACAGTGCCTGAAGCTTGCTCTTTGGTTTTGCAAGCGGCTGGGCTTGGAAAGACAGGGCGAACCTTTGTCTTGGACATGGGAGAGCAGGTTAGCATCCTGGAGCTGGCCCAAAACCTGATCAGGCTTTCGGGCTTCAGGCCTGGGGTTGACATCACCATTGAGTACACTGGATTGCGCCCTGGAGAGAAGATCTCTGAAGAGCTTATGCTTCCTGAAGAGAGGGAAGGGATGCAGGTGACTGCCAACAAGAAAATTTTTGTGGCAAAGCCGGTTCCCTTGGATCCTGACTTCGAGAAGGATATCCGCAGGCTCAAGGAGGCCGTGGCGCATGACTCGTCTAGCGTCACCAGATTGCTTAAAAAGATAGAGCCAAGGTTCACGTGGGAAGAGGCGCGGCCAGAATCAGCGCGCAAGGGCGCCCAGCCTGAGATCGTTGGCTTCGGGGGATGATTGCTTGTATCACAGTTTCAAGCGATTGATAGACTTTTTCGCAAGCCTGTGCCTTTTGTTGATACTTAGCCCGCTGTTTTTGGTTCTTTACCTTGCCGTGAGGATCGAGTCCAAAGGCCCCGCCTTCTTCAAGCAGAAAAGGGTAGGCAGAAGGCAGAGGATCTTTTGGATCTACAAGTTCAGAACCATGAGGATTGACACCCCTAGGGATGTTCCTACGCACCTCATGGATAGGCCTGACAAGTACGTGACAAAAATGGGCGCTTTCCTTAGGCGCTTCAGCCTGGATGAGATCCCTCAGCTATACAACATACTAAAAGGCGAAATGTCCATAGTTGGGCCAAGGCCAGCGCTTTGGAACCAGTTTGACCTTATAAACATAAGGGAGAGCTACAACGTCAACAGCATAAGGCCCGGCCTTACAGGCTGGGCCCAGGTGAACGGCAGGGATGAGCTTCCAATACCTGTGAAGGCCAAGTTCGACAAGGAGTACTTGGAGAAGGAAAGCTTTTTGTTTGACCTGGGAATCATTTTCACTACAGCGAAAAAGGCCTTGGCCGGGGAGGGGATCAAGAGGTGAGGGTTCTTGCCACAGGCGAGAGCGGCTACATAGCCCGAAACCTGAAAGAGCGGCTTGAAAGGGCAGGAATGGAGTGCGAGCTCAGATCGATTCGAAACAGCCTTCCCTCATGCCAAAACTTTCAGGCGATAGTCCACCTGGCCGCTATTGTCCACAACAAAAAGGCCGGACTTGAGCAGTGCATGAAGACAAATAGAGACCTCTCCCTTTCCTTGGCCCAAAAAGCCAAGGAAGAGGGAGTTCCCCTCTTTGTTTTCATGAGCACAATGTCAGTGTATGGCATTGGCAGCTCAGACAAACCCATAACCCCAGATACCCTGCCAAACCCGAAGACCCCATATGGCATAAGCAAGCTGGAGGCTGAAAAGGCGGTTTGCGCCTTGGCAGACAGCGAGTTTCAAGTGGCTGTCCTAAGGCCTCCAATGGTGTACGGCAAGAATTGCCCCGGAAATTTCAGCAAGCTAGAAAAGCTGGTCAAGATCCTTCCGATTTTCCCAGACGCGGCTAACCGGAGAAGCCTGGTAAGCATAGACAACCTTTGCGAATACATCAAAAATCTGCTTGATGACGGCTTGGAAAGTGAAACAAAAGTTTTATTCCCGCAAGATCCAAGGTATTGGAGCAGCGCAGAGCTGGCAAAGCTAATAAAGCCAAACATATTGATTTCAAAAGCCCTTGGCGCTTTGGCGCGGAGGGTTCATCCGGGACCTCTTGAAAAGCTGTTTGGATCGCTTTATTACGCTCAGGAAAAGATAAGCGCGGAGCCAAGATTTTTGAAGGTTTAGTATTATTTATTGCGGCTATCTCCCCTGGCGTTCGCGACAGGGGCATGGATCACAGGCGCACTGGGGGCCCGGACGCCTCCTCAGGGCTTGTGAGATAAAGGCGGTATAACAGCGCGCGCAAGGCGCCCTGCGCTGCGCCAGCAGCCGCGACGCAACGCGGCATAGGAGCATATCGCATGACTTGAATTTTATGGGATATGCACAAGGAGGGCCATATGAGCGACTTTTTCAGCAAACTTAAGGTAAACGCCGCAAAGACAGCGTCTGCGGCGAAGAAGGGGTCTGGAGAGGCCATTGAGAGGCTCAGGATAAACAAGGATATCCTGGCTGCCAAGGGCGAGTACAACAAGATCCTTTCCGCCTTGGCGAAGCGCTACTACGAGCAGTGGAAGGCTGACAAGGTAGACTTCGACGAGATAGACGCGATCTGCCAGAAGGCATTGGACAAGGAAGAGCTTGTGGCTAAGCTCCAGGAAGACCTCAAGAACGTCGGAACGGAAATCCCTGCGCCAGCTCCATTGCCAGCGCAAAAGGCGCCGGAATCCGCAGCGGCGCCAGAATCCCAAGCGGCGCAGGATCAAAGCGAAGCCTTGAGCGATGTCGCGCAGAGCGAGACGGCGGCAACGTCAGAAATCCCGGAAGACGGGAATGAGCCAAACTAAAGCTTTTGGATAAACATAAGCTGGAGGGAATTAGCCGATGGGAGACGTTGACACAAACTCAGGCAACGAGCCTGAAAAGCCGCTGGCAGAGCCTATCGGCTCTTCGAACCAGGAGGAGCCACCGATAACGGATCCAGAGGGGCCCAGGCATCCTGGGGCGCGAAAGCTAGCCTCTATAACAGCCATCATACTATTGCTGTCATTTGGGGCATACCAGCTGAGATTTACGATCGCTAGCATCGTGTCTCCGAAACTGTACACGCAATACGCATGGAGGAACACGGAAAGAGCTCTTTCCAAGGAACTTTTGTCCATGGCTAGCGGCAACGCCGTGGTGAAGAGGGCTCTTGGCATTCTCAAGGACTCCAGCATCCAAGAGCTTAACATTGACTTGAAGCCATACGGGAAGATGTCTCTCCTGTTGGCAAACGACATCAGAGGAAACAAGGCGCAAGCGCTTTTGGAGCGGGAAGCGGGAGAGGCCATGAGCGTCTACCTTTCTGACACAGTGACCGGGTTGAGGCTTGGAGATGGCTATTACATGATAAAGCCCAGCCAGGCAAGCAAAGAGGTGACGCAGTTCTTCCAGGCAAACGGCATATCAAATGAGGTGCCGGATCTGGATCTGACCTACGCGGCTGTAAAGCAGTCGCTGGTTTCAAGGAACGTTGCGCCTGTGTCGCAGGATCTGGACCGAACTGGCATGGCCTTTCTAGCTATCATAGAAAAGCTTTACAATGTGGCCAGCTACGAGAAAAATCCCAAGACTGTCTTGCGCCTTGGAGACAAGGATGTTTCCTGCAAGACAATAACCCTGTCAGTGTCCAGGGAAGACGCTGAAAACGGGCTAAACCAGTTGGCGGACGCTTTTGAGAACGACATGGCGCTATTTGGCATCTCGGGAGGCCTGTCCTGGGATTGGGCTGAAGTTTTGAGAGAGCAAGCCCTTTTCTACAACGGACCAATGAGGGTAACGCTTTACGCTTACAAGAACGCGTTTGTCAAAATCACTCTTGAAAATCTTGAAAGCGGAACCTTTTTCTCCGTTTCAACGCTAGGCAAGGATCACAGGCTTGACGCCATATCCCTGGCTTCAAACGGGCGGAATAAGTTTTCGTTTCAGGCCATGGGCGATCACATAGGCCCTGGCCCGTTCAGGACAACAATAACAGCGGAATCCGTAGGCCCGCTTTCCAGGCTTGATTCAGTGTCCATAGTCTGGCAGCCTGACGGTCAAAGAGACAACCTGATAATAGGCAAAGGCGGGCGGATCCAGAAGAAGCTGACTTTAGGCATAAACAAAGACGAGATAGTGCTTGAGTCCCCAGAAAAAGGGGTTTTATGGACGCTGGCGCCACTGGGATCAAGGCTTGAATGGCCTCAAGACGCCAAGCCGCTGAAAGAGCTGAACTTGGCTAATGTTCATTGGTGGGGCGAGGCGACGGAGAAATAGGCCTTGTTTGTTAAATACAGGGGAAGTCCTTCTAAGGCAACAAAAAACTTTTAGGACATGCCCTAGAGCATATCCCAAAATTCCGAAATGGCACCGGAAAAATCCTGGCGAACGCTTCAACTAGTTTGCTCGGGCTTCTGCGAGCAAACACCCGGATTTTTCCGGTGCCTCGGATATAATTTTGGGATATGCTCTTAGGAGATAGCTTTGTAAAATGCAAACCTGAAACAAGAAAGAAAAATGCAAACCTGAAACAGCAAAGGCGAAATGCAAACCTGAAACAGCAAAGGCGAAAAACCAACCCCAAACCCAAAAGCCCAGCCCCCTCCGGGGGCTGGGCTTTTGACTTGAAAATGCTTTTTCGTCAACCATGGTTGCGCGAGGAGGCGCTGGCGGCAGAAGGCTTTGCCATAAGAATTCGAATCCGGCACTGGAGGTCGACAAGATGGCGAACGACGATGGCCAAATTTTTAATGATGCGCTACTACCAGAATCGAAATATTTGATCTTTCGCCATTACTCAAATATTAACATTAAATTCCATTTAAATCAAGTTTCATTAGAGCATATCCCAAAATTTATTATAAGGCTTGGAAAAGTAACGCGTTAAAGCATCGCATGACTTTTCCTGCGCCCTATTTTGAATTTTGGGATATGCTCTTAATGTTGACATTCAGCTTAGAATCAACTATAATTCTACTTAAATCGACTAATTATAGATTTGCATAGCTCCAAAGAGAGTAACAAATTTTCCTGTGCGCAATGCGTTGTCTAGTCATCTAACGTAAATATGCTCATTTATTATACCTTTCGATTTACATAGCTCCAAAGCGGAAAATCTCTATAGATTTGGGCTTTGTTCATCACTATCGCTTCCTATCTGGCTTCAAGGACTGGTTGAGAGGAAATCGAGACAAACGTCGAAGCCTTTGGCACTCGCGCTTTTTGGAATAGGTTTATCGGCTTATCAGGATTGAATCCTGCTGGGATTAGGGCTATGCGACAACGTTTTGACTTAATTTTTTAATAATTCAAAAGGAGGCTGAAATATGTTCAGAAAATGTCTTGCATCAGTCATGTGCGTCGTTCTGGCATGCGGGTGCGTCAGCAACGGCTTCAAAGACGCCACTGCTAGCGAAGCTGTGATTCAAGTCGGCGATCTTTCCTTGGGTCAAGCTAGCGTTGCAGAGGATTTGCCTGAAGAGAGCTCTAGTTCAACCGCAGACGTTCCTGAAGATGTGCCTGTTGCTGATGGTTCCGATTCGTCGACAGAAGTCTTGCATCAAACGCCGACCGAGAGCGATGGCGCTTTGCTTGCCGAGAGCGAGATACCACCCCAAACTGAAAATAATGCAGCAACCCATTTTGAAGCAACAGAGACGCCA
>JAISWZ010000294.1 GCA_031270945.1 Clostridiales bacterium | reverse complement strand
CTCGACTACCTGAATGAGGTTGTTCTTCATAGTCGTGGCCGTCTCTGGCGAAAAGGCGTTTTCTATCCAAACTTGCGTGGACCCGCCGCTGATTAGCCGTGGCTTGAAAATATCTCCTTCATTAATAAACGAGGCGTATGCCAAGGCGAGGTGGATGGGATTGACCAAAATTTGGCCTTGTCCAAACCCGCTGTCAGCAAGCTGGATTTCCGAGGAAAAACTTCTTGTCGATGATACTGTGGAAGAATTAAGAGCGTACTCAAATGGAATCTCTGCTTCAAAGCCTATGCGTTTC
This sequence comes from Clostridiales bacterium, assembly GCA_031270945.1. Taxonomy (GTDB): domain Bacteria; phylum Bacillota; class Clostridia; order Lachnospirales; family WQUN01; genus JAISWZ01. The sequence continues at coordinate 5,584 of JAISWZ010000294.1, read as the reverse complement.
AGTTCTGACGCGAAGGTCTCTCCCCCAATTTTCATAGCGGCTTTGGCAAAGAAAATGTTGTCGGAATAGACCAGCGCGTTCTCGATATTGGCGGGGTCGTTGTATTCTGTCAGAGTAGAGATGTAATAGCCGCCCCAGCTTCCGTCTTTTTGCCAGCTCTTTCCGCTATGCCCGAAATCCTCATCAGGCGTGATGATTCCCGTGTTTAGCCCGATTGCGGCTGTCAGCGGTTTCATGGTGGAGCCAGGGCATAGCGCCGCTTTGAAGCGGTTAAGCATAGGCAGGTTTTCGTCCTCGTTTAGAGCCGTCCACTTGCTTTCAGACATTCCCAAAACGAAGTCGTTTGCGTCGTAGGAAGGCGTGCTCACAAGGGCAAGCACCTCGCCTGTCTTTGGATTTGTTGCCACAGAGCAGCTTTTGTCGGAGGCGAACAGATCGTAAAGCTGGCTTTGCGTTTGCGCGTCAATAGTCAAAACCAGATCCTTGCCGTCGACTTTATCCTTCTTTGCCAGACTCTGGATTAGGTTGCCGCTGCTGTCCGTTATGGCGATTTCGCTTCCGTCACGTCCACGGAGTTCATTCTCATAGATTTTCTCCAGGCCTATCTTGCCTATAACGCTATTCGTGTGATAGCCTTGCGACTGCAGAACCCCCAGTTCTTCCGAAGAGATGTTTTGTATGTACCCGACCAAGTGAGACGCCTTTTTACCCAAAGGGTAATAGCGCACGGGCGTGTCGGTAATCATTATCCCCTTGACTGTCAAAAGCGCGTCTTCTAGTGCAGTGTCATCCTTGGATACAGTTCTCAAAGCCACGAAGGTGTCATCCCTGACATAAGAAGCCTCCAGTTTGCTTAGAATGCTTTCCGGCGTTATTTCCAGCAATTCAGCCACCTTGGCGATATCCTTGGCGTCATACTCAGACGGTTCTGCTCCGGATGGCTTTTGCATCTTTCCGGGAACAAAGCCAACAGCGGACGCCATGCCAGGCCCTGCCAGCAGCTCGTGGTTTCGGTCGTAAATGTTGCCTCGGATCGCTTCAAGCGTTTGTACCCGCACCCTGTCGCTTGGGCCAAGGTCTGGAAATATCGTGCGCGTAGTCCATTGCATTCGGTATTCCTTGTCTTTGTCTTCGCTTTCGTCTTCATCAGAAAGCTCGCTTTTAACTTCATCGAATGTCGCCTGATTGCTATAGGAAATCTCCCCTGCAAGTGTGTCCATCCGAACAGAATACTTAACGACTGTCCTGCCATTAATGTTGACAACTGTAACCTCGTCGATTGCAACAGTGATGTTTCGGGCTTCTATCCCATCGTAGACGCTTCTGTTTTTGGCAACGAAATCATCTCTTGAAATCGTCGCTTTGTCCTGATCAGTCAGCATTTCATACATCTCTTCGTACTTGCGATTGCCAGCGAGAGCGAAATACTGTGGCAGAAGTCCATCCGGCAGAGAGACCTTCTCAATAACTGGATCAATAGCTAGATCCGTAGCTGGATCCGTAACTGGTTCCATAACTGAAGGTAAAGCCTCTAAGAGAGTTTCCAACATCAGTGGGTTCTTTGATAGCACGTTAATGCCGACCACGACCGCGCCTGCCACTACAATGACCACGCATAGCCATACAAGCCACCTGTTGCGCCGCCTGTTGCGCATAAGCTGATCCTCCTTTATGCATTTCTTATCAACATCTTGCGCCTGTATGGATTAAAAGTCAAGTTGTTTTGCAAAAAAAGAGACAGCTGCTTAGAACATATCCTAAAATTTGGGATATGGTCTAAGCGGCTGCCGTCTCTGGGTTAGTTTTTTGGGTTAGGGCGTATTCTGAAATATAAATCCGGCATGAGGTGCGCTTGCGAGCGAAGCGTCAGGAACTGGAGTTGTGTTATTATAGCATGGAGGCGACAACTGATGATCCCCAATTTGCAATTTTTTATCGTTGCCCGCCTCGACATGTCCTAAAATTGATTTATGGCTTTTTCGGAATATATCGGAATAAACTCTTCGGTTGCAGCGCCTTTTTATGGCAGCAAAAACGTCTTGCGCATTAACGCCGTGCGCATGCTCTTATTTCGATAGCTTTGACTTCAGAATAGAGTTCAGCTTTGTCATCTCATCTACAGTCAGATTGCCTTGTTCCAGCAAATGCGCAATCAGTAAACTTGCTTTTCCGCCATATAGCCGGTCTACGAAAATTTCGATTTCACTATCCAGAAATTCAGCTTCCTGTATCATAGGGGTGTAAATAAATCCGCGGCCCTCTACTTCAGGCATCAAAGCGCCTTTCTTTACAAGCCGCGTAAGAAGCGTTCCGATGGTCTTTGGATGCCAAGCCGAGTTTTGCTTCAGTTTTTCAATGATTTCGTTGGTGGTTATAGGCGCGCCATACGCCCAGATGATTTTCATAACTTGATATTCGGAATCGGATATGGCCGACCTAGGTACCATTTTGAACCCTCCATTCTCTTGCGGCTATAAGAGCATATCCCAAAATTCCGTAATGGCACCGGTGCCTCGGAATTAATTTTGGGATATGCACTAGCTCTTCCTAAATTTCAGTTTGTCCCCAGCTAATCTTACACCCAGCAAGGCTATAAAGTCAAGCGCTATTTTGCGAAGCCAGGATAGCTTTGCTATATTCAGGTGTTTATGCTTCGCATTAGACAGCACACTGTGTTTAGTATTAGCGCAACTTCAAGAATAGTCAGCACTGTCAACTCTGGAAAGAAATCGCTAGTTGAGTCCAGCTCTAAGCTTTGCCACTCAGCATTAATCCAAAAGTTCGTTCGATTAAAATTTTTCCGTTTTTAAATCTGTGGAAAGGGTGTTACCTAGATCGTCCGTGCCACCCAAGAGGTATCGGGTTTGCGGCTTTACTCGCGCCATTCGCGAGAACGGAGCGCACACGTTTTATAGATAACTTACAAAAGAACCGCTCATGACAGCCAAATCTTTGTAAACTTTTATTTAGTCAGGTAGTTGACAAATCAAAATCGGCCTAGTATAATAATATCGTCAGGCACCTGACTAATGCATCAAGGAGGGACACAATGAGCGGAATCAAGACAACTATCACAGAACAGCTGCAGCAGCTCCAGCAGCTGATGCACAGAGCGTCGTTTCACGGCTTCTTGTCCAACGGGCGGATGCACAATCCGCATAGAGGGCAGGGGCGCGTTCTGTCGATTCTCAAAATGAAGCCTGTAATCAGCCAGAAAGAGCTCACTTTCCTTTTGGGGATGAGCAAGCAGTCGTTGGCTGAGCTGCTGGCCAAGCTTGAGAAAAGCGGGTACATCACCCGCGAGCCGTCAGAGGAAGACAAAAGGGTTCTCATGGTCAGGCTCACTGAAGCTGGCCAAAACGCGACTTTCGCTGACGGTGACAGCGATGCGGCGGACGAGGAGGAAATCCTGAACTGCTTGAATGACATCGAGCTTGAAATGTTCAGCGATTGCCTGGGCCGCGTAATCACGCGGTATGAAGAGCGATTCCCGAAAGAGGACTATGGCGAGCGCCGGGAGCACATGAAAGAGTTCATGTCTTTCTATGGGCGCGACTTCGCCTACGGGCATGGCGGCCCATTCGAAGGGCCGCACGGCGGGCCCCACGGAGGGCATCACGGAGGCCATCACGACGATCCTCACGGGCCGCACAACGACCCGCATGGCAACTATCACGACGGGCCTCACTGCGATCCTCACGGTGGGCCGCACGGAGATCCTCACTGCGATCCCCATGGCGATCCTCACGGAGGCCCCCATGGCGGGCCGCACAGAAAGTTCCATGGGCAGCACCACGGCCCGCATCACGGCCCGCACGATCCGCATGGCAACCATCACGAGGGGCCTCACTGCGATCCCCATGGCGGGCCTCACGGAGATCCTCACGACAGCCATCACGGGCCGCACGACGATCCCCATGGCAATCACCACGGGTGGCACGACGATCCGCATGACAATCACCACAGAGGGCCGCATTACGCTCTCATGCCGTTCGGGTTCGCCTTTAGCTTTGCCTTCTGAAGCAACTGCGGAGTCCTGGCGCATCTTATGATGCCTGGAGCATCTTATGATGCCTGGTGTATCTTGTGACGCCTGGAGCATATAACAGATAATCCCATTATATATTTCGTTTTCAAGCCGACATACGTGATGTATAATCATCCTGGGGAAGACTTGCGATCTATTGGCGCTTCTCTTTTGCCAGGCCTGGTTAGGCTGGTTGGCGCGTTTTGATTTCAATGCGCGCCGGGCATATCTCGAGCTTGGAAAAGCCAACAAGGCTTCTAAAAAAAGCCTTCGCAAGACTTTGGCGTTTGCCCTTAAATATTGGGCCGCTATCCGCGCCTGCCAAGCATGCCGCGTTTGGCTCGCCAGCAAAAGTCGGGATATGCCTCTAATGACATGTAGGGGGATTATTTGTGAAATCGAGAAAGGGAATAGCTCTCATAGGTTTTGGGGGCATGGGAGCCTATCACTCCGATAGGCTTAAACTGCTGGACGAAGTCAAGATAACCGGCATATTTGACATAGATCCAGCGAGAGCAAAGTTTGCTGAGAGCTTGGGCTTGCGGGCGTACGCGTCACAAGAGGAGCTTCTGTCAGATGATGAAGCCTTGATCGTGCTGGTCGCAACGCCAAATGACTCGCACAAGCCCATATCCATAGATGCTATGAACCACGGCAAGCACGTCATATGCGAAAAGCCTGTGGCGCTGTCAAGCGTGGAACTGAAGGATATGCTGGATTGCGCGAACAAGAACGGGGTTATCTTTTCAACGCACCAGAACAGGCGCTGGGATGAAGATTACCTTTTGGCAAGCGAGCTGTGCGCTGGCACTTCACTTGGAACCATTCTTTCGATTGAGTCCAGGGTTCACGGATGCAGGGGCATACCTGGAGACTGGAGAAAAGTGGCCGCGCAAGGCGGCGGCATGGTATTCGACTGGGGCGTTCACATCATAGACCAGATGCTCTGCATGATGAAAGGCCGCAAGATCGAGTCCCTTTACACCAGGCTTTCGTATGTCCTGGGCGAAGAGGTCGATGACGGCTTCAGCGCCGACTTCCAGTTTGAAGGCAACATTCGCTTCCGCTTGGAGGTAAGCACCATCAACTATATTGGGCTGCCGCGCTGGTACATCCAGGGAACCGAAGGCACGGCTGTAATAGAAGGCTTTGGCTCCGACGCCAGGGCGCTGATCCCCAAGGGCAAGGTAGCGGAAGCGAAGCCGGTGGTGACTGCGGCAGGAGTAACCAAGACCATGGCGCCAAGGGATCCGTCCACCATGACCGAAAAGGTTTGGCCCAAGCCCACGTCTGACGCCAGCGAATACTACAGGAACTTCATCGCCGCCATCTCGGGCGAGGAAAAGCAGATAGTCACGCACATGCAGATGCTGAGAGTCTTTAACGTAATAGAAAAGATGATGGAATCGGGCAAGCAGAACGTTGTGATCAAGAATCTTTAGCTTGGAGCGTTTGGAGCAAGCAAATCCTGAAAGAGAAAACAAAAAGCAAAAAAAAACCCAAAACCCAAAACCATTGCCCTTCGCCGCAGGCGAAGGGCTTTTTATTGCCTTTGCC
>JAISWZ010000090.1 GCA_031270945.1 Clostridiales bacterium | reverse complement strand
AGATTGGCCTTGTTTTCAATGTACTTATCATATCTTGTTTTGCATTCAATTGCAATAGGCAATACGGAAGTGTCAAGATGTTCCTCTATAAGCGTTAAAGCTCCAATAGAATTATGCATCGCTTCCATTTTTGCCATGTCTTCTTCAGTTATTTCGGGTAACTCGTCCTCATCTCCAGGCAGTTCAGCTGACGCTTCTTCTGCTGCGATATAGTTGTTTGCCGCTTGCTCAAACTTTTCAAGAAAAAATGGGAGGCGCTCAAGAGCTATATTGGGCTTTACTAGTTGCTTAGCTCTCCTTGCGACATCGATCCTCATATTGGCTAGTTCTCGGAGCTTCTCAGCCTTTTCAAGCTCGTCCAAGATTTCAACCTGGATTCTGAGCTCTTTCTGCATCTGAAGCAGTTGCTTGGTCTTGTTGAATTCAGATAAAAGATGCTTTTGTTTCCTTGAAAGATCCTCTAGCTGGGCTTTTTCGTCTTCAAGCCTTGTTAAAGAAATCCGGGCTTCAACAAGCAAGCCTTTCTTTCCGCTCTTTGATATAAGCTCTTCTTTGGCAGACATCAAGCGGTTGATTGTATCCTGCTGAGATATTGATTCATCCCCGCTTTTCATCAGGTTATTGAGAGAGCTAGCCTCATCTGAAATAAAAGGCAGCTCATAGTTGGCTGGAGCGCTTATGCGTCCTACTCCTCCTATGAAACATATCTGCTCAAACCCAGCAAGATCCATTCCAAAGAATTTATAGCCCATTTCTTCGCCAGAAGAATACTCATCTACCCCTGTAGATAGGTTGATGAGAGAGTGCCTGTCCTTTGATGGGACATCTCCAAATGACGATTGGATGCGGTATGTTGTTTTATCTAGCTGAATCTCTAACGCACCTGAGATCGGGCTTCCGCTCCAGGGAGCGTATCTCTTCCTGGGGTTTTTCATCTTAGACGTTTCCTGCTTGCCGTAAAACATAAGCTTAATGAATTCCATCAACGTGGTCTTTCCGTACTCATTGCCGCCATAGACCACTTGAAGGCCGCTTTGAAAGTCCATGGAAAAGTCGGCCAGCTTTCCGAATGCCCCTATTTCTATCTTATTTATCTTCATGCTTTTATGCCGGCCTTTCCTTTAAGAGCGCTCAGCCCCAACTTAAGCGCCAACCTCAAAGTTTCATCGTCAGGGGACTTTGCTATTCTCTCTTGCATCTTCCTGACAAACACAGCCTTCAATGACTGTTCTGAAGAAGCTTTGCTTACGATCCTTGTTCTGTCTTTGACCTTGATATAAAACACATCAGTAAAGAAGGAAGCTATAGATTCCGGACTTAAAATCCTATCCTCGTCTATGTCTCCGACCAGCTCTATAGAATATAAGTTTTCTTCTAACCTAGCATATCCTGATATCTTTGTCCTTATAGCACTCACTATCTCAGACTGAGAAAGTCCAGTCACGTCTAGCTCCAGCAAACAGTATTCTCTCTGGTTCACTGGGTAGAACTGAAGGTTGCATATGCCTTTTCCTACTTCTCCTACATAGACGCCTCTTTGAGATTGTTCATCAAAGCCCAGCCCCTCTGGACTTCCTGGATAGGAGTAAAACGTTCTCCCTGCTCTTAATATTTTTGTTCTTCTATGTATATGACCCAAGGCCATATAGTCCATGTTGCTTTTGCTTATCATATCTTCTGATATCGGATTGTAGGTTGACGCCCCTGTAGTCAAGTCACCATGCATAACGCATAGGTTTATGAAATCATCTTCGTTTGAAGCGCTTGTTCCAAGCAAAGGGCTATCCTGGTAGCTTTCAGCAAACCCCGCCCCCCAGACATGCGTCTTAAGTCCAGGGTAAGTCAGCTTTTCGAGTTGCCCTTTGAATATATATACGTTCTCTGGCCAATAGCCGTCGGCAAGCCAACAAGACCCTACTGTCGCAGGATCATGGTTGCCTGGGCTTATCATTACGTTAGTCTCAATGAGCGATTCGAAGCTGTCCCTAGCCAAAGACAGAAAGCTTTCAGGAGGAAATGGGCTGTCAAAAAAATCTCCAGCCACCAGCAGAAAGACAGGTTTTTCTTTCCTGCAGATTTGGATAACCCTTGAAAAAGCGCGTTGCATATCTTCGTTTCGCAGTTGCTGGCGCAACACTCCTAGACTTGAAAAAGAGGCGCCTAAGTGAAAATCGGCGCAGTGAACTATTTTAATCGGAGCCGGAGCAGTGTCCATGGCGCACCTCTTTTTTTATTAAGAGCATATCCCAAAATTATATCCGAGGCGCCGAAAAAATCCGGCGTTGAAGCATTCGCCAGGATTTTTTCGGTGCCATTTCGGAATTTTGGGATATGCTCTAAGATTTCAATGATGCTGAGACTTTGTCTTTTTTTGATTGAGGAAGTATAAACGGCAGACATCAGCCATTACCTTATAGTAGCATTTGGCATTTGTAAAAGCCCGCTCATCAGGTGAATGGATTTACCTTATGCGCAAAACCCCAGCGCCTCGGTTTTGTAAAAACTACGTCAAAAAAATATATCCTCTAATTAATCATAGGGCTCAGAAAAAGACACGGGGGAGCGCCCGCTACTCTTTTCCCAAGCCCTATGTACGGAATTATACTGACTCAGAGGTGAAGTTTATTTATCCGCCCAACCTGGAGCAAGGAGGGTAGCATCATAAATCCTCACGCTTCTGATTACCAGTATAGGAGTCAAAGCGTTATTCATCGAGAAAACCAAAGCGTTTATACAATGCTGCAACTGAGAGCCTTTGGTCTATCTCATTTAAGCGTGGGGCTCAGGAAAAGTTCCAGGACGGTTCCATCCGCATTTTCTTTTCCCGAGCCCTATAACAGAATTATACCGGCTAAAATGTGGTTTTATGTATCCATCCCGCCTCCCGCAAAAGCATAACGGGCCGAGCCATGCTCCACAATGCCAGTATATGAAACATGCACTAATTCAAGCCGTAAATCAAGGCTTTATATCGACCGTATACGAGAACCCAATCTTGTTCTTGCGATTGACTCATTTGATTGAGCTTATAAATATTATAAACCAAAGAGAACAAGATGTAAAGAGAATTTTTTTGTAGCAGCGCTGAAGTTTTTAATTGTGAGCCTCAACTGACCATCAGGCGTCAAGTTCAGAACTATTTAGAGTAACAGAGTTAGCCAACAAGATATTCTTGGTAATTAGTATTCTCTTGTCGACTTGTGCCTATTATCTAATTTTGTGGTCATGTTTGCAAATATAAACATCGTTTCTCCTTGTTGTTCAATCAAACATTAATCATGCTTATCTGATAATGTCGATTTAACTGTTATATCGTTCTATCTTAACGATACGACATCACAACCGCGATGTTCTAATGAGTTTCAGCCCTATCATATTTTTTTCAAAAATCGGTTCAGCGCCTATTCAACCGAGCGCCTCAGCGCCCTCACATAGCAATTCCGAAACGCGCTGGAAGGCAAAATATCCAACTATTAGCATATGTACAAATATATCAGCACAGGGTCAGACAGTCCTGCGATGCTTTAACATGATAATTTCCAAGCCAATATAAGTTGGCAGACATTTCTAATTGCTACGACTTTTGAGTATTAAGGAAGGCGAGAAGCGCTCGGCTATACTATACTGATGAGTTTCTCAATATGCTCGTGATTTCCGCCGCAATAGCGCTAATTTCATCACGTTCTTCATCATTTTGCTTCATCTCGCCTTTGCCGTAAAGAATCCAATCCTCACGAACATCAAAAAGATTTGATAAAGCTTTAATGTATATGTCACGTGGCCTTCTCTCAAATTTTTCAAATTGGTTGACCAACACAGTGCTGACTCCAAGCTTTAGTGGTTTTTGGAATGGCCAGAGGTGTTAAACAGAATCTGCAACGGAATTCGCTAGAATAGGCAACCTCTTCTCGGAAGACTTATTAAAAAAGTCGGAGCAGATGCTCCGACCTTTACGTTATTGCGACCACTTACGCCCTTATAGCCCGATTTCCAGGCTCCTGTTTTGAAGCTTCTATAAGCGGATATACAGTTTTTTCGAAGCTTTCTAAGGTATAATCCGTGGTACAGTCCACCACGTAGTTGATAGTACTCCCAAGCCAGCTTTCACATCATTCAGCGCCGCTTGGCACCAGCAGAAGCTATTGTCCTGGAAGCCGTAAATATATCATTCCAGGTTCAGCTGGACTGGGTTTTCGGCACTGTACAGCAACCTTTCCCACTGGATCTCTCTGGTGTTTTGATCAAGGCCATCGACCTTATAGTGACGTGGAGCAAAGACGAGCTCCATCCTAAGCCTTTTGCGAACTCCTAGGCAACTGGACTTCCAGCGTAACAGCGCCGAAACCAGTCTACAATGAAACAGGTAAAACCCAGAGTCACAAAGGCTTTGCGATAGGTGATCAGAACCCAAGTATCCTGATATTGGTTCTGGCTTTCCCCGCCAAGAGGGTGGCAGGATTCTTTGTTCCTTTAGACTGAGTCATAGCAAACGCATGCCCAGCTATCAAGAAAAGAAAGATGATTGCAGAAAATGCGAAAGCTGTAAACTTCGTTTTCAAGGAACACCCCCTCCTGGCAAGGTGCCATATCCTTAAGCCTCGGTTGAGGCGGAAGGCCAAACGGCAATGCAAGTAAAAGCATGAAGCAGAAAAACTGAGATTTGGCT
>JAISWZ010000108.1 GCA_031270945.1 Clostridiales bacterium | reverse complement strand
ATTTATCCTGACCATCGCCAAATCGCTATCGTACGCCTTATAAGTTTTGGCATTTACGCTTGGAAAGTAGCGGGTCGATTTAAACGTCTCCTAATTAACAAGCGCTGTATTGAACCAATGTATTGCGTAACAAAACATACTTTAAATAGTCATATAGGACGATTGCCCAAATAAGAAAGACCATATTAGATCCATGGTTAGATATTCCATTAAATTTATCATAAAGTAAGGGAGATTTCTTCGATGGCTAAAGCGGTTCGCATGTTGGACATTGCTAAGTGCGTAGGAGTTTCTATCGTCTCAGTTTCAAAGGCGCTGTCAAACAAAGAGGGCGTCAGCGAAGAAATGAGAGTTAGAATCAAGGAGGTGGCAAAGGAAATGGGGTACGATAGCCCGCATCCGTCAAGGATATCAAAGGCTAAATTCGTAAATGGAACAGGGAACATAGGAGTTCTGATTCCAAAGAGATTTTTGGAACGAGGCAACTCTTTTTACTGGTCACTTTACGAGATGGTAGCTGCGGATCTTCTGCCCAACAACTATTATGCCATTCTCGAAGTGCTTCAAACGGAAGATGAAGAGATCCCAGCGTTGCCACACATGCTTATGGATGAGAAGATAGACGGCTTGATAGTCCTGGGGCAACTCGAAGCTCAGTACCAGAGCTTTCTCAAGGAAAACGTTAAGCTGCCCTTGATGACATTGGACTCGTATGACGCTTCTGGAAAAGACTGCGTAATCTCTGACGGGTATTATGGGATGTATGCGATTACTGACTACTTGATAAGAATGGGGCATACGGATATATGCTTTGTAGGCTCTGTTGGAGCTACATCCAGCATAACAGACAGGTTTTTCGGATTCAGCAGGGCTCTGTCCGAGAGAGGCATTAAAGTGACTGACGAAATGGTGATTGAAGACAGGAACGCTTACGGAACGATCAAAGTTGACCTTCCTGAGAGGCTTCCTACTGCGTTCGTTTGCAATTGCGACATGACCGCTTATGAAATGATGGATGTGCTCCTAGCCAAGGGGATTCGCGTCCCTGAAGACGTCTCCATAGTTGGCTTTGACAACTACGCTCCTAACATAAAGATGAAACCTGAGATAACTACATACTCTGTGGACATGGCTGGGATGTCAAGGGCTTGTATCGAGCGGATATTGAGAAAGATAAACGTGAATGGATACGTTTCAAGCATGAAGGTCATAAGCGGAAGCGTATTGATAAAAAACAGCGTTTTGCCCAGAGAGATCCAGGATCAAAATTGATTTTTGGGTTTTGAAAATCCGAAGTTTGCTCGTAGAAGCCTGAGACAAATCTGTTGAAGACTTCGCATGATTTCCGCGATTTGATATGCACTAAGTGCATATCCCAAAAATCCGAAATGGTGCCGGAAAAGTCCTGGCGAATGCTTCAACGCCGGACTTTTCTGGCACCTCGGATATAATTTTGAGATATGCACTAAAAAGAAGCCTTGGGAGCTACCCAAGGCTTCTTTTTATGACATGTTTACAATTGCGCCTAACGGAGGCTGTGTCGCTGGCAAGATAACTCTGTTGTAGACGTGTATCTCACCGTTTTTGAATATGATGTTTGCTCCAAAAGTCTCTGCTATGAATCTCAAAGGCGCCATTACGCGATAGTTCTCGATTGTAGCGGGAGTATCCAGAAAAACCTCTGATCCATCAATCAGAGCTGTCCCGGTATCGAGAGTAAGGAGAACATCTTTGCCGTCTTTCTCGAACAAAATTTGCTTGTTCTTAGTGTCCCAGCTGACAGTGCATCCGAGATGCTCCGTCATGAAGCTTACAGGAACCATCGTTCTGCCATCCACGATAATGGGGCTAGCATCAGCTTCAACCTTTTCTCCGTCTACATACAGATTCAGGTTATTTGCCAAAGCTTTCGACGGAAAAGCGGCGGATACAATGATTCCAAAAATGAGAAACAACGATCCTTTGCTCGTGATATCCCCTCCGATTTGGCGAACTAGACTGGCTTGCGCATGGCAATAATTATATCGGGGGCTAACAGGGATATCATTATGGACAATTTATGGATATTTAAATTTGATAATGCGATATAAATTTAAGGCATGAGATCAAAGTTGTGATTATGCCAAAGTAGGGGATTCCCTTCCTACAGAGCGTAAACCCTTACATAATCTACTAGCATCTCGGCTTCAGTGAATGTTTCCTTCGGTATCCTAAACTCGTCAAAATGTCCGCCAACTGCTAGATTGAGGAGCACATAGAACTCTTGATCGAAGGGGGTAGGCTTGCCCAGATATCCGGCTTCAGAGCTAGTTCCCCAATCATTCATCTGGAAGAATTGATTTCCGTCTACCATCCAGCATATTGAATCTGGGCACCATAGAACGGAGTATTCATGGAAGCTTGTAATGTCAATGCCTGAAGGGAAGGCGTATTTTCCTACCTGAAAAGTGTTCGCAGGGTAGGTGCCTCCGTAATGGGCGGCACCGCTTGTCTCTCCAGGAAGGCGTCCTCGATTCTCCATTATGTCGATTTCTCCGCTTGCTGCCCAAGCCCCATACTTGCTTTCTTTAGGCATAAGCCAGAAGGCTGGCCAAAACCCATCTCCGGCCGGAAGCTTGATGCTTGCGGCTATTTTTCCGTACTTGAAGGACTGAATTGAATTTAGGCGAGCGGAGGTGTAGCGCATGCCTCCGAAGTCCTCGCGCTTGGCCTTTATGACCAAACATCCATCCCTGATGCTTGCGTTTTCTCTCCTATAGAATTGCTCTTCGCTGTTGCCCCAGCGGACAAGCCCATACTCCGTGCCTGTCCCTTCTTGGAAAGTCCAATTGGAGGGGTTTATATGGCTTTCATCAAACTCGTCATGCCAGACCAATTTGTTGGTATCCAGATTTGTCACCTCGTCATAAAAGAAAGCCGCCTGGATTCAGGCGGGCTTTAATTCAGTTTTCGCTCATATGAATATATGTCATTAGCATTAACCCAATCCCTGAATTCACCAATCGTTGCGCTATTAAGGAAAAGCTCATCAGATGAGCTTATGTCTACGATTAAGAGAAAGCATGTTGTGGCTTGAGAGCGCTCTTCGTAATTATTGAATAGCTGGATGGAAAATGAGTTGTCTTCAATTTCAAAGTACCTTTCTTCTGGCCAAACAACTTTACCCGTAGAGAGACTAACAGCGGCAACTAAAACATGGCGCATGGATGTAGGGGGTTTTGGCAAGTTCAAGATCCTGCCGCTTAAAGACAGATCCCTAATATAAAGCTTCTTGAAAGACGGCTGTCTTGATAGAAAGACAAAAACAAGAACCAGAAGCATTAGTCCTAAGCCTATAGCTGATAACATCAGCTTTCGGTTTGGAACTATAAACCTGCAGTTTGATGGGCCAAAGTACGCGATTGGCAAAGGGTGCTCTTCTATTAAATCAGGCAGGTTCTTGTTCTTCCTAACTGTGAGCATGACAGCCTCTGAAAACGTCTTTCCGGTCAAAATGCTGTGATAGAATTCATCCAAGTAACCTTGGTTAAACTTTGCGTGGATGGTTCGCGTCATGCCAACGACAGCATTGACATGAGTCTGATTGAAAAAGGGCGAGAACAGTTTCTCTTCGTCCATTTTCTCAAAGTCCAACTTGCCGCAGCAAGTGAGGAAGATTAGGTTGGAAAAGACATTGTCGTTTTCCATCAGCCTTGTTTTGAACTCGCCCAGCCTAATGACGTTTTCGCCGTCGGTAAATGAATCATCAACTATATGGCCGATAATATGGATGATAGCTCTTTGGGTATTGATCAGATGCCCTATGAGCTCATCTAAGCTTGTTGCAGTGTGCGACTCGAAATAAACGTTTGGAAAATGCCTTAAAGTAGAAATGATCTGATTCTCGTAGTACTGGTGATTTTCCAGCGCAAATACCTTTATTATTAGGATAGGGGCAGGGACAGACTTGAGCTTGAAGTTTCTGCCAGCCCAAATGAAACCGATAGCCTTTCTGGAAACAGGATTTCTTTCGGAGAGAAACTGATTGTCAACTGTCAAGCCTTCAAATGGTATGAAGTGACAGTTCTCGCTTTCGATCTCTATGGTTTGGTTTGGCTGAGAGCTCTTGAAAAGGTTGCCTAGCGCTTGGGCGTCTATGTTCGTAGCAAACTGATTTATGGCATTAACGTCTGTGCTCCAGGCTTTGCAGTAAGCTTGAAAAACAGGGAAATCATGAAATTGATGCTCTTGTACATCGTTTGAATTAATGCTGTAGACCAACCTGTTGTCATTTGACAGCGTGAAATTTACGCGCCAAGGATTCATGAACCCCCTCCTATTTTGCAAGGTCAATCTCTAACTGAAAGCTGTCAAATTTCACTTGCAACTTTTCTGCGCCAGAAAGGCTGAACGAGGGGATTGGCAGACTTGGCTTGTAGAATACGCGAGATAGAACTGCATTGCCTTTCAAAGTCAGCAACTCAAATGAAAGAGAGCTTGGCTCTGGCCATGCTTGGCATAAGTCTTCAGAGTTAGTCTTCAAGCAGAGGCTTCCTTTGTCTTTTGGTAGCGGAATGCGAGACAAAGAATCGGACTCGCTTCCCATCGCAAGAGAAGGCACTCCGAAAGAAAACCCGATTTTTATTGGGTTTGGGAGCGTGAAGATAGCATCTTTCAAAGTGGAAGCTATTGACTTGGCAACGAATGCTTGCTTGGTGATCGAAGGTGCCTCCAGCTTGGACATCGCATATTGAACGTTGCAGTATTTGCATACAGACAAGTGAGCGTATGCTTGTGGGTCCCAGACGCCTAAAGCCAGCTTTTCCACTTTGCTTGAGAACGCGCAAACGGTGGCGGCAGGCATTTCGAAACTGCTTTCGAACTGCTCATAATCCATATACATTGCATTATATTCGTCTTCCTCTTGTTGAAGCTCATCTAAAAAGCGTTTATTCATTGCTATTCCCCTTTTCAAGCTTTTCTCTTATCTTTTCTCTGAGCTTGTTCAAATAGTCAGAGAGCTCTTTCACAGTCATATGTGCCAACATGAAAGGCGGATCGACTAGGGTTTTCAGAATTTCCGGAATGCCCATCTTGCAATAGTCTCTCATATATAAGGCAAATATGCGCAAGGCGAAGGGGAACTTCTTGTTGCATCTATAATCCAGAAGCTTCTGAAGAGTGGATTCTGATTGGCTTGGAATCTCTTTCTTAACGGACAACGCAGTTGATATTATAAGTTTTGCAAAGTCCTCTCCGCTGATGTTATAGCATTCCTTTATCATATTACAAAGAGTCGGATCCGGGAAATAGAGCTGCTCTGGTGAAGTGGACGTATCTGTGATGAATAGATATTCCGATTCTCCATACACTTCATAATGCTGTATTCCTAATATATTTCGGCGGAGTCTTGTTGATGTCGTTAAAAGATGGTTGCATATAAACGATGACGGAGCCGGGTTTTTGGTTTGCTTGAAGAATAGATTAATAGCGTCTTGGACATAGCTTCGCATCAAGTAAATTTCCGACGCAAGCTCATCTCCAACTAGCTTCACTCCAGGATTGGCCCAAGTCGCGTTCTTCGTTATAGGCGCTTCAAGAATGTTGCATATTTCAGAAAAAGTATCTTTGCTCTTAGTATTGTACCACTCTTCAATAAGAGGGTAAAGTATAGCGTCCTGCTTGATGGAGGCCTTTAGGTTAGACACGCAGGTGTTTATGGAGCTATCGACGATGTTGACCATGAGGCTGGCGATATATCCGTTTGGCTTCGAGGATATAGAGGCCAGTTGCCTTTTAAGGTTTTTCTTGCAACTACGCATAAAGTAGTCAGTAACTCGTGGGATTGACGGAACTTTGTAAGAAAAGTTTTTGGCGATGGCATGAGCAATAGAACCCTCGATTTCCAAAGCGGGAACGATCTGCGTTTCTATGTCTTTCCATATCCCCTTAATTTCTTTAATGATATCTTTGTCGTCTCTGTCACTCTGACACAACGAGGCATACTTTCTTATTTGATCAAACAAAGAATTGTTGTCCATTCTATACCTCCGTCCTAAGTAGGAGATTGCCACTGATTTCTCTCGTTACTTTTTTGGGCTTGGCTTGAGGCTTTTTTTGCTCCTGAATTGCCCAGACTGCGTGTTTTGCAAGCTTGAATTCGAATCAATTTCTCAGATGCTAGGAAAGTGTTGGTTATAAGATGGTTGTCAGCTTGCGGGAATGCCCGTAATATTAAGTTTTCTGATGGTCGGAGGTTGTTGTATTTAGTGAAAGTCATTGATATGGGTTGTCCCAAAATGCAATGATGAAGATTGCAAAAATTCCAAACGTTTATAGACAAATTAATTGGAAAATCATGTAACGACTTACTTTGTTTTGTATTCTTGAACTATAATGAGAGCAGTTATTTTCCTGTATTCTTAGAAAGTGACATAAATAAAATTATATGGCATATAATCAATAGATATACATATATGTCAAATACGGATATAGCCGTCTAAACCGCCTGGGAAGGCGCTACTATGCGCTAAGAACTTAGAAATAAGTATATCACAGATGGAGACTTAATGCTACTTATTTTTTTTAAGTTTTTAGCCTTAGCGAATCTATTGATGAAGCAAAACAATGAAATGAAATACGAAATCTATGAGATGCCAAACTAAGCGTAGTGATAAAAATTAAAATCTTAATGTTGATTTTGTTGAACGGTTACAGCAAAAAACGAAAAGAATAAACTCAGGGTTAAACGTCGTTAAATTTGGCAGAAGACAGGGACCAAAAAACTTAGGAGTTATTCTTGCTGTTTTCATATGCCAAATCATTGATATATAACAAGAAAAACCAAGGCTTTGGCAACCTTGGTTAAACAATTATAAGATACGCTCATGTAGGCAACGAAAATCAAAGCAGGTCGATTCATCAATGCTAATGCTTGAAATCACAAGACCTTTAGAATGAGATGAATCGATCTGTTCGTTGAGCTGTAGGATAACAAAAGATATTGTCCAAAATCACAAATATTACTGTTCAAAAGAGGGGTTTTAACAATAGTTACTGTCCATTTTCTAACAATAATTTTTGTCCAAACGAAGGAGCTTTTTCTCTGCGCTTAAGGAATTTATCCCGAGTTTTGGGATATATACTTTGAGCATTCTAAAAACGATTGATTTTGATTGCCGCCATTGAAACTGCTTTGAATGCATCAATCGTTACCTGAGACAAAGCCCAATCCTGTCCGGCCTTTATCTGCATATCTGGAGTATAAGATTTATCTACAACAAAGAGCAGTATAGATGGCACTTGAAAATCAGTTTCTTGATCTGTGTAAAATCTTGAAGTGAATTGGTTATTTCGAATTTTCGTTATTGGGTTATCCATTGACGGCTTTGGGAAATACAAGCCCTCATCAGTTTCGATAACTGTTATTATCGCTAAGGTGCTTGTGTCAAAGCCTTCATTTGAAAGAACTGAACCCTCTATGATTCCATCTCGATATCCTCGTGTAGGGACATGATTGAGCTCAATATAAACTTGATCCGATTCCTTGAGAACCTCAACTTCATATTCTTGGTCATTTGCATCTTCTTCAGTAAGATTGGCCGTATTTGAGCCTGTAAGAACACTAAGTGAGCGGCCAGAGCCATTTATTATCCTATATGTTCCTTCCGCTATGCCTTTGACCGGTTCTTCTATCTTGCACTTCTCCCAAAAGTCTGGATAGTCGCTCCTCGCTTTAAGAGGAACGTTGCTTTGGTTAAGAACTGCCGATACCCACTTTCCATTTGCTTGCGATTTTAGATAGTAGACGTCCCAGCTCTTGTAAAACTTATAAACCTCCCAAGACTGCATGGATGTTGCGGCAGCTTCAAGCGGCGCCTCATTCTTATTTATGTTCGTCGTCAAATACTTCCCTGCGCAACTTGAAAACAGTCCAGCCCAGCCGTCATCAGCGACCTTTACGGTTAATAACCCCGATCCATTTGATTTACTATATTCACCCATGCATGCAAATGCTGATCTCGCTGTGTCATCCCATACTGTCACATACTTGTTCGCCGCCACAGACTTAATTACGATCTGCTTGCCATTAAACGACCTGGTTTCATCTCTGAAAATCTGGAACCACTGAGGCCCGCTATCATTTCTGCCCCACATCCAGAGGCGGGTTCCATCTCCGAAATTGCCTTGCTCTCCACCTGCGTCGATTACATTGTTTGGCGAGCATTTAACTCCTATGGCATAGCCTTCTTTAAAGTTCTCAAACCTTATCCGCTGCGCGTCACTGTCATTGCTCGCGTAAAACTGTACTTTGCAGCCCTGGTTTGATGTTCCTCCATTTACGTCCAAGCACTTTCCATCTTTCTTGCTTATCACTCTATAAGTGCCATCTAACCTAAGCTCAAAGCGAAAAATGTATGACGGATCAAATGAATCATTGGGCGTCAGCTTCGCTACGCCATTGCTGTTCGTCAGCCATTGGTCGCTAACCCTGATCATGCCTTCGAAATTGTTGCCGATGTTTTCGGCATTTGAAACAAAAAATGGCGGCCTTGACACTTCCCCTTTGCTAACCGAGGTGCTGCTGATGTATGGTTGTATTAGATGAATCAGTCTTTTTCTGATGTTCAACGGCTTAATAGCCGCTTGATTCTTGTATGTCTCCAAGGCAACCCTCATCTCGGATGCTGTCTTGTAGCGGTTCTTGGCATTAAACTCACAAGCTTTCAGTATGACTTTAGAAAGCCCAGGAGACGCATTTGCCGGTTCCGGGATCTGAACTCCTGTCATTCGCTTTCCTAAGGCCTCGTCTCGCTCTGTTTGGCTAAGGCTTTTTGAGCTGGCGGAGATAAAAGGCAATTTTTTGTTGTTTAGCAACCGATGCATGACAAGCCCAAGCGAGTACAAGTCGACAGTAGCGCCGTACAGCTTTCCCGAGTATACTTCTGGCGCCATGTAATTCGGTGATCCCGCTCTCGTGCCAGCGGTTAGCGCTCGCTCGATCTGCCTTGCTATTCCGAAATCGCCAAGCTTATAGTCTCCATGTTTTGACAG
>JAISWZ010000551.1 GCA_031270945.1 Clostridiales bacterium | reverse complement strand
ATGACAAGCTGGGTGCTCGAAAGCTTCGACGTTTTAACTATCGAGTATATGGCCATGGAAAAGCGCTCTAAAATGGTATTGACAAATCTAGCGCTTAGTGTCATTATAATAGTTGATATGTCAGGATGGGCTCGTATTAGACACAAAACGCGCTTGCGCGAAAACGGCAGGCAATCGCGCATGGACAAAAAGGGGAAGGAGAGAGCGAGAAAGGAGATTGTTGGGTCAGAGAATTAAGGAGATAAAAATGTTTGCAAAACATGGACATCAGCAGGTCAAATAATTAAAGGATATGCTGGTTCAAACGAAAGAAAAATATGAGCTTTAGTTCTTGATAAGAAATGATTGTCAATAAGTTTAGATTAATTGCCAAGCTAGCTTGAAACATTGTATCCAGAAAACAAAAAAAGGCCCGCGACAAATCGATACCAGGGGGGAAATCGAGGGAACGCGGAAGAGAAAGCTCACAAATTATACAGAGTTGCGACAATAGGAGGTGAGCTTGTCGCCTTGAACTCACAAAAGATTAAGAGCATATCCCAAAATTATATCCGAGGCGCCGAAAAAATCCGGCGTTGAAGCATTCGCTAGGATTTTTTCGGTGCCATTTCGGAATTTTGGGATATGCTCTAAAAAGCATATGCGGGTAGGCCTTAAATGATTTCCGTGTTATGCCAGCAACAATTACGGCGCTAAATACAAGGAGATGCTCAAATGAAAAAACGCGTAGGCGTATTTTTGCTTTCACTGATTATCATTATCGGAGTGTTTGCGCCGCTGCCACTAACCATGGCGGCGTCGGGAAATGAATTGGTTGAGTTGACGCCAACGGACATAGAAGTCTCCAAACGATACACTGTCTTGGTTATAGACACATCGGAAAGCATGCTGGGGACGCCTCTTGCGAAAGTCAAGGAAACCGCGAAGATGTTTATAGACCAAGTCTTTGATGCCAGCGGAGAGAACTACATTGGTTTAGTGGAATTCAACAGCTCAGCTTGGGTGACGTCTAATTTCGTAGGCCCAGACAAAGCTTCAGCGTTGGCATCTATCATTTCGTGGTATAGAGCGACTGGGGGCACAAATGCTGCAGAGGGATTTCAAAGGGCTACGCAGCTTCTGGATTCCGTAGCGGATCCTACAGAAAAGAAAGCTGTCTACAACCTGGTTTTTCTCTCTGACGGTTTGCCAAAAGACACGGTTGCAGGGCAGATGGAAGCTCAAAAAGCGATAGACAAAGGATACTTGGTTTACACTTTGGGATTTTACCATTCCATACCGAATAAGGAGCCGCTGCGCCAGTTCCTTAACGCTTGCCAAAACGCAGGATATTATGAGGTCGTGGATCCCAACGATCTTGAGTTTGCATTTGGGTCGATAGCCGACGACATGAACAATAAAACAGGCTCATTTACATATGCGTCGCCTATCAGCCAAGAATCGTCTCCGGAAGCGCGAGATTTTTCGGACACATATTACTATTCAAATGACTACTTCTCAAAGCCGTCATCCAAATATAACATACATCTAGCAACAATGTCTCTATGCTTTGAAGTTTCGGCTTGGAGCAGCAATGACGAGGGCAGGGACGCTTATCCAGAGGGGGTGGATGATTACTCCAACAAAAGCGTCAACGCCCAGAACTTGCTGCAGGATCTGGGGTTTTCGGGACTTGCAGTTGACAGGTGGTTCACTGAGAAGCCGGAGCTGGATTCTGTTGGCGTTATTGCAGGCAGCAAGAAAGTGAAATATGACGGCGCTGATTATACCCTTATAGCTGTTGCGATAAGAGGCGGAGGCTATGAGAGCGAATGGGCCAGCAACTTCACTCTGGGAAGAAGCGGCCAGCACCAAGGCTTCTCCGAGGCCAGGGACAATGTGCTCTCCTTCATAACGCAATATGTGTCGCACTATAAAATCGAGGGAAACGTGAAGCTCTGGCTGACTGGATTCAGCAGGGCTGGGGCCACCGCAAACCTGGTTGGGGCTGCGCTCAATGACGGGTTCAAGATTGGAAAGGATGCTTCGCTTTCCAAGGACGACACATTTGTTTACACCTTTGAGGCCCCCAAGGGATCTGTGGATCCTAATTCAAAGTCAAGCAAGTACAACAACATCTTCAACATCCTGAACTACAATGACCTGGTTCCCAACGTGGCCATGGAAGAATGGGGATTCACCCGCTATGGGATAGACAAGGTTTTGCCAGCCGTTGTCTCATACGCCAGGTACTTGACAAATGAGCAGGAGATGCTTAAGTACTACACAGCCATGTCAGCGTACAGGGATTACGGGTTGAACCAGTTCTTAAGATACAGGGTAAATTGGTTCAACATTCTTCCCAAGGGCAAGCCGCTGTTTGTCGAGGAGACCATACAGTCAACCGCTAACGCAGAGCTTCAAGGCACCTTTGCGAAGGAACTGGTAGGAAGAACGGCAACTGAGCTGTATTTGAAGAGAGCCCTGTACCACGAGAGCAACGAGCCAAGCGCCAGGTATATCTTCAAAGTTCTTAACGCGGGAGTAACCCCGCAAAAGGTTCAAGACCTCTTTTATCAAAAGCTTAAGGATAAATGCGTCAACATCTTGTGGGCGTACCTGGAGCCGTTTGGCGGGCTGGGTGACGCAGCTTCACTCATTGCCGAATACTTGGGCGAAAGCTGGGCTGAATCCGGGCTTCCTATTCCCAGCTCTTATGACGTGAATTCCATTGCCACAACGCTTGCAGACTCCGTAATCGGGGTTTTCCAGGCTAAAATGTTTGACGAGTTCGTGACTTTGTTCTCAAACCTCGCTTGCGTAAAAGAGGCGCATTATCCAGAGTTGTGCTTGGCATGGCTAAAATGCCAAGACAGCTACTATGAGCCAGGCAACACGGAATTTGCGAGAAGCGACGGCAAGCATCGCATAATCCGCATCAACTGCCCAGTAGACGTTGAAGCCTATGACAGTGACGGAAAGCTGATCTTGCGGATCATTGACAATGTGCCTGAGGACATAGATGGCGGAGTAATGGCCTATGTCAGCGGAGACGAGAAAGTGGCGTACATGCCTCCCGATCAGGGCTATGAAGTAAAGATCACTGCAACTGATGACGGGTTCATGACGTACATGGTAACAGAGGAAGACATTTCGGTAGGCGCAACACTTAGGGCAGTGGTTTTCAACGATATCAAGATTTCCAAGGGAGACGTCTTCATAGCCCTCCTGCCAGAGTACCAAAGCGGTGACTATGAGCTGGTGCATGAACCGACAGATACCAGCTACTCTTTGGATGATCCCTCTGGAATTCCGATGGCAGTGACTGTTGACGGAGACCTTGCCAGCATCACATATTCTGTGACAACTCAGTCGAATGACGAAGCATTGGGCACTACGGTAGGATCCGAGAACATGTACCTGGGCCAGACAGCTACTGTCGTGGCGCTCGCTTCAGAAAAGTGCTTGTTTGAAGGCTGGTATGAGGATGGAGAAAAGATAGAGGAAGCTGAAGCCATCTACGAGTTCAGCGTCCAAGGCGACAGAGACTTGACTGCGCATTTTAAGTTGGAAGTGGAGCCAACCCCGAGCCCAACAGAGACTCCAACGCCAACACCGACAGAAACCGCTACTCCATCGCCTACGCCGACAGAGACAGCGACTCCATCGCCGTCACCGACAGCGACAGCGACTCCTTTGCCGACAGCGACTCCTTTGCCGACAACGACTTCCTCGCCAACAGCGATTCCATCGCCGTCGCCAATAGCGACAGCGACTCCGTCAAAGGCGCCTTCAGCGACACCTTCGGCAGATTCATCATCAGGATCGTCACAGTCAGCATCAGTTCCGTCATATGGCGGAAACGTGAATTCTCCAACCCCGGTGCCAGCGCCCTCTGTGAATTCTCCCGAGGAAGCGCTTCATAAGCTTGGATTGCTTGCCGGGACAGGCGAGGACGCTGACGGAAAGCCCATATTTGATCTAGACAAAAAGCTCACAAGGCTTGAGTCACTGGCTCTTGTCATAAGGCTTATGGGGCTGGAGAAAGAGGCTCAAGCGTTCACAGGAGAGAACACCTTCACAGACGTGCCTGAATGGGGAGACAGGTATGCCGCTTTCGGCTACAGCACTGGCATAACAGCTGGAATCAATAGCGAGCATACCCTATTCGCTTCAGACAGGCAAGTAACATTCCAGGAGTTCACGGCGTTCCTGCTTCGCGTCTTGGGATACACTGAGGCCAACGGTGACTTCGCCTATGAGTTTGCTATAAGGAAAGCTGACGAGATCAAGCTTTTTACCCCATATGAGCTGAAGCAGATTTCAAGCGACAACTTCCTTCGCGGGAACGCGGTGCTGGAAATGGTAGACACGCTTGAAACCAGCCCAAAGGGAAGCGGAGAGATGCAGTTAAACGAGCTGGCGGAAAAGGGAGTGTTCTCTAAAGCGGAAGCAAAGCAGTTCCTAGAGGATATAAGCCGATTATCACAAGGCTCGTAAGGGTTTCGTCTCATGCGAGCCAAGCAGTAAAGGGCCGATTTAGGCTGAAAGAATAGCAGACAAGCAGAATAAGGAAGTTGAGTCGAACCCCGGTAATTATTGGCCGAGGTTCGAACTCGCTTCAAAGAAAAACCTTTAATTCATTCGAGCGAGCGAAATGACTGGAATATATAACTGGAGGTACGACTGATAATAAAGGATATAAAAGAATCTTATCAATAAATGTTTTCGAGCGAGCAAGCGGTGCGCCCGAAATTTGATTCAAAGAAATGTGAAAAATAGTATTGACAATTCCAGCGGTTAGTGTCATTATATTAATAGATGCGACAGGAACGGCGATTTTTAGTCATAATCCGACAGGGTGAAGAGACGGGTTTTGCGAGCTTGGCACGAGAAAGGATGTGAAGGGCCAAAATCAATTGCTGAGAGCTGTCCGAAAATGAAAATCTGAGAAAATTCGAATTAATTTTAAAGCTTGTTTAAAAGAAATGTATGACGCTCTAGGAAGATCAAACTGATGCCCGAAGTGAAACGTGCAAGAGTGCGAACTTTTTTCGCCGATTGCTCGCAAGCGAAAACATCAGGATATTCATTCGGTGTTTTCGCACGTGAATATCTAACCACTTGAGTGATAAGTGCAATTCATTTCGCTCGATCAATAAAAAGGAGATGTTCTTATGAAAAAACGAATCGGAGGGTTTTTGCTTTGTTTTATAATAATTGTCAGCACATTTGCTCCCTTTCCATTTACGATGGCGAAAACTGAAGCTGAAATTGAAGCTGAAGAGGCGAGTCGAGGAAGAGAGTTGGTGGAATTGACACCGAGAGTCACGGATGAAGCAACGCGTTATACAGTCTTGGTGCTAGACTCTTCATCTAGCATGAGTGGTGAACCTTTGCGTAAAGTAAAGGAAACAGCAAAGATTTTCGTAGAACAAATCACTAATGCCAGTGGCGACAACCATGTGGCATTAGTTGAGTTCAATCATACAGCAATTGTTTTAAGCGAATTCGTTGGAGAGGAGGAAGTCAAGACACTAAATCCGATTATTGATAAAATCGTTGCAATGAAAAGTACAAATGCCGCAGACGCGTTTATTAAAGCAACAGACCTATTGGACAAAGTGAGGGATACGACTAAGACCAATGTCACATACAACGTGATTTTCCTATCAGACGGTTATCCTAACGACGCATCAAGCGGAGAAAGTGCTGCCCTAGAGGCAATGCTCAAGGGCTATCATCTATATACTTTAGGGTATGCCAAAATAGCCGATAACACGCGCGAATTCTTACAAAATTGTCAAAATTATGGTTATTATGCAGTCGATGATCCAAACGATCTTGAATTTACATTTGGGGAGATAGCAGACCAAATAAAGGCACCCAAAGGCTCATTTAAATACGCTTCTCCTATCGAAATTCGGGATTTATGGGACACATATTACTATTCTAACGATTACTTCTCCAAGCCATCATACACATATAACGAACATCTAGCCACAATGTCATTGTGCTTGGGGCTAGCAGCCTTTGGAAGCAATGACGAGGCCGAATATTCAAAAAAGAGCGTCAACGCACAGAATCTGCTAAGGGAGCTAGGCTTTTCTGGCATAGCCGTTGATAGGTGGTTTACGGAAAAACCAGGGACAGACTCAATAGGAGTTATCGCTGGCAGCAAAGACGTAAAGTATAACGGGAGCATGTATACGTTGATAGCGCTGGCAATAAGGGGCGGCGGCTATGAGAAAGAGTGGGCAAGCAATGTGACGTTAGGGAAAAGCGAGAATCACAAGGGATTTTTAAATGCGAGAGACAATGTAGTCCAATTCTTGGAGCAATACGTAACGCACTTTGGCATAACAGGAAGCGTGAAGCTCTGGGTGACCGGATACAGTAGAGCGGGGGCTGTAGCGAACCTTGTTGGTGCTTCTCTGGATAACCAGGTATACATTGGAGATGTGCAGACTAGTGCGAATGACACGTATGTATATACGTTCGAGACGCCGCAGGGTGCAGTGAACAAAGATGTAAAAAATGACAACTACAAAAACATATTCAACATCATAAACCAAAATGACTTGGTTACAAAAGTGCCCATGAAAGAGTGGAATTTTGATCGATATGGAACAGATGTGTATTTACCTAGTATAACTGGGTATTCCGATTACTTGAATAAGGAGTCGGAGATGCTTTTGTACTATAGCGAAATGAACAGAGATTACAGAATGGATGAATTTGAGTGGATTAGAACAAAACCTTTGGTTTTAAATAAAATAACTGTACTTAAAACGGAAACAGTTGCATCTACTCGAAATGCCTTTATTCAATCCGATTTTTCAGACGAAGTTTTGACTGAATTTGCGAATAAAGTGTTTTTGAGTAGGGGAACGTACGTGATGGAATATGAGAAAGATCTTCGGCTTGCTATGATGGTACTGAACGCAAGTGTGATGCCTAATAATGTGAAAGACATATTCATTAAAAAGCTTTTTGAAAATATAACTAATTTAATAAATAGGTTTTTAGTTGCTGGAGCCGCTGAGGTTACTTCTGACATCGTGAGTTACTACGTCGAAAGCTGGGGTCATGCAGAAATTGTCCCGCCTAGCGATGAAGACATCGAAGCTGCCGGCAAGACGATAGCAGATATTTTTTTAATGGCGATAAGGGCAGAATTGTTTGAGGAGATGATCAACTTAGTTAGAAACATTGATATCATAAAAGAGGCGCACTACCCTGAGATCTGCTTGTCATGGCTAAAAACCCAAGATGATTATTACATGCAGCCAGGTACGGAGGATGAGAAGTCTAAGGAGTCCGATAGACACGACGGCAAGCATCGCATAATCCACATCTACTGCCCGGTTGACGTTGAAGCCTATGATAGCGACGGAAAACTTGTCTTGCAGATCATCGACAACGTGCCAACGGACATTGAAGGCGGCGTGATGGCCTATGTCAAGGGAGACGAGAAAGTAGCGTTCCTTCCTCCTGATCAGAGCTATGAAGTGAAGATAGCAGCGACCGATGACGGATACATGACATACATGGCAACAGAGGAAGACGCTGCCGCCTCCACCTCATTAAGGGCAGTGACGTATAGCAACATTGAGCTCTCCGATGGAGAAGTCTTTACCGCTTATCTTCCGGAGTACCAAAGCGAAGACTATGAGCGTGAAAACGAAGCTACGAGCTACAGCTACACTTTGGCAGACTCATCAGGTCAGTTGCTGACGCCGACCCATGACGGAGACATTGACGAGATCACGTTTGACATTAAGTCAAAGACAAGTGATGAGACTTTAGGCACCGCTATAGGCAACAAGAGCATGTGCTTGGGACAGCTGGCTACGGTTGCGGCTTTTGCGGCAGAAGGCGCACTGTTTGAAGGCTGGTATGAAGATGGCGAGAAGATCGAAGAAGCCGGGATGGTCTACGAGTTTAACGTTCAGGGCGACAGGGAACTGACAGCGCGCTTTGAATCGATAGGGAGCCCTACTCCATCTCTTGAGGCAACTCCTTCTGTTGCGGCAACTCCGTCTATAACGACGACTCTTTCTGTAACAGCGACTCCTTCTATAACGGCAACTCCTTCTACCGCTGCTACAGGTACACCAACAAGAACCCCAACGACAACCCCATCAAAGACGCCTACGACAGCGCCGTCTTCGTCTGGAGATTCTGGAACGGGTTCTGCGCAGCCATCATCAGGGACTGTGACAACCCCGTCTCCGACGCCGCTGGCTGACACTCCCGCAGAAGCGCTTCACAAGCTTGGATTGTTTGCAGGGACAGGCACAGGCGCTGACGGAAAGCCCATATTTGATCTGGACAAAAAGCTTACAAGGCTGGAGTCCCTGGCTCTTGTCATAAGGCTTATGGGGCTGGAGAAAGAGGCTCAAGCGTTTACAGGAGAGAACACCTTCATAGACGTGCCCGAATGGGGGGACAGGTATGCCGCTTTCGGCTACAGCACTGGCATAACAGCTGGAATCAATAGCGAGCATACCCTATTCGCTTCAGATAGGCAAGTTACGTTCCAGGAGTTTACGGCGTTCCTGCTTCGCGTCTTGGGATACACTGAGGCCAATGGGGACTTCGCCTATGAGTTTGCTATAAGGAAAGCTGACGAGATCAAGCTTTTTACCCCGTATGAGCTGAAGCGGATCTCAAGCGACAACTTCCTTCGAGACAACGCGGTATTAGAGATGGTAGACATGCTTGAAACCAGCCCCAAGGGAAGCGCCAACCTCCAAATTGACGTGCTGGCGGAGAAGGGCGTGTTCACTAAAGCGGCAGCGAAGCAGTTCTTGGACAACATGAAGCGCCTGGAGTCGAGCGGGCCCTTGTCCTAGAAATTTTTTAAACAGCGAAAGCCAGTCAAAGAAAGCCCCAGCCTCGGCTGGGGCTTTTTATTTATGGAAGAAATTCTGGCATTTGTGGGGAGCGCTGCTCAAGCCTTGCAAACATTTAAATATTGAGGGGAGTGTTGAAAACACGGGATGTTTTGCATAAAATGAAAAACGGTTCTAAAATAGTATTGACAAATCTAGAGATGAGTGTCATTATAATAGATGGAACGACGGGATGCGCGATGATTCGATGAAATTCGAGCGTCGCAAAAGCTTTGAATGGATGATGCGCAGAGGCGCAAGAAAGCCATAAATTGACAGGGGATTTCACTCGTGAGCAACCCTGTCAGAGTTTGCGTGAAAATGAATGCGGAAGGCATATCAAACACATAAAGCCATCCAAGATGAAAATCTTTAAGCGCCCAATGTTTTGCCTATTTATTCTGACTGGCTGCGAAATTTGCATATAACCGACAATAAAACTGTGAATTATCAAGCTAGCAAGACATAAGCTTGGGATGATCTTTATAATCCTTGAAAGACGCTTGCGACTTGACTGGTTTTAGGTGAAACTCCTGGCAGATAGCCGGACAAATGCAAGAAAAAGCGCCAAAAGGTTAAACGGCGAGAGATATGCCAAAACCGCAGCTGCTTTTATAGAGGAATCCCCCCAGCCTCTATAGCCGCGCGTCTGCACTAGCATAGAAAATCATTAGAGCTTTACATATGTCATCCATTCAACAGCTGAATTGGCAATCCCGCCATGTAGGCAAGGAGCCCAACCAGTCCCGGCTTGGGAGGCAATGCGCGCATTCGCGATTTTTAAACTTAATCAAGAGGAGAAGACACCCAAGCCGATCTAAGAGCATATCCCCAAATTATATCCGAGGCGCCGGAATTTTAGGATATGCACTAAGGCTGTTATAGTTCCAAAATGCAAGCGTGGCCTAGAGCATATGCCAAAATTCCATAATGGTGCCGGATTGCGTTTGCTCGGGGTTCTGCAAGCAAACACCCGGATTTTTTTGGCACCTCGGATATGATTTTGAGATATGTTCCTAGGGGGCCAGCAAAGCTTGGTGCCCGCATATCGCGGGCATATACTCGCAAGCAAGAGCGATCTGCTTTGCTTGTGAGCAAACTTCGGCTTAAATATAGCTGAAGAGAAATAGAGCATATCCCAAAATTAATTCCATGGCTTGAAAAAGTCGCGCCTTAAAGCATCGCTGTGCCTTTTTCAGCGCCATTTCGGAATTTTTGGAATATGCACTTATTATCGCATATCCCCAAATCGATTAACAACAAACCAATTTGGGGTGCGCTCCTAGGAGGTTTAGCTATGACATTCAAGTTTAGAAACAAAAAGTTCGCCCTTATGCTTGTCCTAATTTTTGCCGCATGTGTGGCTGCGCCTTTTGCGTTCGCTTTGGAGAGCGGCTACTCAGACGTGCCCGAAGGCCATTGGGCGCATGGCGTCATAACGAAATGGTCAGGCGCTGGATATGAAGTCTTGTCAGGAAACGGAGATCGGACATTTGCGCCGTCTCGTGAAATGACGTTCGCAGAGCTTGCAGTAATCCTGACAAAGACATTTGGATACACTGAAAGGGTTGAAGTCGCAGTAACACCAAGCTGGGCCGATGAGGCCGTTGAGAAAGCGATAGCGGCAGGGGTGTTTCCTCAAGCCGCGACATTTGACGCAAGCTTGACTGTCAGCCGAGGCGAGGCGGTCAGGTACATAGCTATCGCGTATGGCGTTGATCCTGTAGAGGGAAATACAACTTTCGCGGATGACAGCCTGATGTCTTCCGACTTGAGGCCATACATCAACGCTTTTCAAAAACTGGGATATGTTGTGGGAAAAGGCGACAACCTGTTCGATCCCAAAGGGTTCTACACCAGGGCTGAAGCCATGCAGGTGCTGGAAACCACAACAAGTGACATAATAGACGCGTCAGTCAGCAGCCAAACCTATGGCAGCACACTTATAGTCAGAAAGTCAGGAGTTACAGTCAAGGACACGACAGTCCAAGGCGACCTGATTATAGGGCAGGGAGTAGGCGAGGGAGAGGCGACTCTTGACAACGTGACTATAAAGGGCAAGCTGCTGGCTTACGGCGGCGGCTCAAAATCCATAACGGTAAAAGGCGGGACCGCCATTCCGGCGGCGGTAGTGAACAAGCCAAGCGGAACCCCGCTTCATTTAAATGGAACCTTCGGAACTGTAACAGTGGCTTCCGGCACCAAGGCCAATATCGCAGGCAAGGTGGACAAGCTCATAATCCTTGGAAGCGGCGAGGCGACCCTTAACGGCGCGACAGTTGCAAACATCGAGGTCAAAGGGACTGGGGCGACGCTAGTCGCCGGGCTGGGAAGCACAGTGAGCGCTGTCGCGGTTAGCGGCAATGGATTCGTTGCAAGCGGCGACGGATCAATTAACAATATAACAGTGGAGGAAGCCGCCAAGTCCAGCGTAGAGGTCAACACTGTTCCCACTACGGTAAAAGTGGACGCCAAGGCTGGCGCGGTCAAGACGAAATACAACGGCATGATTCAGCCGGGACAGACGGTAATAACATCGTATGGAAACAGCGGAGCAAGCGGCACGCCATCAAAGACGCCATCGCCAACAAGGACGCTGTCTCCGACAAGGACAACTACCCCAACAAAGACACCAAGCGCAGGATCAGGCTCAGGATCTGGATCTGGATCTGGATCGGGATCTGGATCAGGAGCTACGTCAACAAGGACACCATCTCCGACAAGGACGCCATCTCCAACAAGAACGCCTAGCGCAAGCCCTAGCCCTAGCGTAAGTCCTGGAGTGAGCCCGACTCCTGGAGTGAGCCCGAGCCCTGGAGTAAGCCCGAGTCCAGGAGCAAGCCCGAGCCCTGAAGCAAGCCCGAGCCCTGAAGCAAGCCCCACGCCGAGCCCTGTGCCAGAATTGACAATGGACATGTCGGTTTTTGAATTTGACGCTGGCATGAACATGTTCACAATTAAGAAAAAGCTGGAGGGCTTGTCTGGAACCTTTGTTGGAAGCAGCCAGTTTGAAAAGCTTTTCATCACAGTGACTGACGACAAAGGCAACGAGATTCAAAAAAAAGACATCGTTCTCGAGGATAGCTGGAGCGTCAGCGGAATTGGGCTGTTCTTCGGCATGAACTCAATTTGTGTCACAGCGACTGGAACAGGGGTCGCAGAGATTGTCAAGCACATTGATGTCTATAATTTCTCTGAGGAAAACATCGACACTTTGGAGCTTGATGACCGCGACAGCGACAACGACGGCCTTTTGAACTACCTGGAGCGCTATTTCGGAACTGACGAATACAACCCAGACACAGACGGCGACGGCTTGCCTGACTATGAAGAAGCGATAACCCTGCGTCTTGATCCTCTTTTGCAAGACTCAGACTATAACGGAGTGTATGACGGAGCGGAAGACACTGACGGCGATGGGTTGACCAACGCCGAGGAAATTACGGGAGGCACCGATCCAAGCGCAAAGGATACCGACTTTGACGGCTTGGATGACAAGGAAGAGATTGAAGTTTACCATACGGATCCAACCCTTGAAGACACTGACGGGGATGAGGCGCTTGACGGAACGGAAGTTGAGCTGGGCACTGATCCTTTGAAAAAGCAAGTATCCTTTGAAGTGGAGTATGAGACTGACATATTCAACGACACAGTTACTCCCGGGGTATCCATGACGCTTGTGGGCTCGCAGGTGGAAACGCTTTCTATCCTGCCGGCTGACGACACATTGCTGAATGATTCGATGCCAGGGTATCTGGGCAAGGCGTACAGCTTTACGGTTGACGGCTCGTTCTCGGTAGCTGAGATATCATTTGAATTTGATGCCTCTTCTCGGGACCCTGAGTTTGATCCGACCATCTACCTCTTCAACGAGGAGACCCAAGAGCTGGAAGAGCTTATAACAACTGTGACCGAAGGGAAAGCTGTGGCCCAAGTGTCGCATTTTTCGATTTACGTCCTGCTTGACAGGCACATCTTCAAAACAGCGTGGGAAGAGACCATAGCGAAGCCAAGCGTCTATGAAGCTCTTGACATCGCTTTGGTAATAGATGAGTCAGGATCAATGAGCTATGACCCGTATCCCCAAAATGACTTGGATGGCATGCGGTTTGTTGTGGCAAAGGACGCGGCTAGCAGGCTCAGGGAAAACGACCAGGCTGCAGTTATCAAGTTTTCAAGTGACGCAGAGCTGACGCAGGATTTCACTTCAGACATAAAAGCCTTGAACGAGGCCATAGACAGCGACTTCACTCCAGGCAGGACAGCCTTGTATGACGGGGTAGAGAAAGCGAATGAGGCGTTTGTTAGCCTAGATCGAACAAACGCGAGACGAGTCATGATTGTCCTGACTGACGGCATTGACAACTCAAGCGCAGCCGATCTCGACTCTGTGGTTGCGGAGGCTGTGGAAAACGGAATAATAATATATGCAGTGGGCCTAGGGAAAGACATTGACGAAACGTCATTGGTAGAGCTGGCGGCAAGGACAGACGGCAGGTATTTTCACGCGGATCTAGCGTCTGAGCTCACAGGCATTTATGATGAGATATCAGAGGAAGCCACAGCCCTGACAACAGACTCAGATAAAGACGGAATATTTGACTATTACGAGGAAAGGGTTAGAACCGGAAACGGAGTTCTTCTGGGAACAGACAAGGACAATCCTGACACTGATGGCGACGGGGTTCTTGACGGAGAGGAAGCTTCGATACTGGTAGCTCCAGGAACAGGAAAAGTTTACGCATACCTTGAGTCAAGCCCAGGCAGTCCAGACTCAGATGGAGACGGATATCCTGACAGCAGTGATGCGAATCCCCTGAAGTGGGACATTTCAGATAGAGACTTGGCTATTTGCGCCGAATTGTCGTATAATGACCTGGTTAAGGGAAGCTCTGTTGCCATAGGCTTAGGGCAGGAGCTTGATGGCTGGACGGTCATAGACTCAACTTCCACATTGCTTAGCTTGGATGCCATTGAGTTTGCGAAAGACGACAACATAATCGTGGCTTACAGAGGATCCGCCCAATTCCTGGACTGGGTCAATGACGGCACGACGTGGCTCTTGGGGCTAAGCACCCAGGCTGCCGCAGCCAAAACCGTGATCAAGCGTTCCATGGACAAGCATCCAAACAGCAACTTCTATGTGACAGGGCATTCCCTTGGAGGGCATCTGGCGTACAACGCAGGCGCCAAAGCCTTTGACACGAAGAAGTCGATTGTCAAGAAAGTGGCTACATTCAACGGGCTTGGATTGGTTGTAGGCATGACGCTCATATCTGACGCGTGGGACAGGGCACTCCTTGTCAGCAACGCCGGGAAGGTTATCGACTACCACGTCAATGGAGATATTGTCTACAGCATTCCGATAACGTTCCATTACGGCTCGTCTTACGAGGTGCCCAATACAAGCTCAAGCGGCATGTTTGGCGCCCATGGGATGGTCAACTTCTTTAACGCGCTTAATCCCAAAGGGAGGTAAGCGACAAAGGCAGTTTTTTAAAACAGGCATAAGGGGAAATGGCCATGAGAGAGTCTTGCTCGATTCCAAGCAGAATCCTAAGCGCAATAATAGACTACTCCGTTGTCTTTGTCCTTCTGTTTGCGGGCAGCGGCGCGGTGTCAGCGCTTTTTGGCGTAAACTCGCCCGCCTTGCCCTTTGTGGTTATGGAACTTATTTTTGCGCGCGCAAATGGCGACGCGGTTTTCGTCTTCACAATGTGGACGGCGTTCGTTTGCCTGGAAATTTCGTATTTCACGATTTCCGAAGCGCTCTTCAAAGGCTGCACCATTGGCCGCAAAGCGGCCAATGCAAGGCTTGCCCCCGAAAACGGGGGCAAGCTAAGCCTTCTTCAAATTTTGGAAAGAAACTTCCTGAAGGCGCTGTCCAGATTTCTGTTTTGCGCTCCAACCCTAGCTTCGCTGCTGCTAAAGAAAAAGTTCTTTTATGATTGGATGACGCATTCCCTGGTCTTTCAGGACACCATGAGATCCTAGCGCATATGTGCTTAAAGAAAGCGCCTGATTCTGACGAAATTCGCATTAGAGACAGAAACAAGGCTGGCCTGTCAGGCCGCGCCGGAATAAGAGCATGGCTGAAAAATTACAGCGTGAACATGCGCCGAATTTTTCAGCGCCTGGGATATGCATTATTAGCTCTTGCCCAAAGAGCGCCGCAAGTTGCGCAAGCTTTTTTGGCAAAAAGGGGAGACCGATTTTGGGTGGCTATTGCTCGTTGCCAAAGCGGATGCTTGGCGGATTGATAGACTATGCCGTTGTTTTTGCCCTGCTGTTCGCAGTTGGCGGATTCATGTCGGTTTTGGGAAATGCTAGTTACCAAGCTTCGTCTTTAGTGGCTTTGAAGCTAATCGTATTCCCATTAGAGGTTTTTGTCCAAGTCATGGCGCAACCAAGCGAATACGGCAACTCCTCGAGCATATGGAGATTGTGGGCAGTGTTTGCCGCTTTGGAGCTATCTTATTTCACCATATCCGAGCATCTGTTTTCCTGCACCATTGGGCGGTTCGTGATCAAGACGAAAATCATCAGCCTGAAAGGCAGACGGCTGAAGCTTCATGAAATCTTTGCAAGAAACATTTTGAAAGTGCTCTCCAGGTACCTGCTGTGTGTGCCTATACTGATATCCTTGCCGCTTTGGAAGAGCAGGGCGTTTTATGACTGGATATTTTGCGCGGCGGTCATAAAGGCAAAAAAATAAAATACCAAAAAAGGATTGGCAGCGCCCCAAGAGTCGGGTTGCATATTGCCAATCCTTTTTTTATTTTTATTTTTTTTAATTTTTTATTTTTTATATTTTTTA
This sequence comes from Clostridiales bacterium, assembly GCA_031270945.1. Lineage (GTDB taxonomy): Bacteria > Bacillota > Clostridia > Lachnospirales > WQUN01 > JAISWZ01. Next base: position 7,314 of record JAISWZ010000551.1, on the reverse strand, counting down.
TATTTTTTTTATTTTATTTTATTTTATTTTTTTTATTTCTTAAAAATTTTAAATTTCTTGCATATGAGATAGGCGGCAGTCAATACGCCTAAAACGGCTGTTGCCACGCGCGCTATAATCAGCAGCTTATTCTTAAGCGGGAAGCTTTGCGTGGTTTGGATTGCGTCATAAAGCTCTGGGGGATCGTCAAATGCAAACGTCCTGCCTTGCTCGGTGGCAGTATCCGGTTCGCTTGTTTTGAAAACTGTTATTTCCTCCAAATGAGCGGCTTGCAGGGCCTCTTTGAATTCTGTCGGGGTATGGTAGCGATCCCTTGGAGCGAATGCGCATGCCTTGCGCAGCACTTGCGCCATTTCGTTGCTGACGCTTGAGTCGATTGGCAATGGCTTTCCGGCCATCCTGTCCTTAAAAAACTCTTCTCTGTCCCTTGGCGGAGAGCCTTGCAGCCCATAGTACAGAACCAGGCCTAGCGAGTAGAGGTCAGAGGAAATCCCATGAGGATTGCCCAAGTACACCTCTGGCGCTATGTAGGGCTTGCAGCCGTATATGGCTTGATCTGAAGCGCTTAAGAGAGCGGCGGCGTTGAAGTCGCCTAGCTTGTACGTTCCGTAAACTGTGCGGAAAATATTGTCCGGTTTCACGTCCTTGTGCACAATGTTGTGCTTTGCGCATTCCTCTAGAGCGCTTAGCACGTCTATGCAGACCTTTTTCAGCTCTTCTTTGGATTTGCGAAAGAATGGCCAAGGGGTGAGAAGCTCTTCGCGAACAAACAGCTCATCCCCGACTATGGCATAATCATCAGGAACCAAGATGAAAGGGCAGCCTTTCAGAGGTTCGATAACTTTCAGCCAGCTGTCGTCAGCCCTGTTTATCACTTTGACAGCCGCGTGCTCAGTTGACAGCCCTACGGATTTAGAGGCTTTGTATACTGTTGCGAAGGTGCTTTCCCCGATCTTCTCTCCGACTTTCCAATCTGGCCATGCTTGGCTGAGCTGTTCAATTCCCATGTGTTTCACCCTCCTGGCAATGTGACGGGTACGCTCAAGCAATCGAGCAATGTGAAGCCTTGCTCCCGGATCATAAAACAATCAACGTTCCTGATGCGTTCACAGGAAAGTATACGCCAAAATATTGGACTTGTCAACAATATGCGCGCGCTTCCCGGAGGGTGAAGAAGCTTGGATCAAAAAAAGGGTTGGCCAGGCCAACCCTCTTGATTTAGCGCATGTCCCAAAATTAATTAGAAGCATCGCTTTGACTTTCACTGCGCAAATTCAGGAATTTTGGGTTATGCTCTTAGGCGTAATCGCTTTCGCGGAAAATGTTAGGCGCGGCGCAGAGGAACTCGCCCTCTTCGCTGTAAACCAATATCTCTCGGCGATCAGCTTCAGGCTTGTACCTGACTTCCACCTTTTTGCCTCTTAGAGAGAATGGCACCTCGAAAGGCATGGCGTCAAAAATGATTGTAGCGACGTTTGAGACCTTTCTTGTAGCCCGGTGCAAGAAGGCTTCATCCACGCTCTTTGGGTCAGAGAAGGCAACAGCGTCCAGGTTCTCCAGCCAGCGGGTTCTTGGAACGGCCTTGGTCTCGCTGTGCTCGCGGTTGTTGTAGATCTCTGCATGGCTCTCAAGCGCATGGTTGAGGGATTCGATGTCAGCGTAGCCCTGGAAGTCCTCAGGCTTTAGCCAGCGGTCATTGAAGATGCGGTAGAAGCGGTCAAGCTTGCCTTCTTCTTCCGCGTCATAGGGCTTGCTGTCTGCCACAGTTGCGCCAAGGGTCGCGCAAATGCGCTTGAGCTGCCTGTCATTGAAGGATTCTGCCTTGGAGTGGAACATCTGAGGGACGCCATATTTTAGGACAGCGCTTTTTAGGGTTTCCTGGGCGTTTAGCTCGGTGTCGTCGAAATAGAACTTGGCGCCAACCACCAGCCTGCTGTAGTCATCCATGATTGAGACAAGGAATGTCTTGTCAATTCCTATCACTGGGCCTTCTGACACATGCGCTTCCCATAGCTCGTTTCCCCGCGCCATTTCAAAGGTTCTTCTGTCTACTGGATCCGCGCCTCTCTTCTTGATTCCGTGTATGCACATGAATCGCATCACGGCAAGGATCCCGGCTTCGCCAGGAGCTATGATCCCCTCTGCCAGGAGCCGCTTGTAAATGTCAGTGGAGTTGATGTACGGAAAGTCATGCTTGAACCTGACCACAGCTTCCAAGGCTTTGTCATTTAGCGCTCTGGGGCTTCCAAGATCGCTTCTGGACTTTGGCGGATAAAGGCCAGCCAGCCCATCTTTGCGGTAGTTCATGTGCCATGACTTGAAGGTCATGGGCTTGTATGAAGCGGTCTTGCCGTCAGGCATAGTTAGCGGCTTTGACGCCAGCATTCTGTAATACTCCTCGTTTGAGCCCTTGAATTCGCCAGTTAAGATAGGCTCTAGCAGCTTGTACTTGAATTGCGCAAGCTCTTCTCTTGTTTTTTCTTCCATAAAAAAATGCCCCTTTCGTTTAGGATAGCGATGGCAAAGCTTTTAGCTATGCCTTCGCTAATGCGGCGTTAAGCGCCAAGAACCCCCTGCCTAATGGCAAGGGAGAATTATCTTTGTCATTAGTGTTACCAGATTTTATATGTTTAATAAGTCCATATCCATAAAATGTTTAAAAAGCTTTGAAATATTTAAAAACTGGAAAAGTCCGTGGCGAATGCTTCAACTAGTTTGCTCGGGCTTCTGCGAGCAAAGCCTCGGATATAATTTTGAAGTATGCTCTAAAACCTATGGCAGACTAAAGCTTTCCTCATTGGCTCAGCTGTGTTATACTCAAAAAGGGAGATGATGGCATGGTTAAGGCGGATTTGCACTTGCACAGCTCGTGGTCAGATGGATCAGCGAACATCAGCCTTATTGTGGGCATGGCAAAGCGAATGGGGATAGATGCCATATCCCTTACCGATCACGACACTATGAGCGGAGTGGACGAGGCGATTTCTGCTGGAAAGAAGCATGGGGTGAAAGTGGTTCCTGGGCTGGAAATCTCAGCGATTTCCACTGAGACAGGAAGAAGGGTGCATATCCTGGGCTATTGGATCAAGGATCGCGCCCGGGTGGAGAAAGCGCTGAAGCCTGTGCTGGATGCCAGGAACTTTTCCGGGCGAAGGGCTATAGGCATGTTGCAAGACATGGGGATACCCATATCAGAAGAGGATGTGAAGGCCGCGTCTTGCGGAGGAACGCTCTATAAGCAGCATATCATGAAGACCTTGCTGGAGATGGGCTGGGTTGACAGCACGAGAGGCAGCCTTTTTGAAAAGATGTTTGGCAAAAATGGGATTGCCAAGTACACGGACAACTACCTTCCTGCAGAAAAGGCGATCTCTATCGTTACGGAGGCTGGGGGCTTGCCTGTGCTGGCGCATCCTTACAGGTATGACACTGTGGATCTCATTCCTAAGCTGGTTGAAAGCGGGCTAGGCGGGATAGAGATTTGGCATGTGTCCACAGTGACTGAAAATATATTCACGCTAATGATAGCAGCTGAAAAGTATGGATTATTTATGACGGGTGGCAGCGATTACCATGGATCCAACTTGAGGGTTCCACAGAGGCTTTACACATTGAAGTTTCCAGAGGACAACCCGGTTTTGGCGCCTCTGTTTGCGAAATAAAAAAAGGCTTGCTATGCAAGCCTTTTTTTATTTCGGATTTAAACAAAAGTTTTCTTATGGCACCGGAAAAATCCTGGCGAATGCTTCAACTAGTTTGCTCGGGCTTCTGCGAGCAAACATCCGGATTTTTCCGGTTCCTCGGATATAATTTTGGGATATGCACTTATTTTCTGGCATTACTGCCCAAGCTCAAATTCTGCGCCATTCCAGAAATAGAATGTTGGAGGCTCAAAGGTTACAATTCCGTCGGAATCAAACCTTTCAATTGCGCCAATCTCCGTGTTGCCGCTGGGGGAAAGGAAATCTGGGTAAAAGAAATGAAGCAGAGCGCTGGAATAATAACCCTTTAAATAGCTAGAGTCACTAGCGTAGGGATAGAATTCAAACACTTTGGTTACGTCGCATCCCAATATTCTATAGTAGGTCTTTCGCATGGTCTGATAGCTTGCTGTGCCGTGATAGATGGTTATCGAAAAGAAAATGTCGCGCTCATCTGTTATAGACATAGTTGTCAAATCTTCAAAGCTCATGAATCTGCCTGTACGTTCGAAATATATAAGCTTCTTGACGCCATCGCCATGGCTAAAAACCAAGATAAAGGCGCTTTTTCCATAGTCAAGCACATAGATCGTCTTGTCAGATATGGAGTATGCGTATCTGGTATCGAGCAAAAGCGTTTGAAATGTTCTCCTGAGGGAATCTAGATCCCAACCAGGCATGGCTTCGGCTATGATGATCTCGTTTTCCTCCGTGAAAATGTCATCAATGGTCAGCTCAAAGATGGTGCGACTAGGGTCATTTAAAAGCTCGTCTTCGGCTTCATCTGGAAAAGGCTCGTCTGCGATGCCATCTGGCAAAGGCTCGGTTGCGGCTTCATCTGGCAAAGGCTCGGTTGAAATTTTATCAGTCAGTATTCGCTCGTTTAGCCACTGAACAGAATTTAGGTAATTAGAGTAAACTGTGAGATTCCGGTTGTTAACAATAACGGTCGCGATTGCGATTTTGCTGTCATCCGGGTATTGGGATTCCAGGTCTTTGCTAAGAGCAAGAGCAAAGCTTTCAGCTTCAGGAGTTACCAAGGTTAAAGTTGGATTGCTAGCTAGACCTTTAATAACCATATTTGGACTGTCCAAGACAGCCGAAGCGTTTTCGCTCTTGAACTCCTGAGAGTTGAAGAGTGTCTCGATATGGCCGCTTTCAAGGAAAAACGCTTCAGGAAGCAGCCACTGCCCGCTCAATGATTTCCCTGATGAAAGCTTTATCTTAAGCTTGAACAAGCTATCGACATTCTCGGGCTGCGCCTTGCTTGTCTCGATCTCATTTATCTCTTTTATCTCATCCAAGCTATACAAAATCATCTTATGAAAGGCCCGTATTGCCTTCAGGTTTTCAGGCTCGCTGAACTCAAATTCAGTCTTGGCCGCTTTCCCGTTTGCAACGCTTTCTGGAAATTGGACAGAGATGGATGCGATGTCTTCCAGGTCTGGAACCTTGGGATCTTTTCCAATGAGCAAGAAGAACATGATAGCAGCAAGCAAGTAACCGGCGACAGAAAATGCCGATAGTGGCCAGTATTGCCTGAGCGCGCCGAAAAGCCTCATAATCTCAACTCCAATCAAGGGTGGTGCGAGATGGCTAAGTGCATATCCCAAAATTCCGTATTGGTGCCGGATAGCGTTTGCCCAATGTTCATGGGCAAATCGCCAAAATCCTGGCGAATGCTTCAACTAGTTTGCTCGGGCTTCTGCGAGCAAACACCCGGACTTTTCCGGCACCTCGGATATAAATTTAAGAGCATAGAAAAGGCATGCGAGCTTTCACGCGTGGTTTTTCCCGCATCATAAAATTTCGGGATATGCTCTAAGCGCATAAAAAATATTACGGCTTGCAAAGTCCGCGTGTTTGCTCGCGATTGCACAGTTCGCCTAAGGTATTCTCGCCAAGCGAAAGCTCTTCTTTGACAAGTCTTGAAATCCAAGCGCCCTCAAGATCTTTTTCAGCGACCAGCACATATTCGGGTGTTTCGGCATATGCGTTGACTAGTTCGGTCGAATGGGTCGCCACGATTATCTTGCAATTTTGACTCGATACGCTTTTCATTATATTGCCAATAAAAGGCAACAGACTGGGGTGCAGCCCCAACTCAGGATCCTCGATGCAAATGAGAGGCGGAAGTGTAGGGTTGCGGAAAATTGAAAGAAAGCTCAAGTACCGAAACATTCCGTTTGACAAAAGAGTCACAGGGTGGCACAGCCCTTTTTCTTTAATCCAAACCTGATCTGCGCCATTATCTGCGACAACTGTATAGTCTTCAAGCTCTTTGCGGAAAAACTGGAGATCCTCTATAATCGCCTTCTTGGCATCGAGACTTTCAAAGCTCTTCAAAAGCTGAGGCATATTGTGATAGTCCGCTTGAAGGACGTTTTCAGAAGCGTTGATTGTTTGCGCTTGGGACAAAACAGGGTTTGGGCCCAAATGCCAAGTGCCGTAGATTTTAATGCTTTCTATTGCCCTGGCAAGTTTGGTTATTAAGACGTATTTTGTTGGATCCCTGAGCTGGGAGAAAAATGACTGGGTTGGGTCAAACGCCTCGCTTTTAAGTTGAATCAGCTCGCCATCAACCCTGGCAAGGGGGAAACCGTTGTTTGAATCATAGAAAACAGCATCTTCATGTGAGCTGAGCCCTGCGAGCTTTTCGCTCAAGATCACAAATTCGCCGTTTTCTGACGAAAAAGACAGCGTATACTTGACTTCTGGAAAAAGATCTGCTGAGTCCTGGTCAACATTAGCCAACGTATATTCGATAGTAGCTGGCTCGCAACCTGGATATCCCTTGTACAGCCAATCGCTGGCTCGCCCGCCTTTGATATCGCTCGCAAAGCTTGAGGCAGAAGGAGCGCTCCTGAGCAAGTCGATGGCTTTGATAAAACTGGACTTGCCGCTTCCGTTCCTGCCGATAATCACATTTAGATCCCTGATGTCAACTTCAGCGCTAATTGCGCTAAAGCAGAGAAAATTGGTTATCTTGATTTTGTTGATCATGCAAGCACAACCCCTTTCGAGAAAAATGGCTCAATGAGCTAAAAAACTCCGGAACATTGGAATATGAACTCAGTATATCTGAAATTGTGGATAGCGGCAAGAGCTGTTTTCGGTTTGATGAAGACTGCATGGACTGCGACCCATGACTGGCCATGCCCAAGCATGAAATCCTTGCCATGGATCTAACTCTTTGATGCGAAATCGCCACTGTATCCCCATGACCCAGCATGAAATCCTTGCCATGGATCTAACTCTTTAATGCGAAACCGCCTCTGTATCCCCATGCCGCTAACATGAAATCCTTGCCATGGATCTAACTCTTTGGTGCGAAACCGCCATCAACCCCCCAGATGAGAAAGCTTCAACAGTTCCCCATGTCCCCGACATCAACTTCTCTCACTTCTCTCAGCAATCGGAGACATAAAAAAGGGCTTGCAGCGCAAGCCCTTTTGGTTTTGGTTTTTTTTATTTTTTATTTTTTTATTTTTATATTTTTTTATTTTTATTTTCCCCGCCCCGAAACAATCCTGTTTCGGGGCGGCGTTTCGCTATACAAATCTCGGATTAAACAAGGCGCTCATCTCCTGGGGCGAGCATATCTTCATGTGCG
>JAISWZ010000547.1 GCA_031270945.1 Clostridiales bacterium | reverse complement strand
ATAAAATTTGATATCATACTTAAAAGCTATCGACCAAGGAAACGCAAATGGTTTAATCACAAGCGGTATCTGCCGATACGAGCTTTCATCAAAGTCGTGATTTCATGACTTTTGGGGAGTTCTTACTGCAGAATCATAATTATTGCATCTGGAATTAGGGGGGCCTTGAAATAAGGCCCCCCCCCTTTTTTGAACTTTGGAATGTGAGTTATAAGCCCTGCCAAGACAACGACAGCTGTGCCATGCTGATCGTCATGGAATACCGGGATGTCCACATCGGGCCGGGATTTCAGCTTCGCTTCTATGTCAAAGCAGCGGGGCGCAGAGATGTCTTCAAGATTTATGCCTCCAAAGCTCCCGGATATAAGCGCTATCGTATTTACTATCTCATCTGTGTCCTTGCTTCTGATGCATAGAGGAAAGGCGTCTACAGAGCCAAATTCCTTGAAGAGGGCGCATTTTCCCTCCATGACTGGCATGGCGGCTTCTGGGCCTATGTCTCCAAGCCCTAGCACAGCGGTGCCGTCAGTCACCACTGCGACCATGTTCCAGCGTCTGGTCAGCGCAAAGCTTTTGCTTTTGTCCTTGCTTATCTCCAAGCACGGCTGGGCCACTCCTGGCGTGTACGCAAGTGAAAGCTGCTCCTTGCTGCCAACAGGCGCACGGGAGATCACCTCTATTTTCCCCTTAAGCGTTTCGTGTAGCTTTAGGGATTCTGCCAAATAATCCATCTAATATCCCCCAGTATGCGCGTATAATTTAGGACATGCTGTGATGTTGCTCCAGGCGCTTTTTGAAATGAGCACGGAGCGGGTTAGGGCACTTGCCTTTTATAGCGTCATATGCGCAGCTGCCGGCAATGGCTACAAAACTGTGAACCGGATGGGTTATGATGGAAACTGCGAAGACGAGCGCTCAAATGCGGAGTTTTCTTATCATTGCTCGTCTCGGTGCATATCCCAATCTGGTTTCTGAGGCTGAATTAGCCTCTCCAGTAAGTATTCGGCTTATTTCGCAAAATACTCGAGCTATGAATGAGAGACAGGGAGGACGCAAGCTAATTGGTCGGAATTGAAAAAAAAAAAAAAACACCAACACCCAGAGCCATGCGGGCACCCAGCATGGCTCTTTTTTTAAGCCTTATCCTAACATAAGCTCGGAGTCATTTTGATTCAAAAGAAGAGCTTTGTTAATTCTTGATGAAAATTTGTGGATTAAGCCTATATAAGCAAAAAAATATTCTCAAAAATATTTTGAGATTTAGTTCTTATTTCTGGAATTCGGAATATAGTATTAATGCAGACGCTTTATGCATGCCTGCGATAAGATATGTAAAATTTCAATCTGAGCGCTGGCCGCTTGTCTGGCGCTCAAGAGAACTCGGTGCCGCGTTGCGGCAAGAAAGGGGAATATCATGGCAGACCGCTTTGCAGTGAATGACAGGCCTATCGAGTTGCCAAACGAGGCCCACGTCTGCCTGACTTTGGTCATAGACGTGTCAGGCTCAATGTCATCTGTGATAGGAGACGTAAATAGCGGCGTGAACAGGATGATTGATGAGCTGAAGCAAGACGGCAGGCTTTCGAGCGTTCTGGACATGTCCATAATCACCTTCTGCGACAAAGGCGCCCACAAGGTGATCCAGCCTTTCCAGTCGATTAAAAGCACTTCGCCAGTAAACCTGACAACGGGATCAACGACATTTGCAGTAGACGCGTTGGAGCTTGCGAGGGCTAACACGTCGCACCAAAAGGCGCGCTACCAATCCGGCTGCATGAAGCCTTGGATAGTCTTTATCACAGACGGATATATACACGACGACTTGACTGACATAGGCATAAAGTTCAAGAGGGACGAATTGGAGGGCAAGTACCACGTTTTGTGCTTTGGCGTAGGCGCCGCTTATGCGCCAAAACAGTTGGCGCTGCTTTCTAGCACATGCTTCCAGATTATCAACTATAACTTTGCCGATTTCTTTAGCTGGATCGGGAAAAGCCAGGCGGTTATTTCTCAAGCGGCTATAGGTGCGAATACCAATTTGCCAGCAACTGGCGCAATCTGTCAACTGAGCATAACTGCGTAATACATCCGCGCCATTTCGGAATTTTGGGATATGCTCTTAGAGGAGGCGTCGGATGAGGCTTGCATACGGCAGCTCGATTGTCGGCGTGTCTCACATAAAGAAGAAAAAGCCCTGCCAAGACGCGCTTGCAGTCAACTGCACACAATACGCGCTGATAGCCGCCGTATGCGATGGCTTGGGATCGCAGAAGCATTCGGGAATGGCTTCGAAGGTGGCAAGCGAAGCTTGCGTCAAGTACTGCTCAAGCAAGATCAAGGCGGGGATGAGCGAATACCAGGTACTGTCTGTCATTTGCGAAGCCTTTGAAGAGTCATGCGAGGCGATAGAGGACATGGCTAGAGAGAAAGACTTGGACATATGGCAGTGCGATACGACGATGACTTTGGGAGTACTCATTGGCGCAGACCTGTACTATGGCCAGGTAGGAGACAGCGGAATGATAGCGCTCTTCTCAGACGGATCGATCAGGCCTGTAACGAGGCAGCAAAACGACAAAGAGGGCAGGGTTTATCCGCTGAAGTTGAGAAGCTCTTGGGATTACAATAAAGTCCACGGGAAGGTTGCGTCAGCGCTGCTGTGCACTGACGGGATCTGGAGAATGCTCAACGCGGGAAGCCCTGAACAGGCTATCTCACGAATCAAGCGATACCTGGATCCCGGGATCGTATCGCGCATAAGCAAAAGTAACGATGAGAGCGTGAGTTCGAGCCTTTGCAGATGGACAAAAAGCGAGCTTGAGCGGATAAACAACAAGGAAGCCAAGTCTGCCAACTTTGACGATCTGACGATGGTGGTCATGCATGACACGTCTATTCCGGTGAAGACAGAAAATGGGGTAAAGCAAGAACCAGGCAGACAGCCAAATCCTGAATTAGTCGTTGTCAAGCAGGAAGAAAATCATAAAGCAAGTGAGCCAAGTCCAATTGATAGAGGGTCTGTGCCTGTGGATAAGGGCGAAGCGCCCGAGCGAGATGAAAGTCATAAAGCAAGTAAGCCGAGTCCAATTAGTAGCGGGGCCGGATCTGTGGATAATGGAGAAACGCCTAGGCCGGATCAGGGCGCAAGAGGGGTGGATCACAAAGCTTCCAAGCCAATCCAGGACGGCAACAGCGCACGGCAAGAAGCTTTTAATCCTGGGCAAGCCGCTATCGGGGCGGGAGATGAAACCATTAGATCAAGCGCCACAATAGCTAACGCTCCCGTAAACCCGGCTCAAACCGGAAGCAAATCTCCTTGGCCAGACATTGAGTCTGTCTTGAGAGGCGCAAGTGAACTGGTAAAGGATGCGGCGTCCAAAGTGATTGGCGCGTTGAACCGCAAATAGGAGCGATCCCAAGTTTTTGGATATTGGAAAAAATGCAATCAAGCCTGGCTGCTAGGAGGCGGCGAATGATAGACATCGAAAGCAAGCCGATTTTCAACGGCACCGGAGGAGAGGGAGAGGTATACGCCTCCAGGAAAAATGGAAATTTGCTTTTCAAGAAATACAAGCCGGGGAAAATGACTCCAGCGGTTGAGGAAAAGCTGAAGTACATGATAGCTCATCCAATCCAGGTAGGGGATGTGAACAGCAAGTTCGCGTGGCCTACCGAGATCGGGTATGACAACGGAGTGGCGATCGGCTTCTTCATGCCAAGGCTTCCCTGCGATGAGAAGATATATTTCGCCTATGACTACACCGACGACGATTCTCCTGTAAGGAGCTACAAGAACAGGGTGATAGTCGCAAGGAACTTGTGCACCATGATCCAATGGGCGAACAACAACAACTTTGTCGTAGGGGACTTCAACGACAAGAACATTGGGCTTGACAAAACCCATGGATTTGTGTCAATGTTTGATTGCGACTCTTTTCATCTTTTGAATGGAACGTACAAATGCGGCGCTTGCATGCCTGGATACGTTGCCCCTGAGCTTTTGATCTCCATGAGGGCAAGCAAGATCACCAACTACATAAAAGCGTCTCCGACGTTTACGCGCGAGACTGACTTGTTTGCCTTGGCGATCCATGTGTTCAGGCTTCTCATGAATGGCGCCCATCCCTACAACGGCATAGACGTGACGCAGGAATCTTCCAGCGCAGTGGTAGGCGCGGGAGATGAGCCGGTATACAAGGGGCTATACTGTTTCGCCAAGAACAAAAAGCCAAAGAATAGAACTATTCCTCCGCTCCTGATACTTCCGGACATATTTAAGGAATACTTTGACAGGGCTTTCATAGACTATTCTAGAGGCAGGCCCACTTGGAGCGAATGGCTTTATGCTTTGGACGAATACGCGAAGCGCTTGGTTCCGTGCAAGTCAAACAAATTGCACTGGTACCACAAGGAACTCTCTTGCTGCCCGTGGTGCGAGGCAGACAACAGGAACGAAAAGGTAATCATGGGGATATTTAAGCCCAACTTCAAGGTCAAGAGGAATTCGGAACATGAATTCAAGCGCGAGCTATACGTAAAATAAAAAAATAGAAATATAAAATATAAAAAATAAAAATAAAAATATAAATAAAAATAAAAATATAAAGCAATAAAATTAAAAAAATAAAAAAATAATATATTTGCCGCCCCTTGGCGCTTTGCGCCAAGGGGCGCTTAGGCAGGTGGCTATGAAATACATATACGGAAACAAACTCGTTGGAGTAGGGCATGACTCTAGCGGAAAGCCGTGCCAGGACGCGTTCGCTTTCGCTAACTCGGGGTTCGCTCTAATAGCTTGCGTGTGCGATGGAGTTGGATCACAGAAAAACTCCGACTTGGGATCCCAAACCGCTAGCGACGCTTGTGTCACGCATTGCGCCAACAACCTGAAGCAGGGAATGAAAGATTCGGAGATCTTTAAGATGGCGGAGAGCGCTTTCGATTTCGCATGGCGATCAGTTGTGGAAAAGGCTTCAAGAAACCGAAAGGACATCTATCAATGCGATACTACAATGACATTGGGGATCCTTGTTGGAGGAGACTTGTTTTACGGCCATGTTGGAGACAGCGGAATGTTCGCTCTCTTTGATGATGGATGCATAAGGCCTGCGACAGTCCAGCAGAATGACGCTGAAGGGCGAGTATTTCCGCTCAGGTTCACAAACATGTGGAAATTCGGAAAAACCCCAGGAAAAGTGGCGGCGGCGATTCTATGCACTGACGGCATCTGGAGCATGCTTCACCCCAAAAGGCCGGAAGGATCGCAGATCCGGTACTCAATACCCTTGGTTGACTACTACATCGATCCAGGATTTATTCCCAGAAGATGCCCAGATGGGAAGGAAGAGACTCTGCAGAGATGGCTGGAGTCAGAGATGAGGCTGATAAACAAGGAGCATGCCGCTGAAGTCAATTACGACGACATTACAATAGCCATAATGCAAGACACGGATATCAGCATATCCTATCAGCCGGACGAGTATTACGCTGTTCCGAATATAGCTGTAATAGAGGAACCGGAGAAAACGGTTCAGGCTAAAAAGCCAGAGGCTCGAAAACAGGAGATCTTGCCCGCTCCAGAATCGCCAAAGCGATATGCCGCGAAAGCGCAAGCTTCAGGCGCTCCAGCCCCTCTGCCTGCAAAGGCCCAAAAGCGCGGAGTTATCACGCTCAATGAAGTCTTAAACTATGATCCGGACTACAAGATGTCTATTAGAACCAGGGTTCGGCTGGCTATAGCCATTTTCAAAACTATGAATAAAAATGAAAACAAGTTGCCAGCAAACAGCTTGATTAGCATCTCAAAATTTAATATTGCCACAACGAATGAGCTTTCAGCAAACGTGGCTGCGATGTTCGTTTTTCGCCTTGTGGCAAACGGGATAGGGTGCAAGAACGCCAACAAGGGGTTTGTTTACCTGGATGAGACTGTTGCAAGGAGGGGAAATGAAAGCGTTCCTCCTGCCTCGTTCCTGGATGACCAGCTGCGTAAGTCCTTTAAGGAGGCTAGCGAGGGCGCTTCAAGTTTTATGACAGCAGGAGACTGGGTTGACGCCTTGGAAAAATATGAAGCGAAACTGGTGGACTGCAAAGCGAACAAGAAGCATAGCTACCTGATACAGCTTCGAGCGTGCCCTTGGTGTGAGTTTGATAAGAAGAAACGCTTGCAGATGGGGAAATGAATAAGCATGAAAAAAGCCTTCGGATCAGCTCCGAAGGCTTTTTTGCGAGATTTGGCGCCGGATTTTTACGAGCCTAAGCCCTCTTGATCATGGCTTTGGCTTCAACTCATTGCCGACATCCTTGAGGGCATCCAGCAAGTCTTCTTTCACGAACTTTTCAACTTCAGACGCGTCAATGTCTTCAATCGCCTCGCCCAGGCCGGAGTCAGCGATGCCATTCTTGATTGTGTCAGCTATGCCATCCTTGATTGAGTCAGGTATGCCATCCTTGATTGAGTCAGGTATACCATTCTTGATTGAGTCAGTTATCCCTGACGATGGAATGATGCCAGCCAACGCGTTGGAGAGATCTAACCAGTTCAAAGATTTGAGATCTAAATTTTCGATTTCTGTCAATTGCTTGAATATATCTGCGTCCACTTCCTTGGTCAAGTCAAGGCTTAGCTTGTGCAGGCTAAACGCTGCGCCAATGTTGGCAAGTGTGCCGTCTTGGGTAAGATCCACATCTACTGCCTTGATGGTGCTTGAGTTGTTGATGGCGGAGGCTGACGCTACCAGCTGGCGGTGATCTAGCTCAACCTTTTTAAGGCTAGGCATGGATTGGAGAAATGACATGTCCTCGATGCTGTTTCCGCTGAGGCTAAGTTCCTCTAAGCTCTCCAGGGAAGCCAGGGGCGAGGCGTCAGTGATGCTGTTTCCTGCCAAGCTTAGCTTCTTCAGGCTTTTCAAGGATGAAAGCGAAGAAACTTGCGTGATCTGGTTTCCGCCTAATTCAAGGGACTGGATGTCTATCGGGATTTCACCGCTTGCCACCAACAGAGCCAGCTTATCGTCGTCGATATTAGCCTCAAAGAAGCTCGCGTAAATCTCCGCGTCAACAGCCTCAATCCTCTGCTCAAGGGGCGGAGGTGTCTGGTTGATTATGGTTCGGACAAAGGAGTCAATCAAGCCAGGCGCTGTTGTTGGCGTAGGCGTGGGCAAAGGAGTTGGCGTGGCGACAACAGGCGCTGGAGCATTATTCTCAGCTAACGCCAATAACTGCTTCTTCGCTTTCGGGGCAACGAGAAAGGCGGCTGCGATGACCGCTGTTACCGCGACTGACACGATAACTATCATCCATGGAAACTTCTTTGTGAACTTGTGCTTTTTAAAAGGCCTGATATTGTCATTGCTCAAAAGGATCCTCCTCGGTGTTTGACTTGGAGCATATGATCGCGAGAGAAAATCAAATTGTTTTCGCTCGTGATCATCTGCTAGTGTGAGTGAAAAGCGCAGATCTTTTCACTCACGGTAAACCTCAAGATAGGTTTGGAAAAGTCCGGCGTGAAGAGCATATACCTAATTAATTCCAGAGCATGAACAATCCTGGCAAGTTGGTTCGTTGAAGCCGGAGACAAACTCTAAAGCATTCGCCAGGAATTTTTCAACGCCTTAACGAATTTGGGATATGCGCCAAGCAGCGCCGTGACTTTTCTGAATTTTAGGGGTATGCGCTTAGAGGCGCTCAGCTGACGGGTGAGCGCATGGCATGTACGCAGAACGTATCCCAAAAGTATATCGGCATGGAAAAATCACGCAAGTTTGTTCGTGCTGCGTGTGCTTGCTCTTAAAAGCCCGAGACAAGCATAGAGCAAATTTGGCGATTTATCCTTGAACATCGACAAACGTATCCTGCGCCTTTTTTTGAATGTTGGGATATGCTCCTAAATGGTATATGCAGAAAATCGCCGGACAATGCGTTGCGAACTCTGGTTTAAGGATTCCCCTCACAAATTCATACGTCGAAAGTTGGTTGATGGTCTGACAGGAAATGAGCTGATTGAGAAAGGGGGGGGAAGCACCTGTTTAAGTTAAACGTTTAACCTTTGCTGGGGCGGCCAAAACAAGACGAAATTTCAGCCACTAGAGGTTAAGCGTTTAACTTGCCCGAGTGCCCAAACAAGGCAAAAATCCGCCCTCCAGAAGTTAAACGTTTAACTTGTGGCGGAGCGCAAACGTCTAGCCTACTCCCCCCATTTTGCCTAAGCCTATCGGGCTGAAACCCTCAATTAACATTTCCTGAAAACTGCGCTAAATTGCAGCGTGCTTTTTTGCGCATAATAATGTATAATGGTTGGACTATACTGTCGAGCGCTAAAATGTGGAATATTCTTATCTTTACCCGTCTACGAAGCCAGTCGGGCCGCTCCCGCTAACGATAAGAAAATTCTAAATCATAGCGCTCGCAAGTAGAAAAGGGGCTGGGCAATTGGGAGGCTTTAGGCTCGAAAGCCTTGAACGGAAAGGCCCTTGCCCGTAGCGCACCTTAGAAAACCACAATTCTTAGAGCATATCCCAAAATTATATCCGAGGCGCCGGAAAAATCCGGCGTTGAAGCATTCGCCAGGATTTTTCCGGTGCCATTTCGGAATTTTGGGATATGCACTTAGGCGCTGACATGATTGCATGCGTTTTCTGGAAACATCCCAATTCAAGCGCCGACATGGCGTCAAGGCTTGAAAGCGCGTGCTTGGCAAGCAAAATTTGAGGAGGTTTTGGAAATGGCTGATAGCGTCATTGATAAGGTCATGAGGAGAATCGAAGAGCTTGGAGACGAGGTCTTTGTCGCCAAGGACTTTTGGCAGGAGGGCAGGTACGATCCGGTCAGCAAGGCCTTGAGCCGCTTGGCCGTTGGCGGGAAGATAAAGAAGATCAAAAACGGGGTCTACTGCACGGCGAACATTGCCGAGAACTTGAAGCAGAGGGACCCGCAAGCGATAAAGATGGCAGTGCTTGCGATTTCGAGGAGCTACGGCTGGTGCACAGCGCCGCACGGGGAGACGGCTAAGCACTTTCTCGGGCTGGTCACGGAAGCGCCTGACATCTGGATGTTTGTCACCAACGGGACGTCCACTGAGCTGAAGGTCTGTGACATCCCCATAAAGATCTTGCACCGGAACAACCGCGAGATCTCAGGCCTAAGCTTCACGACAGGGCTGGTCATACAGGTGCTCAAGGACATCGGCAAGGAAAGCTTGGATGACGAGATGAACAGGAAGATCAACGCGTTGCTCTCAGAAAGCGAGAAAGCGGTGATCATAGAGGAGTCGAAGGCCTCAATCATATGGATTCACGAGGCCATAAAGAAGATTTGCAGCATGGAGCTGGCAGAGGCCATTTAGGAAAATGGGATATTGAAAGAAGGTGATGATTGGGTGATTATCCCAAATATCAATGCTCTGGGCTGTAAAGTCCAGCGTTAAAGCATCGCGGGGCTTTGTGCGCCGTATTTGAGATTTGGGATATCATTAAGTAAGCGTGCTATGAAATGTGTGGGGAACACTTGCATAGTTCGTTATGAACTTAATACCAAAAAGACATCCCAGCAAGGCTTGCCTTGCCGGGATGTCTTTTTGAGTTAAATGCTTAGTCTGCCCGATTGGATTTAGCGGTCCAGCCTTAAGGAATGCAATGCTTCAGCATTTTCGTTATCACCTCAGCAACGCTCTCTTAAGTGCATAGCCCAAAATTCATAAAGTGTCGTAGCGAAAGTCATAGCGATGCTTTAACACGTGACTTTCGCAAGCCCTGAAATAAATTTTGGGTTTTGCTTTTAATCCATGCGCTTTTTGTGAGGTTACTCTTGTGTATTAGCAAATAATAGATGTTTATACTCAAGTACATACAGTAACCCAAATCCAGGAGTTACCCAATTGTTTATAGAAATGGTTTTGCTGTTTTCTGTAGAATTCTGCGTAACGAAATTTTTCTGCGAGTATTTGATGCTTTTGCGTGGAAAATAGCCAGGCAAAATTGGTAGTAAACTCACTTTCCAGTTATTAGAAGTGCCATCTTTTAAAACGCAAGTAAAAAGATAATATTTAACAGGGAGAGTGAAACGTGTTAGAGTGTATAATCGTTCAGAATACAGACCAATAGTTTTACTCGAACATTTTATATATATTTTTAGTTCGTTTGATTTAAAGCTTCGCAGTAAATCATCCAATATAATTGCTGTATAAAGTTGGCTTCCGGCTCCTTTGAATTCATCTGGATCAGTTTTAATTACGAAATATTGAAAAACATTATCAATCTTGACATTGTTAATGGTGATATCATATTTAACGTATGCATCTATGAACAATTTCAGTCTGTCTTCTGTGCGGCTACTGGAGTTTATATCGTGTAAGTCTGTAATATCGCCAACGTATTGAAAACTTCTATCAAATGAACGTTGAATAGTTTCGGGATGATCCGTTATCAATGTAAATGATGAGGTCACATCCTTTGTTATATAAGAGTTGTCTTTGCTAATGAATACCTCAACTGTTTCGTTATACTGCTCTATATAAGTGTGATTTGTGTCAAGCAAGTAATCTTTAACGAAAGTATAATAAAGGTCTTGTTCAAACTCTGACAAGTAGTCCCCTCGCATATCTTGCACAAGAGAATTGAAGACTGCTTTTTTCTCATCTTTGGTCAAATGGGAGATGCTATCTATTATATTTTGCAGATTGCTTGCTTTGGGTAGCGCAGCAAAAATTGGATCTTTGTTTAGAGTGGAAATGCTGTCAATTACACTTTGCGGATTGCTTATTTTAAGAGGCTCAACAACAATCGGATTGGTGCTTTTCGTAGGCTCAGAAACGACTGGATCGGTGATTTTGGGCAAGTCATCAGTGGCTTGTTCAGAGAGCTCTTTATTTTTAACGTCTTTGAGGCGATTTTTCTCGATGGCAGTTGTTAGCGTTGCAGAAAAAGCTTCTTCAAGCACAGCTGTGGCCAATTTTTCATATTCTTTTTCTCTCTCGTCGGTATCACTGGGCAATTGGCTTGGATCAACAATTTGTATCTTGTTGCACAAGGGTGTGCCTTTCAAGCCTTGGACAAAAAGAGTGTAACAGTTGAGTTTAAGGCTTTGACCTGACTTTTTGTCTTCTTCGGTAAAGGTTTTAGCCAGGTTGGCCGCATATAGATCAATATGCTTTTGGTCTTCTTTAAGGCTCTTTATGGGACGTTCATATTTCGTAATTCTTCGTAAACTGGATGGCGAAATAATTTTAAAAATTGTTGTCGCTAAGTATTCGATGCTGAAACCGAAATATTTATTCATGATGTCACAAAAGGCATTGAGGTCAAATACTTCATCGGACATGGTATCTATTCCTTCTCGCTTGCGCGATAGCCATACGCAATATGTATGACAGTGACAAACAAAGCTGGATATTGATATCAGATTTGTTTGTTGGCCAATGTTGAATCGATATTAAGAGCGTATCCCAAAATTCGCTAAAGCCCAAAACAAACATCGTAGAAGCATCTAGATGCCTTACTCAGCGCCATTTTGCGGATTTTGGGATATGCTCTCAGGGCGTATCAAAGCTGAATCTACTTGGAAAACAAGAGGCCTTTGTACTCAAGCGCATACAGTATTCCGAATCCAGGAGTTACCCAATCGGTAATGGTAATGGTTTTGCTGCTGAGCGAAGCGTCCTGCTTTATGAAATTTTGCTTGGAATATTCGTCGCTTTCGAGAGAAAAATAGCCTGGCAGAATCGGAAGCAATTTAACATCCCATTGCTTTGACGTATCATCTCTCAAAACGCAAGTGAAAACGTATTTTTTGACGGGATATGGTATCCGGAATAATACATATAAATTATTGGAATGAATGCTGTTGTATTTGAAAAAAGTTTTTATATGTATTCGTGCTTTGTTAGACTTAAAGCTTTGTAATAGTTGATCCAAGACGATTTTTGAGTGAATCATGCTTCCAGAACCTTGCTCGTACTTGAAATCATCTGGGTCAGTTGCAATTCTGAAATACTGAAAAATATTATCGGTTTTTACACCGTTTACAGAGATTTCGATGTTATAGTACGAAAAGTTGAATATTCCTAGTCTGTCATCGTATCGGCTATCGGAATTTATATCGTGTATATCAGTTACGCCACCTGTGTAAAGATAGCTTCTTGATATCGAAAAATGCAAATTATCTGGACGATTAGATACCAACGTGAAATCTTTGTGCTCATTCTTTGTTAAGGAAGTGTTGTCTTCGTTTATGAATACCTCATCTGTGCGACTATAAAGGTCAAGATAGGTGCGCTCAGGTTTTGACAGCAAGTAGCCGTTAACAAAATTGTGAAGAAATTCGTTTTCAAATTCCTCCAAGGTTTCTCCGCGCATTTTTTCCATTAGCGAATTGAAAACTACCTTTGTCTCGTCTTTGTTTAGAGTGGAAATGCTGTCAATTACACTTTGCGGATTGCTTATTTTAGAAGGCTCAACAACAACCGGATTGGTGCTTTTCGTAGGCTCAGAAACGACTGGAACGGCGATTTTGGGCAAGTCATCAGTGGCTTGTTCAGAGAGATCTTTATTTTTAACGTCTTTGAGGCGATTCTTCTCGATGGCAGTTATTAGCGTTGCAGAAAAAGCTTCGTCAAGCACAGCTGAGGCCAATTTTTTATACACACTTGTTCTCTCATTGACATCACTAGGCAATTGGCTTGGTTCAACAATTTGTATCTTGTTGCACAAGGGTGTGCCTTTCAAGCCTTGGACAAAAAGATTGTAGCAGTTGCTCTTAAGGCTTTTCCCTGAATTTTTGTCTTCATCGGTAAAGGCTTTAGCTAGATTGGCAGCATATATATCAACATGCTTTTGGTCTTCTTGAAGGCTCTTTATGGGGCGTTCATATTTCAAAATTCTTCGTAAACTGGATATCGAACCTAAATGTGTTCCGAAAATGGAATTCGCTAGGAATTCGAGGCTAAAGCCGCAATATTCTTTCATGATGTCACAAAAGGCATTGAGGTCAAATACTTCATCGGGCATGGTATCTATTCCTTCTCGCTTGCGCGATAGTCATACGCAATATGTATGACGGTGACAAAAAGTCTACGTAAAACGAATACAGTTAGTCGGTAGCACTGGCCTTGGCAAAAATGCTTTGAATAAGCAAAACCGATCTTTCCTCTTATTTGCACCTCCCCCATTGTGAAAACGTCAAGATCAAGAGCTGTCTAAAGATTTTGATTATATCACGAAATGATTATTTGGCTTGGGAAAGCCACTTAGTGCATATCCCAAAATTCCGTATTGGTGCCGGAAAAGTCCTGGCGAATGCTTCAACGCCGGACTTTTCCGGCACCTCGGATATAATTTTGGGATATGCTCTTTTAAGAGCGCAGTTATTAAAATGCAAATCAAGTGTAATTAAAATGTAATATAAGTAGCAATCAAAAACCCGATAAACGCCTAAAATATAGGCTTTAGGCGTTTATCA
>JAISWZ010000544.1 GCA_031270945.1 Clostridiales bacterium | reverse complement strand
AAAGTTCACGCAGCTGGCCAAGCGGGATGGAAAATGCGGACATCAAAGCATTAGTTGCTTGCGGGAAATGGCGTAAACAAGGGATCTAGGAGCGAAGCAATATTGAAACAGAATAAGGGATCGATCATCGAATTCTTGCCCCTATGAGAGAAGTTGAATTTAAAGTTAGCATTGCTATTTCGAAAAGTGGCGGGAACAAGGGATTTTGGCGAGATGAAAAGAAGAACAAGTTGACTGTTTCAAGCGAATGGCGTATCAACGATTTCTGAACCATGGGCGGGCTTGGCTGGCTAACCGATGCTTAGATTTATCCATGAGTAAAGTTCACGTAGCTGGCCGAGCGGGGATGGAGAATGTGGACATCAAAGCATTAGTTACTTGCAGGAAATGGCGAAAACAAGGGATTTATGTGCGATGAAAAGAAGACAAAGTAGACTGAGTTGAGCGAATGGCAAATCAGGCATTTCTGAACCAAGGTCATATACGGCTTCTCGCTCTTGATCGCCTCAGCAACCTTGAAAATCAAAAACCCAAAAAAGCGGCAAAGCCATAGGCTTTGCCGCTTAAAGTTTTCTTAGAATGCCTGTTCCAGATCCCAGATGATGTCGTCGATGTGCTCGATGCCGATTGAAAGCCTGATTGTGTTCGGCTTGATGCCAGCTTCCAACAGCTCCGGCCCTTCAAGCTGGGAGTGGGTTGTGCTTGCGGGATGGATGACAAGTGACTTGACATCCGCAACGTTCGCAAGCTGGGAGAAAATATGGAGCTTGTCTATGAAAGCCCTTGCCTCGGTCGCGCCGCCCTTGATCTCGAAAGTGAAGATGGAACCCGCCCCGTTGGGGAAATAGCGATCATAAAGCTCTTTGTATCCGCTGTCTGGCTGAGAGGGATGGTTGACCTTTTCAACTTGCGGATGGCCCTTAAGGAACTCGATCACTTTCTTGGTGTTCTCCACATGGCGCTCAATCCTCAATGAGAGGGTCTCAAGGCCTTGCAGGAACAAGAAGGAGTTGAATGGGCTCAAAGCCGCGCCTTGATCTCTCAAGTGAATGACTCTGGCGCTTGTGATGTAAGCCGCCGGGCCTGCCGCGTCAGTGAGAACCGCGCCGTGATAGCTGGGGTTCGGCTTTGAAAGGCCTGGGAACTTGTCGCTGGCCGCCCAGTCGAACTTTCCGCCGTCAACGATGACGCCGCCAATGGATGTGCCATGGCCGCCAATGAACTTTGTGGCTGAATGGACAACAATGTCAGCTCCATGCTCGATTGGCTTGAACAGCGCTGGCGTGGCGAACGTGTTGTCAACTATCAAGGGGATTCCATTTGCGTGAAGGGCTGCGCTAAGAGCGTCGACGTCAATGATGCTGGAGTTGGGGTTTCCCAGGCTCTCGATGTAGACAGCCTTTGTGTTAGGCTGTATCGCCTTTACATAGCCGTCAATGTCATCGGGATCAACGAATGTCGTTGTTATGCCCAGGTTGGGGAGCGTATGGGCGAACAGGTTGTAGGTGCCGCCATACAAAGTCTTTGCTGCAATGATGTGATCGCCCGCTCTTGCGATGTTCTCCACGGCATAGGTTGTCGCGGCAGCGCCCGAGGCGAGCGCCAAGGCGGCGATTCCGCCTTCAAGCGCGGCGATTCTCTGCTCGAACACATCGCTTGTCGGGTTCATGATCCTGGTGTATATGTTTCCTGGCTGGCTCAAGGCGAACCTGCCGGCGGCTGCGTCCGTGCTGGGGAACACGTAGGATGTGGTCTGGTAAATCGGCACAGCCCTCGCGTCAGTTGCTGGATCCGGCTTCTCTTGCCCGGCGTGGACTTGCAAGGTCTCAAACTTGTACTGTCTTTCGCTCATGTCCCTTGACCCCTTCTCGGTTGGATTTTGATCTATACATATATGTTTACCTGATTATAATGCCAGGCAACATGTTTGTCAAGCGGTATTTCAAATTTTCTTTTTCTTTTGTGCAAGGCGCTTGCAAGCCCTGAGACGCGCTGAACAATCGATTGCCCTAAATCCAGCGCTTTGGTGCGCACAAGCCCTTTTAAAAGGCCTAACGCCTATTATAGCGCTATCAAACGCTGTTGTCTATTGATTCGAACTTGCAAGAAAAATATTTAAGGCTTAAAGTCGACGCGACGCATAAAAGATCGATAATTGCTTGATCTGAGCTTCCCGCAAGGCGAAAAAGCCTGATTCAAATTTACGTTCAACCGATTTTTCAAGGTATTTAGCTCTTCGAGCAGCTTGACTTAAGAGCTTGGTTTTGCAACTAAAGCGCTTGTTTCACAAAGCTCGTGCGAGTGATATCGCATCACAAACCCTGAGCATCAATAAGTCGAATAGTCAGTAAATGAGTTGCGAATCGGTTGGGAAAATTAAAGGTTCTGCGTCTGCGGCGCAACGTCATAACTGGATGATTCGTTGTTCGCAAAATATGAAATCCGACATCCTATAAGAGAAAAGAACCGCGCTTTCTCACGCGCCGCGATGCGAAAAAATAAAAAAATAAAAAACAACAAAAGCAGAAAAGCGGCTGGAGAAGACTCCAGCCGCTTTCCTGTTCTACTGCGCTGCTCCACGCCACCCATGCAACGACGTAAACATGTGCGGGTAGCGCTTCGTTGATGGTGATATCCCAAGCTTTGCGGATGCCGAATTCAGGAAGCGTGATTTGCGCACTCTACAAGAACTCAGCCTCGATTCAATTTTGGGATATTCACTTGGTGTCCTTGCCATCTTTCGCAAGAGGGGATGCAGGAATGGACAATGCTTGCAAATCCCACGTTAGAGTTTTGCGTTATTCCAGTGAGAAAAAAACTCGGGTTTGTGGCTGGCCACAAGCGAAAACGCTCGCGGTCGCAACATGCTAGGCTCGCCTTTGAGCTGCGCACACTGCCGGCTTCCAAACCTCTGGAATCAAGCGCTTGCCCCGCGCGATAAAATATATCGTACGTTCTTGATCCTTGCTCTTGCAATCGACAAACAGATATTCGCTCAAGCCCTTTGCCAGTAGATCAATACTGCTGAGTGTCTTGAACAGGGAAAAACATGTCGCCCTTGGCCTTCAAGACGCGCCTATGGGGCGTCTTATCTTTGGTGAAAGAATAAAGCCTTTTTTGCAGCCTGGGAGAATGGCTTGAAGAATTCTCTGTTAACTTAAGTATTGCCTAGCATCTGGTTCCTAAACCAAAAAATAAGTCAATTTTAAAAAAATTACGAGAGTCCTGTTTTGCTCTAAAAATGTCAAATATAGCCACGCAGCGCCCTTATAGCGCTTTGGGCTTGACACTTGTTAGAGCTTTGTAATATGATTTAATGACATAACCCAAAATATTAAAATAGGCGCATATCCTAAATTTATTGGCTCGTAAAATTACTAAGGCCAGAGGCAAGCAGAGCGTGTGCTCGCGCTTGCGCTTGCTCGTTAAAGCCCAAGACAAGGGCCTTAGGATATGCGCTAGGAGCAAAAGGGCTTTGGGATATGAAAAATCAGGCGGCGCAACTGTGTTTCAGAACAGGATTTGAGCTATGCCTGCGCAAGCCAGCAGTTGTCGCATAGATTCAAGCGCGCTTGCGACGCATGCTCAGCGTCACCGAATATTAGAGCATGTTTGCTTTCCCCAGGAATCGAATGGAGAATGCCTGAAATGGCAACACCTGCATGATTGCTGTTTCAGGGAGTGAAAAGCTGCGCGTTTCGCTCTTGTTAAACTGACGAGCGGTATGATTTAGAATTTTCTTATCGTTAGCGGGAGCGGCCCGACTGGCTTCTGCGGCATAAGAAACTTCCACATTTGCGTTTCGCTCGCGAAAAAAATTTAGCTTAGGGCATGCCCCAAGCGTATGGCCATGGGCCAGGCGAGGAGTGTTTTAATGAAGATAGCGTTTTCCACTTTGGCCTGCCCCAAATGGAGCTGGCAGGAAATATGCTCTACCGCGAAAGATTTCGGCTTTGACGGGATTGAGGTAAGAGGGCTGGGCGAGGACATATACGCAGTGAAGGCCGCGCCGTTTTCCGCCAAGGCAATAAGTGAAACAAAGAGAAAGCTGGAGTCCCAAAGGCTTGTGATCCAATGTTTTTCCTCTGACAGCAGCTTGAAGCATGCAGATCGGGAGAAAGAGAATATAGAAGAGATCACCGGCTACATTGAGCTTGCCAGAATCATGGGGGCGCCGTTTGTGCGCATTCTCGGAGACGAGAAGCCAAAGCCTGATGGAGAGGTGGATGACGCTGTTGTGCTCAGGCAGCTGAAGATTTTGGCACCCCTGGCAGAGCAGGCTGGAGTTACGCTTCTTGTTGAGACAAACGGAGTGTATGCGGATACCCAAAGGCTGCATGCGCTTCTGGAGGAAGCCGCTTCCGACTCAGTGGCGGCGCTTTGGGACATGCACCACCCTTACCGGCTTAACGGCGAGGCGCCTGAAGTTACCGTCCGCAACCTTGGCGCGTACATAAAGCATGTCCACGTCAAGGATTCCGTCGTTGAAAACGGAGAGGCGAGCTACAGGCTAATGGGCGAGGGCAGCATGCCGTTTGGGCAGATGTTCAAGGCTCTGGACTCGATCAACTACGAGGGCATGGTAACCCTTGAGTGGACCAAGAGATGGTCTGACGAGCTCGAAGACGGAGGCACAGTGCTTCCGCAGTTTGCCCATTACATGAGCCGCCATACAGGAAAAGGCCTCTCCAGGAGGCAGCTCTTTGAAAACAGGGCCAAGACAGGGCTCTACGTCTGGGAAAAGGAATCGCTCATAGACTTGACCTTCCCACAGCTCCTTGACCGAATAGTCGAAGAGTTCCCAGACCAGCAAGCGTTTCGGTATACCGGGCTGACCGGCTGCGACTATACAAGGACGTACATCGAGTTTCGAAACGACGTTGACGAGTTCGCCAGGGCCCTGATATCCCTGGGCGTCAGAAGGGGCGACAAGGTTTCCATCTGGGCAACCAACGTGCCGCAATGGTATTTGACATTCTGGGCCGCCACAAAGATCGGGGCCATACTGGTCACTGTGAACTCGGCGTACAAGATCCACGAGGCCGAATACCTTTTGAGGCAGTCTGACACGCATACGCTGGTCATGATAGACGGGTACAGGGATTCCAACTACAGAGCAATCATCCAGGAAATCTGCCCAGAGCTCGCAACCCTTGAGCCGGGAAAGCCGCTTCACTCAAAAAGGCTCCCGTTCCTGAGAAACGTAATAGTCGCTGGAGAAAAAATGGCTGGCTGCCTGGGCTGGGAAGAGACCCTGGCAAAAGCGCAGAGCACCCCGATAGAAGTTGTATGGCAGCGGATGGCCATGATAAGCAGGCACGATGTCTGCAACATACAGTACACCTCAGGCACCACCGGGTTTCCAAAGGGCGTTATGCTCACTCACTACAACGTTGTTAACAACGGCAAGAACATAGGGGATCGCATGGATTTCTCCACTGCGGACAGGCTCATGATCCAGGTTCCCATGTTCCATTGCTTCGGCATGGTTTTGGCCATGACCGCCGCTGTCACACATGGCGTGACCATGTGCCCGATACCAGCGTTCTCTCCAAAAATCTCCCTTGATTGCATAAACACCGAGAAGATCACGGCCTTCCATGGAGTTCCCACCATGTTCATTGCCCTTCTTGAGCATGCCGATTTCCCCAAAACTGATTTCTCCCACATGAGGACAGGCATTATGGCCGGAAGCCCATGCCCCGTAAAGGTTATGCGCGAGGTCGTCGACAAGATGAGAATGACGGAGATTACCAGCGTCTATGGGCAGACAGAGTCATCCCCTGGATGCACCATGTCTTGCGCTGATGACACTTTGGAAGTGAAGGTCGGAACAGTCGGCAAAAACCTCCCTGCCATCGAGTGCGCCATAACAGATCCCGAAACCGGCGAGTTCCTGCCCGATGACATGGACGGCGAGTTCGTGGCTAGAGGCTACAACATCATGAAGGGCTACTACAAAATGCCCGCCGCTACCGAGGGCGTCATAGACAAGAACGGCTGGCTCCACACTGGAGACATCGCCAGGAGAAGGCCTGACGGCAACTACGTGATCACAGGCAGACTCAAGGACATGATAATAAGGGGCGGAGAAAACATCTACCCCAAGGAGATCGAAGACTTTTTGTACACGCACCCCAAGATCAAGGACGTCCAAGTGATCGGAGTCCCTGACAGGCACTACGGGGAAGAGATAATGGCATGGGTTATACTCAAGGCGTCAGAGGAATCATCCGAAGACGAGATCAAGGAATATGTGAGAAGCCACATGGCAAAGCACAAAACCCCAAGGTATGTAATGTTTGTAAACGAGTTTCCAATGAACGCGGCAGGGAAGATCCTCAAGTACAAAATGGTAGAGGAAAGCGCAAGGCTGCTTGGGCTGGAAGCCTGAGATATATAAAAAACGGATGCCTTGTCGGCATCCGTTTTTCAGACTTGTCAAAAAATTTTTAACGACGCGCAAAGCGATATCTTTGCTTTGCCGCCTTATATCCTTAACGAGAGAAAAAATCTCGCTTCTTCTCTCGGTCTAGAAAAAGGGATTCTCCCCTTCGTAGTACACTCCGGCTGGCTGGTTCCATGCAATGTCCTTCACGCCCAAGAGCTTCATGGCAGTGAAGAGGGTCTTTCCGGCATGGTCAAAAGCCACTCCAGCGTGGTGCGGGTACTGCTTTCCAACGAGAACGTGCCTGTAGAACCGAGCCAGCTCGGGAATGGCGATGACGCCTATTCCGCCAAATGACTGCGGATCCACGTCCAGGACCTCGCCTTCAGCGATGTAGCTCTTCAAGACGCCGCCAGCTGTGGACTGAAGACGGAAAAGGGTGGCGTTGCTGGCCTTGATCTGGCCTTCAAGGGTGCCTCTTGTTATATCAGGCTCAGTGTCTGGCTCCAAGGCTCTCTTCATGATCAGCTGGTGCTTCATCACCGGGGACTTGATGTAGCAGGAAGCGGTGTTTCCACAGTGGAAGCCCATGAAAAGATCTGTATGCTTGTACGAGCCGATTCTTTTCTTGTTTTTCTCGTACATGTCGTAAGGGACAGTGTTGTTGATGTCAAGCAGCGTTGGGGGCTTGTCCGTAGCCAAGCTTATGATGAACTCGGTCAAGGCGCCGTAAATGTCAACCTCGCAGGAGACAGGGATGCCTCTGGCTGTCAGGCGGCTGTTCACGTAGCAAGGCACGAAGCCGAACTGGGTCTGGAACGCCGGCCAACATTTGTTGGCGAAAACAAAGTAGTCGCTTGCCCCTTTGTTGGCTTCCGCCCAGTCAAGAAGCGTAGCCTCGAACTGCGCCAAGCGGTCAAGGATTCCGGGGTGCCCGTTGCCAGCGCCAAGCTCAGCGGCCATGTCTGCCGCGATTTCAGCAATCCTGGGATCCTGGGCGTGGTTCTTGAAGCTTGCGAAAAGGTCAAGTTCCGAGTTCTCCTGGATTTCCACTCCAAGGTCGAACAGGGGCCTTATCGGGGCGTTGCATGCGAGAAAGTCAAAGGGCCTGGGCCCGAACGAGAAAATCTTGAGCTTTTTGAGCCCAATGAGGATCTTTGCCACTGGAGCGAATCCCGCAATCATCTCCGCGACTTCGCTGGGGACTCCAACAGGGCGCTCTGGGATGTACGGAGTCAAGCCCCTCAGTCCCAGGTTGTAAGAAGCGTTGAGCATCCCGCAGTAAGCGTCGCCTCTTCCGTTGATCAGGTCTTCGCCTGTTTCCTCAGCGGCGGCGGCGAACATGACAGGGCCGGAAAACTTCTGGCATATCTGGGTCTCAGGGCCTTCAGGGCCGAAATTGCCCAAGTACACGACAAGCGCGTTAACGCCAGCCGCTTTGACGTCTTCCAAGGCCTTAACGGCATCGAGCTCGTTTTCCACTGTTATCTTGGACTCGTATGCCTCAATGTTTCTCAAGGCAAGCTCGCCCGCCACAGCGGCGCGCCTTCCGGCGCTCAATTCTTTCGGGAAGCAGTCACGGCTTACGGCAATAATGCCAAGCTTGACATCTGGAGCGTTTGCGCCCATACATTGACCTCCTTCAAGCCAGGGTGAGCCAGGCTTATGTGCTTTTTAACGGCGGTCCCAACAGCCAAAGCTCTGGGCCAGCCAGCCGCCCCCATGCCGGAGCGGCGAGACAAACTTGGGGCATAGCCAAAACGGCCCGCTTTAAAACCATAGCTGTTCTGCCCTAGGGCATTGGGCAAGCGCAGGCTTTTTTCAGCGCCTTTTCGATTTTGGCATATTCCCTCAATGTGGACATTATAACATAAGGGGAAATGAGGGGCAAGCGTTAGCTTTATGAGCGCGGCGCAGAATTCGGGCCCCATAAGAGCATGCCGTTAGGATTGGGGTTTCTCGGGCATAATTAGTGCGAGCGTCCTGCGCATATTGCTTATATTGCTTGCGAAACCCAAGTTTGCCGTTAAGCCGTCTGGCGCAAGCAGGTTGGACGCCAATTGTCAACTCGATTTTGAAAAAAAGTTTGAAAGTTTTGTGAAGATTCATTAACAATATTGCAAAGCCCAGGTAAAACCCCGGTTTCAAAGGGATTTAAAATTTCAAGGCACTGCACAAAATGGCCCACGCTGGCATATCTTGTTTTAACATCGAGTAGATGAGCTTGCCGCAAAATGGCAATACAGCGCGTATTGCCCAGTGAAGGCATCATTTGGACGCGCGTTAATTGGAGCGCTTGGTATTGCTTTTTAGGCATTTTGTCCTTATAATATTTATAATTTGTATCGTTTTCACTACTAGCAAACGACGCTTTCGACAAACCAGCCAGCGCTTGGGGGGCAAAGTTTTTTTATTCCCAAAGCAACGTTTTTATTAATGTCACGTTTTATTTTTTGAAAGCAAACGCTTTTGCTCAAAGCAGCGCTCTTTTTGAAAGCGGCGCTTAGCTTTAAAACAGCTTTCTATAACAGCAACGCTTTTCTAGAAAGCAGCGCCTTTTTGAAGGCAACGTTTTTGCAGAAAGTGGATTTACTTGAAAGCAGCGCTTTATTTAAAAGCCGCGCTTTCACCCTGGCCTGAGCGATAAGCATTTCTGTCGCTCTCCAGCATAAGCGCCCTCCCAAACAAATTTGGGGGCGCGCAAGTTCTCGGCTGCATACGCCCAAGGACGGAGCAGCCAATAGGCCCTAGGCCTATCAACGCCAACGCCATTCAACAACGCCATTCAATAGGAAAGGAAGGGTGGTTTTTAGTGCAGTACACTGAAATGTATCAAGATTTGGTGACAAAAATCAAAATGTACCACCCTTCTCAAGATCTCTCGGCTATTGAGAGGGCGTACCAACTGGCGCTTGAAGCGCACAAAGCCCAGCTTAGGAAGTCCGGGGAGCCTTACATCATTCACCCGCTGGCGGTTTCGATAATACTCGCTGAGCTCGAGCTTGACCTCGAGAGCATCGAGGCGGGGCTGCTGCACGACGTGATTGAGGACTCGCCGTACACTTTCCAGGACATCGTCTCGTTTTTTGGAGATGACGTAGCACAGCTGGTAGATGGCGTAACCAAGCTGGACAGGTTCAGCTACCAGTCCAAGGAGGAAGAGCAAGCCGAGAACTATCGCAAAATGTTTCTCGCAATGGCAAACGACATCAGGGTAATCCTTGTGAAGATCGCTGACAGGCTCCACAACATGCGAACCCTGAAGTTCCAGCCTCCAGCCAAGCAAAAGGAGATAGCCCAAGAGACGCTGGACATTTACTGTCCCCTGGCGCACAGGCTTGGCATCTCAAAGCTTCGCTACGAGCTGGAGGACTTGTCGTTCAAGTACCTCTATCCCGAGGAGTACTACGATCTGGCTGAGAAGATAATCCTCAAGCAGTCGGAGCGCCAGGCCAGGGTCAGCAAGATAGTGGACGAGATAAGGACCAGGCTCACATCGTCAGGGCAGGATGTCATCACTGAGGGAAGGCCGAAGCATTTTTTCAGCATCTACAAGAAGATGGTTAGCCAAAGCAAGACGCTGGATCAGATCTACGACCTTTTCGCGGTAAGAGTCATTGTCCATTCAGTCAGGGACTGCTATGACGCCCTTGGCCTTCTGCACGAGATGTACACCCCGGTTCCCGGCAGGTTCAAGGACTACATCGCGATGCCAAAGTCCAACAAGTACCAATCCTTGCACACGACTCTTATAGGCCATGACGGGGAGCCTTTCGAGGTGCAGATCCGCACTTTCGAGATGCACCACACATCCGAATACGGCATCGCCGCCCATTGGAAGTACAAAGAGGGCAAAGGCGGGCAGGTGACGCCTGACAGCGATGAGGCGAAGATGGCATGGCTTAGGCAGATCCTGGAGTGGCAGCGGGATCTGCAGGACAACAGGGAGTACCTGGACGCGATCAAGTTTGACTTGAACGTCTTCAAGAACCACGTGTACTGCTTCACTCCCAAAGGCGAGATATTCCCTCTGATCAGCGGCGCGAACACCATCGACTTCGCCTACGCCATCCATACGGCGGTCGGAAACACAATGGTAGGCGCCAGAGTGAACGGAAAGATGGTTCCAATAGACTATGTTCTGGAGACCGGCGACAGGGTTGAGGTGCTGACCAGCAGCAACGCGAAGGGCCCCAGCGCTGACTGGCTGAAGATAGTAAAGACCAGCCAGGCCAGATCAAAGATCAACCAGTGGTTCAAGAAAGAGAACCGGGACGAAAACATGGTGAAGGGCAGAGAGCTTCTAGAGAAGGAAGCCGCAAAGAAAAATTGCGAGCTGAAGCTCCTGACTGAGCCAAAGCGGCTTGAGGCCATCTTGAACCGGTTCAACTGTCCAGACTGGGACTCTCTTTGCGCGGCAGTCGGACACGGCAGCATCAAGGAAAGCCAAGTCATCTCAAAGCTTTACGAAGACCTGCAAAAGGACGCCGACATCACGCTTACAATTGATCCTGTCGACAGCGCCAGGAAGAACGCGAAGAAGCAATCAGGCATCTCGATAAACGGCATTGGAGACGTCAACGTCAGGTTTTCCAAGTGCTGCAACCCTGTGCCAGGAGACGAGGTTGTAGGGTTTGTCACCAGAGGCAGGGGAGTCTCAATCCATCGCACTGACTGCATAAACATCATAAACCTGGAAGAGCTGGACCGGCACAGGCTCATAGACGCGGAGTGGCAGCTTCCTGACAAGGGCCATGACGGCATACAGTACAGGGCTGACATACGCCTTACCGCTGACGACAGGGTAGGCCTTATGCAAGAGCTCTACAGGGTGATCGCTGAAGAGAGGATTTCAGTCACAGGGCTTCACGCCAGGGTTGTTGGCGCTGAAGCGGTATTGTCACTGAGCCTCAAGATAAGCGGGAGAGAGCAGCTGGAGCGCATTTTCAAGAAGCTGAAGGCGCTGCCAGGGATGCATGACGTTGAAAGAGTGATTCCGTGACCGCGTATCTGCTCGCGAACTCTGCTCGCAAACTCCGCTCGCAACTCTGAAAGGATGATTCCGTGACAGTATATCTGCTCGCAAACAATGAATACGATGAGAATTGTTACTGCGTTCTTGACAACGGCCACCATTGCTTAGTCATCGATCCAGGATGCCAGGCTCAGAGCGTCAAGGATTTTCTTCGCGAAGAGGAAGCGGAGCTCAGAGGGATCCTTCTTACCCACGGCCATTTTGACCACATCACCTCGGCCCAGGAGTTGAGCGAATGGGCAGGCGTCCCGATCATTGCCGCCAAGGCTGAAGCGGCCTTGCTGAAGGATCCTAGCCTGAACCTTTCAGCATTCGCTCTAAACAAAGGGATTTCCCTGGTTCCAACCAGGCTGGTGGAGGACGGAGAGACAATCGACATTCTGTATGAGCCCCTTCAAGTGATAGCCACGCCCGGCCATACGCCGGGCGGGGTTTGTTATTACATGGAGGATGACGGCATAGTGTTCACCGGAGACACGCTGTTTCGGGAAGCGGTTGGACGGACAGATTTCCCCTTGAGCGACAGCGAAGCGCTCACAAAGAGCATAAATGAGCGCCTTTTTGTCCTGCCGCCAAAAACTGAGGTCTATCCGGGCCATGGACGATCAACTTACATCGCCCATGAGCGCAAGGTTCATGGACAGGCCTACTGATGCGCTGCGTTTTCAAAGGGCATGCGAATGTCTATGACCTTCAGACTGTAACCCAGATCTTTTTCCCGAATGAGCCTTTCACGCAGGAAAGCGAGCCATCCCCAACAGGCGTAAGCGTCGTGACTATTCTAGGCGACACTTGCGAAGCCCAGGTCTATGAAGACAATATAAAGAAAGCTTCACATGCATTCAAGATCCCGCCTGACGGAGATCTTCACGAGACCAGGCGTCTTCTCATGGTTGCCATGTTCCTTGCCCTTCGGGAATTCACGGGCCAAAACCCTCCTTGGGGGGCGCTGGCTGGAATAAGGCCCGCAAAGATGGCAAGGCTTTTAATGGACAAGGGCATGGGCAGGGAAGAGATAGTAAAAAGCCTGGTTGAAGGCTACTATGCCAAGCCGGAGAAAATTTCCCTGGCGGCTGACGTGGCGCTTGCGTCACTGAAAATGATTGGGCAGCAGAGCGAAGACGGCTTCAGCCTTTACGTAGGAATCCCGTTTTGCCCCTCGCGCTGCCTTTACTGCTCTTTCGCCTCATATCCCATTGGCATAGGCAAGGACACAGATCCCTACCTGAGAGCCCTGCTTAGGGAGCTCAAGGCCATAGCCAGGATTTCTCAAGGAAAAACACTGGATAGCGTCTACATAGGCGGAGGAACGCCTGCCGCCCTTGACAGAGGCAAGCTTCTGGTGCTGCTTGAGATGGTGGACGCCTATTTCGATGTCAGAAACGCCAAGGAATACTCTGTTGAAGCTGGACGGCCAGACGCCTTGGACTTGGACAAGCTCCGATTGATGAAAGAGCATGGCGCGACCCGGATTTCAATAAACCCGCAAACATTGTCAGACGAGACCCTGGCCTTGATTGGCCGAAACCATACCACAAGCGACTTTCTGAAGGCTTTTCGCCTAGCCAGGGAAGCCGGATTCAAAAACATCAACTCCGATCTCATCCTGGGGCTTCCCGGCGAGGATCCAGAACAGGTGGAAAGGACTTTTGAAGGAATGGCAGAGCTTGAGCCCGAAAGCCTTACGGTTCACACCCTGGCCGTAAAGCGCGCCTCCCTCTTGAAAGAGTCCCTGGAAAGCCACCAGTCTTCTATCGCAAAGGCCGCGCAGATGGAGAAGATGCTTGCCGCAAGCCAGACCGCTTGCGCCAAGATGGGAATGAAGCCTTATTACATGTACAGGCAAAAGAATATGGTAGGAAACTTTGAGAACGTAGGATACTGCCTCCCTGGCCTGGAGTCTTTCTACAACGTTGCGATAATGGAGGAAACTCAGACTATCTGGGCTGCCGGCGCTGGCGCCGTCTCCAAGATCGTATGCGGGGAAAACAGGTTTGTCAGGGTGGCGAACGTCAAAAGCCTGTCTGACTACATCAGCAGGATCGACGAAATGATAGCGCGGAAAGAGGAGAAACTTAATGGAGCTTCAAACCCCCAGGGGGACGAAGGACATCTACGGGGAAGCGGCGATCCGCTGGCAGAAGCTTGAGGGCTTGGCGAGGGATCTGTGCGCCCGCAATGGCATGGGCGAGATCAGAACCCCCATGTTTGAGCACACTGAGCTTTTTGTCAGGGGAGTTGGAGAAGGCACTGACGTTGTCCAAAAGGAGATGTACACGTTCACGGACAAAGGCGGCAGGAGCATGACCCTCCGGCCAGAGATGACAGCCGGCGTGGCGCGAGCCTTTATCGAGCACAACCTGGGCCAGCAGACCTTGCCCCAAAGATTTTATTACATTGGCCCCAACTTCAGGTACGAAAAGCCGGCGGGAGGCCGCCAGCGCCAGTTTCACCAATTCGGGGCCGAACTGTATGGAAGCGCTGAGCCAGCCGCTGACGCGGAGATGATCTCGCTGGCATATGAGTTCCTCAAAGGGGCTGGGCTTGGAAACGCAACCCTCTCCATCAACTCCCTAGGAGGCCCTGAGTGCAGAGCCAAAGCGAACGCCGCGCTTTTGGAGTTCCTCAAGAATTCATATGACCAGCTCTGCCCGGTTTGCCAAGAAAGAAGCGCCAAGAACCCCATGCGCGCCCTTGACTGCAAAGAGAAGTCATGCCAGGCGATCTTGGCTGACGCGCCTTCTCCCATAGATTTTCTTGGCGAGGAATGCAAGAAGCACTTTGACGATCTAAAAACCATCCTGGACGCCATGAAAATTCCGTACACCATAGATCCAAAGCTCGTTCGAGGGCTTGATTACTATACCAGGACAGTCTTTGAGTTCATTGATCCAGGTTCAGGCCTTGCCGTTTGCGGAGGCGGGCGCTATGACGGGCTCATAGAAGAGGTTGGGGGATCCAGCACCCCTGCGGTCGGGTTTGCCATGGGCCTTGAAAGAATAATACAAATGCTTGAGCAGGAAGGGCAACCCCCGCAAGCCAATGAAACCGATATCTTTGTCGGATCCATGGGCCCCGAGGGCTACATCAAAAGCCAAGCCTTAGCCAATAGCCTGAGAAAGGCCGGAATTCGCGCCATATCGGATCTCGCCAAGAGAGGCGTCAAAGCCCAGATCAGGTATGCGGACAAGATAGGCGCCAGGTTTTCTGTCATTATCGGGGACAGCGAGATCCAATCGAACCAGGCTTCGATTAAAGAAATGAAAACCGGGGCGAAAGAGGACGTAGGCTTGGACTCGCTTGGAGAGTACTTGATTGGAAAGATAAAGGCGTAGGGCAGGTCCGGCTTGGCTAATTCCACCATGGAATTTAGAGAGGGCAGCATTATTTTGGAAATTTGAGCCCCTTAATTTGAGCGGCAAATCGATTTTGGAGTTGCGCTGGGAACTGCGGGAGTAGGGTAGCATTCCGGGAAACAGACTAAGCGATATCTCCGAGGAACATCTTGCCATGGAATTATGGGTTGCAAGAATTTTTTGCATAACGCCAATCCTGGATCTTGTAAAATATTTAAATCTATCCTGTATTAAAACTCCTTGCGCTTTGCGCAAGGAGTTTTTTTATCAAGCATTTTTTCAAGGAACCCCCAGAGCCCCCGCAAAAGCCCAAGTGTTTGCGAGAGGCATATAAGCCGATGTATCAAGTGAGGGAAACGATTAATTAATTCGGTGCTGGCATAGCGCCATTCGCCATCATAACGCAACCTGAGAACCCCCTACCAGCCGCAGCCGGTTTATGATATACTGTGTGCGTATCTCAAAACGCATCATGGGCGCAGAAAAAGTCCTTGCGATGTTTTGCGCCTGACTTTTCCAAGACTAATGCCAATTTTGAGATATGCGCTGGATCGTAATCTTGAGGCGTAGCTGAGGGCATCTCCGACGAAATTATCTTTTGAGCATATGCCCAAACTTGTGCTATTTGCGCTATATTTGCCCGGAGGCAAAAGCGCTTTGCCTCCGGGCTTGTCCCTCGCCAGACCTTGGCTTGGGGGCATGCGTCTCCAGGCCAAGTTGCGGCTGCGGGCCTCATTGCTCACAGCCCAAGCGCGTCTTGCTGATTGGGGGGAATTGCGATATACAAGGTCGTTTTGGTTGATGACGAAAGCATCATCGTCCAGGGGCTAAAAAAGGTTGTCGACTGGGCCAAGTACGAATGCGAGGTGGTTGCCACCGCCAATGACGCGAAAAGCGGCGCGGCGGCGATCCGGGAGCATAAGCCAGACATCCTGTTCACAGACATACGCATGCCTGATCTTGACGGGCTGACTATGATCGCTGGCCTGAAGTCCGAGTTTCCAAGGCTGCAGCTGACCGTGCTGACAGGGTACCGCGAATTCGACTACGCGAAGCGAGCCATAAGCCTTGGCGCAACCCGCTTTCTGCTAAAGCCGTCGAAGATGGCTGAGATAGAGGAAGCTCTAGAGGCGATGACGGAAAAGCTCAGGCGCGAGCGGAAGATCGCGGAAACAGAAGTCCCTGAAGAGGAAGAGAAAACCGAATCCAACAGCTTTATAGTAAACGCCGCCTTGAAGTACATTGACTCGCATTTCGCGGAAAAGCTCTCGCTTTCAGAGCTGGCGGACAAGATTTATGTCAGCCAGTGGTATTTGAGCAAGCTTTTGAACAAGTATACAGACAAGACCTTTTATGACTTGGTTAACCAGGCCAGAATCAAGAAGGCGAAAGCCCTCCTGCGAGATCCCGCGCTGAAGATAGGCGACATTTCAGAAATGGTAGGGTTCATGGACGTCTCCCACTTTTCAAGGACTTTCAAGAAGACCGAGAACATATCGCCAAAAGACTACAGAAACTCACTTACCATCTGACAAATGGCTTTTCAAGGGCTCTGCCGTATAAATTTCATGAAGAGCATGCCCTGATCATTGTGCTGGATTGGGGGCTCTCAGGCGGGCGCCATAGGCGTTCGCCTTTTGTTGCGCTCATTTTTTTGCCCAGCGCAGGGCATAATATTCATGAAGGCAAAGAGCGTGAAATTCATATAAAATTTAAAAAAGACCGTCAAAGCGGGCTCAAGCCAGGCGGACAAAGATTTGCTAGCATAGGGCCTCGGGTTTTATATAGCAGTGATTGCGTTAAACAATAGCCAGATTTTATTTTTTTCGGACCGCCTGTTTTCGATATCCAGCCGGGCTGCCTGTTGCGATATCCAGCCAGCCCCTGAATTGGCTTGTCCAATCGCGCTTTTTGCAACATTGGCAAGCGCAAGCAATTATGAGCATTCAAGTCTAATGCGCTCAAAGGGATTTCATGATTAAATTAATATGTCAGGTTATGCGTATCCTGAAAGAACGGGGGCTGGGCGGGCTGCGCTGCGCAAGCTTTGCGATGATTCTGCCAAAAATCAAGGCGGCTAAAGCCAAGAACTAGGCGGAGTCACGACAGGCCAAGTCCTAAAATTTGGGATATGCATTTACATTCATGCGCTCGCCGCGTGAAACGGAGGAAAACATGAGGATTCAGCGCGCAAGAGATTTCAAGGACATGAGCCGCAAAGCGGCGAATATTCTTTCAGCGCAAGTGATATTGGATCGCAGGAGCGTTTTGGGCCTTGCGACAGGGTCTAGCCCAACCGGGGTATACCGCCAGCTAATCGACTGGCACGGCAAAGGGGACATTGACTTCTCTGAGTGCGTGACGGTCAACCTGGATGAGTACTACGGGCTGGGGCCGGACAGCGACCAAAGCTACAGCTGGTTCATGAGGAAAAACTTCTTTGAAAGCGTGAACATCAAGCCAGAAAACACGCACCTGCCTAACGGGCTTGAGAAAGACGCGAAAAAGGAATGCCAAAGGTACGAGGACATGATACGCTGCCTAGGCGGTATAGACATACAGCTTTTAGGGTTGGGGCTGAACGGGCACATCGGCTTCAACGAGCCGGGGGCGGCTTTTGAGGCTGACACCCATCTGGTCACTTTGACCCAGAGCACCATTGACGCGAACAAGCGCTTCTTCGAAAAAGAGGAAGACGTTCCCAGAAAGGCTTACACAATGGGCATAAGAACCATTATGCACGCCAAGCGGATACTTGTGATAGTGTCCGGGGAAAGCAAGGCCGAGATCGCGAAGCGGGCCTTCTTTGGGCCCATAACGCCGGAGATCCCGGCATCTGTCCTGCAGCTGCACAACAATGTCACTGTTGTTGGAGACGAGGCGGCATTGTCTCTTATACTAGAGGAGGCGCTTGCATGAAGCACGGATATTTTGACAACGAGAGCAGGGAGTATGTGGTAGACAACGTGGACACCCCCGCT
Organism: Clostridiales bacterium; assembly: GCA_031270945.1. GTDB lineage: Bacteria > Bacillota > Clostridia > Lachnospirales > WQUN01 > JAISWZ01. Next base: position 8,562 of record JAISWZ010000544.1, on the reverse strand, counting down.
CCTTGGACCAACTATATCGGCGTCAAGGACATGTGCGCGGTGCTTAGCCAGACCGCAGGCGGCTACGTGTTTTACAAGAGCCCGCAGAACCACAGGATAACCCGCTTTCGCCCCAACTCTCCAATCGACATGCCAGGGCACTTCGTTTACATCAGGGATGATGAGACCGGGGAGTACTGGACAGCTTCCAAGCACCCGGTTGCCAAAGGTGACGCAGAGTATTCCTGCAGGCACGGGCTTTCCTACTCCAAGTTCAAGTCAGAGCGGGGCGGGATTGAGACTGAGCAAAAGGTGTTCATCCCAGTGGAGGATCCGGTTGAGATCTGGGATGTCTCTATAAAGAACAACGGCGGCGCTCCGAGAAAGCTTAGCGTATACTCATACCTTGAGTTCTCCTATCATTTCATAGACATGGACAATCAAAACTTCCAGATGAGCCTGTACGCCTCAGGCTCCAAGTTCAAGGACAACGCCATAGAGTGCGAGCTGTTCTACGAGGGGGCAAGCCAGTGGTTTGCCGGAAATTTCGAGCCGGACGGCTTTGACGCCTTGCGGGACAGGTTCATGGGGCCATACAGGGATGAGAAGAACCCGATAGCGGTAGAGCTGGGAAAGTGCTCCCAGAGCTATGAAAAAGGCGGAAACCACTGCGGGGTCTTGCAAAAGAAGGTCGAGCTTGCGCCAGGAGAGTCAACGAGGCTGATATTCATGCTTGGCGAAGGCAAGATTGAAGGCTCTCGCGAGATCAGAGACAAATATTCGGATTTTAAGAACGTGGACCAGGCGTTTGAGGATCTGCGCTTGTTCTGGGATAAAAAGCTGTCCCAGCTGCAAGTGAAAACCCCGAACGAGGGGATGAACACTTCGCTCAACATCTGGAACCTGTACCAGGCTGAAGTGAACATCCTTTTCTCAAGGTTCGCGTCCTTTATAGAAGTGGGAGGCCGCACCGGGCTTGGGTACCGCGACACCTCGCAGGACGCCATGACCGTGATCCACACCAACCCCCAGAAGTGCCGGCAGAGGATCATCGAGCTTTTGCGCGGGCTTACAAACGCTGGCTACGGACTGCACCTTTTCCAGCCGGAATGGTTTGATCCAGAGGCAAAGCAAAACGAGTTCAAGTCTCCAACCATTGTTCCTGACACCAGGAAGGAGGCCGTCGTGCATGGCATAAAAGACGCCTGCTCTGATGACGCGCTCTGGCTTGTCGGAACAATAGCGGAATACGTCAAGGAAACTGGCGAAAGCGGCTTGCTTGACGAGATAGTAACCTACGCTGACGGCGGAGAGGGAACCGTTTACGAGCATCTTAAGAAGATCCTGGACTTCTCGGCTGAGCAAGTGGGATCTGACGGCATCTGCAAAGGCTTGAGGGCTGACTGGAACGACTGCCTGAACCTGGGCGGGGGCGAAAGCGCATTGGTTTCGTTCCTGCATTACTGGGCTTTGGGAAACTTCCTGGAGCTGGCTGACCATTTCGGCAAAAGCCCAGAAGACATCAAAAAGTATCTTGAGATAAAAGAGAGGGTGCGCAAGGCTTGCGATGACAAGCTTTGGGACGGAGAGTGGTACCTTCGCGGCTTCGCGGCATCCGGAAAGAAAATCGGCTCCAGCGCTGATGAAGAGGGCAGGGTTCACATCGAATCAAACGCCTGGGCTGTGCTTTCCGGGATAGCCCAAGGGGAAAAGGCGCAAAAGGCTTTGGACAGCGTAGACAAGTACCTGTACACGCCGTACGGGTTGATGATAAACTCGCCTTCATACACGAAGGTCAATGACGAGATCGGCTTTGTCACCAGGGTATATCCTGGAGTCAAAGAGAACGGGGCTGTTTTCTCGCACACGAACCCCTGGGTTTGGTGCGCGGAAGCCTTGGCTGGAAACGGCGAAAGAGCCATGCGCTACTACAACTCTCTGCTGCCCGTGAACCAGAACGACATGATTGAGACTAGAAGAGCTGAGCCGTACTCGTACTGCCAGTTTATCATGGGAAAAGACCACACGGCGTTTGGCCGCGCAAACCATCCCTTCATGACCGGAAGCGGAGGCTGGGCCTATTTCGCCGCGACGCACTACATCCTTGGCATCAAGCCTGGATATTCAGAGCTTGAAATTGACCCGTGCATTCCGCCCTCCTGGGAGTCATTCGAAGCTTCCCGCAAATGGAGAGGCGCAACCTACAACATCAAGGTGGAAAACCCCAAGAGGGTATCAAAGGGAGTAAAAGAGCTTTACGTGGACGGCAGCAAGGCTGAGTCTGTTCCCGTGTTCCAGGACGGGACGATACACACTGTGCTTGCCGTTCTAGGCTAAGTTATAGACAGGGATAGCGCGCGAGCCTGGGTTCGCGCGTGAAATCCCTAAAGAAAATCAAAAAAGGCTCTAAAAACGCAAAGGGAGGAAGCGCTTTGGGCGCAATTCTTGAAAGTATCGCATTAGCCAAAAGGGAGCCTGTGCGTTTCGGCACAGGCGGATGGAGGGCGATCATAGGGGACGGATTCACCAAGGAGAACATCAGGCTTCTGACTGCGGCTGTAGCGCAGAAGATGATTGATGACGACACTGATGGATACGGCTTCGTCATAGGCTATGACCGAAGGTTCCTGTCGGAGCTCGCGGCAAAGTGGGCGGCTGAGGTAATGACCGGCATGGGAATCCGCACCAAGCTTATAAATTACGAAGCGCCAACGCCCCTTATCATGTTCACTGTGAAAGACTACAGGATGCACTGCGGCATGGCTGTAACGGCCAGCCACAACCCTGCTGAGTACAACGGGATAAAGCTTTTCATGAAAGGCGGAAGGGACGCCGATGAGGTGTTTACGGCTGAGGTTGAGAAATACATTGACGCCATATCTGAAAACCCGGCTGAAGCCTTGAAGAAGCCTGGGATACCTTCAATCCCTTACGACAAGGCTATGCGAATGGGGCTTGTTGACGAGATAAACCCCATGAACCAGTACGTGGACTCGATACTGAGATCCTTGAACGTGGACGCGATAAGATCAAAAAACCTGAAAGTCGTTGTTGATCCGATGTTCGGGGTTTCAAAGACAGCGCTTCAGACAGTGCTGATGACGGCCCGCTGCACGGTTGACGTGATAAACGAGAGAAGGGACGCGCTCTTCGGGGGCAGGCTCCCTGCGCCAAACGTGAAGACCCTCTCCTTTCTCACCAGCTATGTTGAAGAGCACAATAGCGACATAGGGATAGCCACTGACGGAGACGCTGACCGCTTGGGGGTTATTGACGACAAGTGCGAGTTCCTGCACCCCAACAAGATCCTGGTCATTTTATACCACTACCTGCTTAAGACCAAGGGCTGGCACGGCCCTTGCGTGAGAAACATCGCTACGACGCACATGCTTGACCGCATAGCCGCCAAGTTTGGCGAGGCTTGCTACGAGGTGCCCGTGGGGTTCAAGTACATCTCGTCAAAGATGGCAGAGACCAACAGCGTGATAGGCGGAGAGTCCTCTGGCGGGCTTACAGTGCGCGGTCACATCCAGGGAAAGGACGGCATCTACGCCGCCGCGCTCCTGGTTGAGATGATAGCCGTGACTGGCCGCAAGCTCTCTGAAATATACAAGGACATTGAGTCGGAGTTCGGCTCTTTTGAAATGGAAGAAAGCAACCTCTCCTTCTCGGTGGAAAGAAAAGCCCAAGTGATGAACACCCTGCTGGAAGAAAAGCTTCTCCCGGATTTCCCGCTTGAGATAGAAAAAGTGTCCTACATGGATGGATGCAAGGTTTACTTCAAAAATGGAGGCTGGATCATCGGCAGGTTCTCGGGAACTGAGCCACTGATGCGCATATTCTGCGAAATGCCCACAATGCAGGAAGCCAGGGCTATGATAAAGGTTATGAAGGATTTCTTGGGGTTTTAGGGGGTTTTAAGCCAAGAAGGCTTTTGGGGGTTTTTTAAGCCGAAGGCTGTTGGGTTTTTAAAATCAATTCTGCGTGGAGCGAAAAGAGCGAGTTCTTTTCGCTCCATGTTGCATTTGCGGACATCTCTGCAATGCTAAAACGGAGCGCCAGAATCCAGGGATTAGATGTATTTTCGGGATATGCGCTTGGCAAAAATGTGATATGATATAGGAGCATATCCCAAAATTAAATTTATGGCTTGTGAAAGTCACGCGTTAAAGCATCGCGATGACTTTCACTGCGCCTTTTTTGGAATTTTGTGATATGCTCTAAGAGCATATCACAAAATTATATCCGAGGCGCCGAAAAAATCGGGCGTTGAAGCATTCGCCAGGATTTTTTCGGCGCCATTTCGGAATTTTGTGATATGCTCTAAGAGTGCGCGCGATTCCGGCAAAGAAATGCCGGGTCTCGCATGCGCGTGAGTTTCTGGAATATAGTGAGGATGGCCATGAACAAGCAGTATTCTCTCAAGCAAATGCTGATCCAGATGATTCTGGCAAGCTGGATACTGCCGCTGATCCTTGCGGCAGTCATTACAAGCGTGGTAGTGGCCAGGGCCATTGACACGCAGACAATGGAGACCGCAAGCTCCAACGCCAGCGCGGCGGCTGAGCTATGCGCAGAGATGATTGACGTCGCCATTGGATCTAGCAGAAGGGCGTCCTATGACGGAACAATCGCAAAGGCATACCAGGCTTTCAGCAAAAGCGGGCAGCTGGTTGACTTCTACTTCAAGGCCAACATCTACCTGTCGGAGAATTACCGCTTTGATGACAACTTCCTTTTCGCGAACCTCGCGTTTTACCGCTCGGATGACACTTTCTCCGATCTTTTGCAAAGCGCCAACCTTTACGCCCTGAACCAGTCCCTGTTTCCCAGGCAGGGCTTCACCACGGCGCTTGACGCATACCATTTCTACCTGGAGCGGGACAGGGCGCAGATACTTGAACGGGCCATGAAGCTGGGGACGTACATCGGGTTTGTCACAATAGATGAGCGGGTGTACATGTACCGAAACCTGTACCTTGAAGGATCAAGGCCAACGGCTGCCTTGATCACAATGATGAACACCTCCCATTGGTTCAGCTCGATTGCGAAGGTTCCATGGAGCAGGAGGATCTCCCTGCTCATTAGCGACGCTGGAATCACTGTCCAAGGGGATCCTCTGGATGTGCGGGAGCTGTCAAGGCAGCTCGCTTTTGCGGGAAGCAAGACCAACATCCTAAGGGTATCGGAGTTCAACATCTTCAAGCCGTCCACATACAGCCCATTAAACTACCTTGTGGGAGAGATCCGATCGCAAGACTACTTGTTCTCCTATGCCATCGAGGCTGACAACTCAATCCTGATGAGAGAGGTTGCCAAGTACCAGTACGGGATACTAGCCCTGGTTCTTCTTGTGATCCCGTTTCTGCTGGTCAGCGCCAAGTTCTTTTCAAAGAACATTGCCGCGCCGATAGAGATCTTGATAAAGGCTTCGGAGGACATCCAAAAGGGAAACTTTGGCCTGAGGGCTGAGACAGGCGGAAAGAGCCTGGAGTTCGCCCAGCTGACCCAAGCTTTCAACGACATGTCTTCCCAGCTGAGATCGCAAATGGAAAAGCTCTACATGGAAGAGCTGAAGCTGCAGGACGCCAGGATAAAGGCCCTGCAATCCCAGATAAACCCTCATTTTTTGGGAAACACGTTGGAGATAATAAACTGGGAGGCGAGGCTTGGCAATAACGCCAAGGTATCCAGGATGCTGGAGTCGCTGTCTACCATGCTTGACGCCGCAATGGGGCGAAGCGGGGATCATACGATACGCCTGTCTGAAGAGCTTATGTACATCGACGCCTACCTCTACATAATCAGCGAGAGGTTTGGCAAAAGGCTCAAAATCATAAAAGAGGTTGACGAGTCGCTTTTGGACTGCCACGTGCCAAGGCTCATACTTCAGCCTGTCATGGAGAATGCGATTGAGCACGGAGCGGCAGTGAAGCAAAAGGGCGAGATCATCTTAAGGGTGTACAGCAGAGAAGGCATGCTTCTCTTGGAAGTCGAAAACGACAGCCCTTTGAGCTCGCAAGACGAGGCCAAAATAAAAAGGCTTTTGTCAGCCAGCCAGGTCGCTGGAGGCGAGCGCCTTGGATCCACAAGGCTGGGAATAAAAAATACCAACGAGCGCCTCAAAATGATATTCGGGGATGAAAGCGGGCTGGCTGTCACAGGCACGCCGAGCGGGAGCACATTGTCCAGGATTAGCATACAACTGAGCGAGTTGAGCAACAGAAAGCAAGGAATAGCAAATTCAGCTATTCAAAACGAAGGCGCCAAGCTTTAAAATAGTATTAGAAACGGCTACGCGACAGAAATTTTGGAGGGTCAACATGAAGAAAGCACTAGCGATTCTCCTCGCGCTCAGCATGGCCGCAGCCTGCTCCAGCGGCCATCCCGCCGCCACAGCTTCCCCATTTATGCCCAAAACATCAGCGCCGACTGTATACCAGTCGCCGTATATACGTGAGCCTGGCACTGTGCTTTTAAGCACGTTTTCCACTTTCGCCGGAAACGACGGAAATGCCGCCAACTATCAGCAAGCCTTGAAAACATGGGAAGGCGCTACCGGCTGTGTTGTCTCAGACATCTCAGCCCAAGCTGACGAGACAGTAAAAGGCCGCATAAGAACAGATTTTAGCACCGGTTCTGAGCCAGATGTGCTTTTTTATTTCACTGGCGCGGACGCTGACACCTTTTTGGACAAGGTTGTCCCAATATCGGAGATAAGGGAAGAATTCCCTGATTTTGCGGCAAACATGAAAGAGGACGCTGTAGCCCTAGCCACAGACGGCAATTGGTATGCCGTTCCGGTAAATGGCTATTGGGAAAACTTTTTTGTCAACAAAAAAGTCCTGAGTGATTCGGGAGTCGCTATTCCGCCAAAAGAATACTCCTGGTACCAGTTTCTCAACGATTGCCGAAAGATTAAGGAAGCGGGTTTCATTCCTATAGCAGCAAGCTTTGTAGACGTCCCTCACTACTGGTGGGAGTTTGCCATATTCAACAATACATCGCCAAAGACGCATGGCGCCATTCCAAAGAACATAGAAGACGACGTAGCCAAGGCGTGGATTGCTGGAATGAACGACATTCTGCAGATCAACCAGCATGGATTCTTTCCCATAAACATCGCGTCGGAAAAGGACGAGAACATCCAAGAGCTGTTTTACACAAACAAAGCCGCCTTTCTGCTTGACGGATCTTGGCGGGCGAACACCATAAAGGGCCGGGCCTCAACAGCGGCGGGCATTGTGGTCGATCCCGCCACAATAGAGAACTTCACTGTGGCAAACTTCCCTTCAAAGGATCTGGGGCGGAAGGCCACAGACATGATAGGCGGAATGTCATCGGGCTGGTACATCACAAGAAAAGGCTGGGAATCCAAGAAAGCGCTGACCGTCAGCTTCGTGAGCTTCATGACCTCTGACGACATGGTTTCAAGGTTTACAGGAACCGGCTCAAACGCCCTTAAAACAGGCGCGATACTTGATGAGGCTACGCTGGACTCGCTTGACATAGACGTGATAGCCTCGATAAAGGCGGCAACGTCCTTTACGCCCGCCGTTCAAGACGCAATAGCGGGCGACGCCAGAAACGCCATGTTTCAAGCAATGCCCCAGCTGCTCTCTGGAACGGTAACCCCAGAAGAGCTTGTGGCGGATTTTATCGCGTCGTTCACCTAATTTTTTAATTTTTTTAATCACTTAATCACTTAATCACTTAATCTACCTTTAGGCCGCGTTGCCAAGCGGACAGCCATTTTCGCACATCGAGTGCATAGTCCTGGAACTAATTGGGGATATGCTCCTATAACGACCCTATTGAGGGCATCTCTTGATGCCGGGGCCATTCGCCGCTATTTCACGCTCTTGAGCGCCACTTGGCAACACAACGGCCTATTTTTAAAAAGCCCCCAGGCGTAAGCCTGGGGGCTTTTGTAGTTTTAGGGCAGCATGGGTTGCGCTTGATAGCTTCGCCCGGCGGAGATTTAGTTTAATTTTGGGATATACTCTAAAATCCAATCGAGAACCTAGGCCTCCACGTCCGTCTGGCGCTTATCAACTCGTGAACCTTGGCCTCCAATGGTGATCTGCGGATATCTGCGTCCAGCCAGACACTGCCGCCAGGTACGACTCCAAGTTGCTGAAGCTTGCAACGTTCCGCGCCTCCTTTATGTCATAGATGAAGAACTCATCGCCCTTCGCGTAGGCAAACCGCTTTTCGTCGCCGTATATCGCGTCTAGCTCTCTAGGGGAGAAATTGCCATTGTCGTACATAATCCTTCCTAAACCATCGATGTCAGACAAGAAAACTTCCAAGTTTTCATCAAGCACGAAATATGTGCTCTCGCCAAGGATTTGCGCGATTATCAGCCTTCGATCCGGCAGGTAAATCGGGGATTCTCTGCTTTTAGTGGAATAGCCGTACATCACGGTCATTTAACCAAATATAGCATTAATACTTGGTTTTTGAATCAACTCACTGGAGCTTATCGGGAAGCTTATCCCCAAGCATTTGCTTCTTGCTCATAACTTGGAACCAAATATGGAAACCTATGAGCGGCGATCAAGAAGTTCAAGCTTGGAGCGG
>JAISWZ010000059.1 GCA_031270945.1 Clostridiales bacterium | reverse complement strand
AGCAAAAAAGACTTTTCGCTCCGGCTTGAGCGCTCGCCAGCATAAAAAACAAAAAAGCTTTGGATATGACCTCAGGCGCTTGCCCTATGTCTATAGAATAAACTCTGCCCTGTCAAATGTCAAGAAAAAAATTAGCACTCATCAAGAAAGAGTGCTAACAGGAAAACCCAACGACTTGAAAAATCTTTCCACATACTCGTCCCATATGTGATTCATTGATTTGTCCATTGAGAAGCTCTTCTGCATCGTCCCGGTGGTGAAAACAGCCCTCTCCTCATCGCATGAGATGTTCAGGCTTAGGGACGCGGCGTTCTCATGCATCTCTTTCGTCAAGTCGTCATTCGCCAGAAGCACAACCTTTATTAGCTTGGGCTTCTTTGTCCCTCTGATCAAGCCGAAGGCATAGGGCTTGATCTCTGACCAGAAGCAGTAGTTCCTGGCGGGAGGCTCCTTTCCTTCTTCAGCCACATACGCTTTCTCCAGGTTTCCCGCGATTTGAAACCTGGTTAGCGCCACAATTTCCATGTCTTTGACAAAGTAGCTGTCAAACGCGGCCCCAGCCAGCCATAGCTTCATGAAGCTGGACATTGCCGCGCCGGTAAGCTCGAACGCAAGCATAGGAACACCCTGCCAATCTCCCGGGGAGATCGGCGCCTCTCGAATTTAATAAAACAAAATGTGTTGCGCTTTTTGCTTGGCACATAACGCGCACAGATAGCGCATCTTTATCCAGTATAGGAAAACAAAGCCTGGGAATAATGAAATTTGCCAACTCTAGCCGTTTTAGGGCGGGCAGGCGGAAGCTGATGATTGGAATCGAAGGCGTCTCAATCTAGGCAGCTCAATCATTGGCCCTTGCCTTTAAAGAAAAAGCGGCGAAATGCAGCGCAAGCCGCATTATAGAACGGAGAATGAATATGAGTGACGAAGGCAAAAGGCTGACCACGATCACTGGCGCTCCAGTGGCGGACAACACCAATTCAATCACCATGGGCTCAAGGGGCCCGATGGCCATGGCCAATCCATGGTTCTTGGAGAAGCTCGCCAATTTTGACCGCGAGGTCATACCTGAAAGGCGCATGCACGCCAAGGGCGCTGGCGCGTTTGGGACGTTCACGCTAACCCATGACATCACGAAGTACACGAAAGCCGAGATCTTCTCAAAGGTAGGCAAGCAGACCGAGATGTTCGTGAGGTTCTCGACTGTCGCCGGAGAAAGGGGCGCCGCTGACGCCGAAAGGGACATCCGGGGCTTTGCCATGAAATTTTACACGGGCGAAGGGAACTGGGATCTAGTAGGCAACAACACCCCTGTCTTCTTCCTGAGAGACGGCCTGAGGTTTCCGGATTTGAACCACGCGATCAAGCGCGATCCACAGACCAACCTGCGAAGCCCGCAGAACAACTGGGACTTTTGGGCTTCGCTGCCAGAGGCTTTCCATCAGGTCACAATAACCATGTCTGACAGGGGCATCCCCTTCTCCTTCAGGCACATGCACGGGTTTGGCGAGCATACCTACGCCATGATAAACGCCAACAACGAGCGCACTTGGGTCAAGTTCCACTTTGTGACCCAACAAGGGATCAAATGCACAACTGACCAGGAGGCGGCTGACCTTATTGGGAGCGACCGCGACTCCAACACCAGGGATCTGTTTAACGCGATAGATAACGGAGAGTTCCCCAAGTGGAAGATGTACATCCAGACCATGACCGAAGAGCAAGCGCAAGGTCGCAAGGTAAACCCGTTTGACGTAACGAAGGTATGGAAGCACAAAGAGTTCCCGCTTCAAGAGGTAGGATACTTCGAGCTTAACAGGAACCCGGACAACTACTTCGCGGACGTTGAGCAGGCGGCCTTCTCTCCCGCCAACATCGTTCCAGGCATCGGATTCTCCCCGGACAAGCTTCTCCAGGCCAGGGTATTCTCTTACGGAGACGCCCAGCGGTACCGCTTGGGGGTCAACCACTACCAGATACCGGTGAACAAGCCGAAAATTCCATACCATGCATATCACAGGGACGGCCAGATGAGGGTTGACGGCAACTACGGCGCGACTCTTGGCTACCAGCCCAACAGCTTTGGCGAATGGGAAGAGCAGAAGGAGTTCGCCGAGCCTCCGCTTGAACTGCAAGGCCTGATGATGGCTTACGAGCCCAAGGAAGACCAGTTTGACGACTGCTACGCCCAGGCTGGAGACTTGTACCGCTTGATAGGCGAGGACAAGCGCCAGATTTTGTGCGAGAACACTGCCAGAAACATGATGGAAGTGACCAAGAACATCCAGCTTCGCCACGCCGCGCACTGCTTCATGGCGGATCCCGACTACGGAAAAAGGGTCTGCGACTGCATGTCCGTCAATCCCCAGGAAGCCGAGTCGCTTTCAAAGCTTACCCATGAAGAGCTCATGAACGCTACAAGCGGGCTTGAGAGAACGTCGTTTAAGATGTACATCCAGCCAAAAAAGTAAAGCATATAAAAAACAAAAAACAAGCAAATAAAAAATCATAAGCTTCCAAAAGCGGGATCAAGGGCATATCCCAAAACTTATCCTATTGGCTTGGAAAAAGTCGGCGTGAGCATTCGCAAGACTTTTTCCTGCGCCGCTAGGATTTTTTGAATTTTGCTTTTTCGGGATACGCCTTTACAGAATCCCGCTTTCCTTAATTTTCTCCGCCGCTCTCTCCAGAACTTCTGGCGGCTGGGTTAGGGCGAAGCGCACCCAGCCTTCTCCGCCTTCCCCGAAAGACGATCCAGGGACGCAGATGACGCCTGTCCTTTCCAGCAAGTCAAGGCAGAAGGCCAAGCTGTCACCGCCTCCTGGTATAGGGAACCAGCAGAACATTGTGCCAGCGGGGATCGGCACGTTCCAGCCAGCCTTTCTTAGCGCGTTGCATAAGGCGTCACGCCTTTCGCGATATGCCCTTCTGTTTCCCTCCACAACATCCTGGGATCCGGTCAAAGCGGCGACCGCAGCCTTCTGGGCCACAAAGGACAGGCCGTAATCGATCTGGGATCTAAGCTTTGTGAAGCCTTGGATCACGTCCTTGTTGCCCATGCAAAAGGATACCCTTATGCCGGTCAGGTTATGGGACTTGGAGAGGGAGTTGAACTCGACACCCACGTCCTTTGCGCCGGGGAATGACAGAAAGCTCGGGCCTGGAGGGCCGTCATGGACAAACTCGGAGTAGGCGTTGTCATGGATAACCAGCAGATTGTATTTCTTTGCGAAAGAGATAAGCCTTGCGTAAAAGTCCTCGTTTGCCACAGCGGCCAGCGGGTTCGAAGGGTACGACACCACAATGGCCTTGGCGCGAGAAGCTGTCTCTTTGCTGATTGAGCCAAAGTCAAACAGGAACTTGTTCTCAGGCAATAGCGGCACCTTCGCAAGCTTCGCCCTGGCGAAGAGCGGCCCGAACGAGAATATGGGGTATGACGGAGCGCCTATTATCACCTCGTCCCCAGGATCGCAGAGAAGATGGAATATGTGCGACATCCCCTCCTGGGTTCCATAAACAGCGGTTATCTCGCTTCTCTCCAGTTGAACCCCATACCTTGTTTTATACCAGAAAATGACCGCTTCCTGAAGCTCTGGCGTATCCATCAGGGAGTACTTGTAGTTCTCAGGATCCATGGCTGCGTCCCGCATGGCTTCCATGACGCTTCGCGCGGGAGGCAGATCCGGCGTTCCCGCTGACAGGTTTATCGTTTCCCTGCCAAGGTTTGCAAGCTCAAGGCGCCTAGCGTCAAGAACCTGCAAAATGTTTGGCGGGAATGATTCTGAAAGGCTTGAATATCTCAACACGATCCCGCCCTTCTGGCGGCTTTGCCGCATATTTTGGCATGCGCCGCGCGCATGCAAGGCTTTTGAAATCGGACACCTCTATTTTACTTTTATCGCGGCGATTGTTCAAGTCCATTTATGTCCCGACATTGACCGTGCGATTGACGCGTGGCTGAGAGAAAGACGCCGGAATAAGAGACGCTTGGATAAGAGGGAAGACGCTTGGATAGGAGAGAAGACGCTTGGATAAAAAAAATATAAAAGAAGATCCGGCGCCGGTGCCAGAGACTCGCGCTTGAAAAGAAGCGCCTGTTTTAATCTCAGTAGGCTTAACATTTTATGCCATAAATTGCCCTTTCAAAGCTCAAGAGGTCGCAAGCAAATCTCTTTCGCCATCTTTTTACATATTAGCGCGGTTTTTGCGATTCGAGAGTTGACGTCACCAAATTTTTATGAGATAATATTCTGGATTGATCATGGCATATCTCGATTTGGGAGGTGATAGCTTGGCAGACGCTATTGACAGCTTCAAAGGGCAGTACAGCTTTCTGTCCAACTTCTACGAGTTTCCGGTCAAGTACGAAGGCTTGATCTACACAAACGCAGAGGCCGCTTTTCAATCCGCCAAGCTTTTGGATTCGGAGGAAAGAAAGCAGTTTTGCGCTCTTTCCCCAGCCGTGGCAAAGAGGCTTGGCAGGAAGGTAAACCTCAGGCCTGACTGGGAAACAGTAAAGGTCGGCATCATGGAGGAGATTCTCTTCTCGAAGTTTACCGACTGCGAAGACCTGAAGGAAAAGCTGCTAGCCACGGAAGACGCAGAGCTTATAGAGGGCAACACATGGAATGACAGGTTCTGGGGCGTATGCAAGGGAACAGGAAAGAACATGCTGGGGAAGACGTTGATGAAGGTAAGAGACAGGATCCGCCAGGCTGGATAGGCTGGGTCTGTTTAACTCATAAGACTTGGGAAGGCGTGCGGGAGTGCGCCTTTTTTGTTTTTGCTGTGTTTGCAGGATTTAAATCTGCGAGGCTTGGCTTTCTGGGATAAGGGGAATAGGCGAGGCAGGGTAATCGAGGTGTGTTTCCGACAAGAGCGGCGCTCGGTTTTAATTTCTGTATGTTTAACATTTCATGTTATAAAAGGCAAAACACGCCTTGGGATTTCGCTTTGGCTTGCCGCTAAGAAGGGTATCTGCCCTAACTACCTGCTCAGGGTGAGCACCTGTTTTGCAGGCTTTTGCAGACGCCTATGACCGCATCCAAAGTTGGATGCGGTCATAGGCGTCTGCTTAAGAGACCTCTCCGATGCTTACCGGACTATCCTTTGGGAACAGGGACTCAGTTAGCCTAAACCGCTTAAGAGTATTTCAATTTGCCATTGCCACTCACTACTGATTATCCTGGCAAAATCAGAATGCACATCATGATCGTCTGCCAAGGCTCTATATCGGCTACCAAAGTTCAATCGGCATAGCCGCTGTGAAGGCTCAGGGGCATGGCTCTGGATGTCCTCCCGACTACGATAAAGCCCTTGATTGAGCCTTTTCTTTTAAGGTTATAAATCGTTAGCATCATTGTGCCCGGATTTCTACAATAGAAGCCCTTAAAACTTGCGGTGTAAGGTTAACTCTAACACTCAGCGAGGACAAATCCCTTGAACATGAGCTTTTGGGTATATGACTAATGTCGTGTCGCATGTAACCTGGCTACTTGTATTCAGTGGCTTGATTGAGACAAATCCCATGATACCGCCACTTCTTGAAAATCAGTTTCTTGCATGACTGGATACCAGAGCTTAATCGGCACAACGACTGTGAAGACTCAGGGGCATGGCTCTGGATGTCCCCTCTTCTATGATAAAGCCCTTGATTGAGCCTTTTCTTTCAACACTATAAATCTTTGGCAACCTTGTGCCCGGATTTCTACAATAAAAGCCCTTAAACTCGCGGTGCAAGGTTTACTCCAACACTCACTGAAGACAAATCCCTTAAACATGAGCTTTTCGGCATAAAACTAATGTCGTGTCGCATGCAACATGACTATTGTATTCAGTGGCTTCGCGACTAATCCCATGATACCGCTATTTCTTGAAAACTGGCCGCTTGTGTGACTGGATACCAAGACTCAATTGGCGTAGCAGCTTTGAAGACTCAGGGGCGTGGCTCTGGATGTCCTCCCGACCATGCTAAATCCCTTGATTGAGCCTTTTCTTTCAATACTATAAATCTTTGGCGTCATTGTGCCCGGATTTCTGCAATAGAAGTCCTTAAAACTCAGGGTGTAAGGTTAACTCCAGCGCTCACCGAAGACAAACCCCTTAAACATGAGCTTTTCGGCATAAAACTAATGTCGTGTCGCATGTAACATGGTTACTTGTAATCAGTGGCTTGATCGCGACTAATCCCATGATACCGCCATTTCTTGAAAATCAGTCGTTTGCGGGACTGGATACTAAGGCTCAATCGGCATAGCGACATTGAAGACTCAGGGGCATGGCTCTGGATGTCCTCCCGACCACGATAAATCCCTTGATTGAGCCCTTTCTTTCAAGGCTATAAATCTTTGGCAGCCTTGTGCCCGGATTTCTGCAATAGAA
>JAISWZ010000387.1 GCA_031270945.1 Clostridiales bacterium | reverse complement strand
GAATTCAATAGCGATGACGAGACTGACGAAGCCCTTGTAAATCTAAAGAAGGCGCTGGCTTTTTGCAACGCCGTGCTTTACACCAGAAGAGATCCATGGCAAATAATGCTTAGCCGGATCGAGCATGACGTTCCAGTGCGCTACGCGGACATTGACGGTTCTAACTTGATCCAGTGTTTGCTAGAAGCCTCCTATCACCTGAAAGTGGATATCCTTCGCCCAAGCGTGGATACCCTGGGATATGGCGCGGTCATGGGGGCTTACCGCTCTGTCGGCATACCGGAATCAGAAGTGCAAGCGCAGCTCATCCAGACAGAGGTGAATGATCTTCACTTTGTCCAAAAAACATACGAAGCCCATAAGCTGAACTACCAGAACAGGCTCTGCAGCTTTTGCGCGACCAACATAAGAAGCGTCAGGGATCGCCTGGCATCGGAAGGAATACCCTGCGTTCTCCTGGCACCAAACATGAACACTTATCTCTATGAGATCAGACGGCTCATGGTCAGCCATAGCCTAAAAGAAGCGGATTCCAGCAAGAATGTGGTCGCCGCCATTCTGCTCCAGCCTCGCAATGACTTTTACCAGAAAACCGCCCTCCAAGAAGTGCTGGATCAGAACAAGGCGGCTGAGTGCATCGCCCTCTTCGCACAGCGCACTAATGGCGCATTGATCACTCTAGGCGCGACCAGCTTTTTGATCATCTCCAACAGCGCTGAAATGGAGGATCTGACAGAGCGGTACACAAAGATAGATCTCCTTTGGTCTATCGCAACAACCACCTCATTTGTTGTAGCCATTGGAATAGGCTACGGCCAGTCCATCAAGGAAGCCAAGGCTTACGCTGAGATCGGAGCGCAACGGGCCATGACTGATCACACCAGCCAAGCCTATGTTGTCTACTCCCCAACTAATCTGGCTGGCCCGATCCAGCCAAATGAGCTCAACTCCTCTCCTGGCAGCGTCTTCGAGCAGAGGCTTGTACGAGTAGCTGAAGCGTCAGCCCTAAGCATCAGCACCGTTTGCCGCATCGACAGCTTTGCCAGGAGAAAGAAGGAGCAAGTCGTCACGTCATTCGAGATTGCGCAGGAACTGGGAGTAAGCGTCAGAACCGCCAACCGGATTGTGAGCAAGCTGGAGATATGCGGATATATTGCGGAAGTGGGAACGCATGTGACAGGAGATAGAGGAAGGCCAACACGGATGCTGAAAGTGCTGTTTTGAAGTGGGGGTGGGGAAAGTGTCTTTGAATAGCGGAAATGCAGAAAATGTGATTAAAGGCGGTTTGGGGATTGAACAGGGATGAAGAGGAAACCAGCAAGAACTGGAGACGAGAGAAAAGTGAGCAGAGTAGGGGAGCGAATGCCCTTAAAAGGCGTCTTATTTGCAATAGCGCATAACAAAGCGCTTCTCCAGGCTCACGAATATTAATCCAATCGCGGCAACACAAAAGCGCAGGTTTGGCAAACCTGCGCTTTGTTTTTGGTTTTTTGTTTTTGATCTTGCAAGGCAACGGAATCACAGCAAGCAAAAAGGTCGCGCTGGTGCATATCCCAAAAGTCCGATTTTGCCATTGAAACAAGCCTTTAACAAAAGACCCTACGCTCCGTCAGAACTCAGCATCGCCGAAACAATGCTTTCTCGTTTCAGCCTTGAAGCGGCATATCGCATGGTAGCCCACGTGACAAAGAATACGCCTAACACGCACTGGGAGACAGCCAGCCAAGGAAAGCTGTATTCAACTTCCGCAGCCAGGCCCATGGCGTGGTACAGGGCAAAAGATGCCGCAAGCCCGAGCGGGATTCCAAAGGCCAAAGATCTCAGAGAGCAGAGTGCGCTTTCAAGGCTTAGCATTCTTGAAACACCGTCCCGGGTCATGCCGACGCTTTCAAGGACAGCGAATTCCTTTGAGCGGGAGCGGACGTTTGTGGATATGGCGCTTATTACGCTGGCAATGGCCATAAGCGCCAGCATGCCTACGAAGCCGTATGTGAAGAGCATAACTGTGTCTACCGTGGCGTCCATTCGAGCCATCTGGGCGGCGATGTCCTGGCTTAAGATCTGCAAAGGCAACTCGCTGGAGTCATCTGGCGCGTTGTTATGCAAAACTTCTGAGGCGTAATCCGTGAAGCCAGCAGAGTCTTCTACTTTGGCTATCCAGGTGGAGAAGGTGGCGTCAAATGAAGGGACGATTATAGCGGTGCCATAAGACGTGGCGTACCTGATCTCCTTTGGCACGTTTGAGCCTGAAAGCTCGCCGTCAATGCTCAGGGAAAATGTCTCGCCAGTGCCGTCTTTTGTGAGTGAGATAACTTTGCTCTTTACTTGGTCGAAATTTAGGGCGTTGGACTCGCTGGTCGAACCTCTTTCGGTAATGCGGACGATATTGGCCAGAATGTTCGAACCAAGCGGCACATTGGCAAGCTCGCAAGTCTTTGCGTA
This sequence comes from Clostridiales bacterium, assembly GCA_031270945.1. Lineage (GTDB taxonomy): Bacteria > Bacillota > Clostridia > Lachnospirales > WQUN01 > JAISWZ01. Next base: position 5,928 of record JAISWZ010000387.1, on the reverse strand, counting down.
AGACTTGTCATCAAGGGTAACTAAGGTAAAGCCAATATCGTAAGAGGCGTCATTTGGATGAAGCGATCCAATGAGCTTAAGCATTCGGTCGCCTATGGCCTCGCGGGGGAGCGAGACTGGAGACAGTGCGCTGAAGGTGTTCACGTTGATAATAGCGGTTTCAGGATACTCTCTGAGAAGCTCAGTGATCTGTTTGATCTTTTGCTGGTCAAGGGTTTTGTAGATGATGTTTCCGCCGTTGTCATACTCTATGGGAAAGTTCATGGAAGCGGTAGCGGTTGCATCCATTGTGGGAAGCATCAGGCCTGTGACCTTTTTCATCAGGTTGCCGATGCTAGAAGCCGAGACCAGAAGAACTATGCATATGGATAGGCTTAACACCGTAGCCCTGAAGTTTCTCCTGTTGCGCTTTAGTGACTTGGCGGCCAATGTTCCCTCGAACCCAAACAGCGCTTGGGTCAGTCTTGAAACAGAGACATCACGCCTGCTTAAGCTTACCTCGCCGGTTGACCGGATCGCCTCGATAGCCGGAATCCTTGCCGCCTTCCGCGCTGGAAGCCAGGCGGATATAAGCACTGTTCCCAAAGATGCGGCGATAGCCGCGACAAGGACGGGAATAGGGGCGGAAAAATGAAGCCGGATCTCAGCGGCTGCTTGCTGTCCCAGCCTCAAGACTTTGTCTTCCACGAGAGAGCGGATCAGAAAGCTTATGATTGATATTCCTGCAAGCTCTATGAGAAGGCCCGATATAATGCCTATGGGAATGGCTATCACTGACAGGAGAAGCCCTTCGTACAAGACGCTTTGCGATATCTGCTCGCTGGTGGCACCCGCGCTCTTCAGGATCCCGAACTGGCGAGTCCTCTCGCCAGCGCTTATCCTAAAAGCGTTTGATATGACTATGACAGCGCAGGAAATGATGATAAGACCCAGGATAGAGCCAAGAGACAAAAGGGCCAAACTTCTTGTTATATCGATGTCTATTCCAAGAACAAGTTCCATTGCCTCTTTGGCGCTTGCGGCAAAGCCGAAAACCGCCGTAAGCATGGCAGCTGAAAGAGCTATGCCAAACAGCGTCCAGCCAGAGCGAGTCCTGTTGACCTTCAGCTGGGAGAGCGCTAGTCTTGCCATCAGGTTCATTTGCGCACCCCCTCGTCCCGAAGAATCTTCCCGTCAGAGATGGTGATTATCCTCTTTGCCTGAAGAGCTATGCTCTCGTCATGGGTTATGATCACAAGAGTCTGGTTGAACTTGCTGTTTGAAAGCTTGAGCAGATCTACAATATCCCTGCTTGCCTTGCTGTCCAGGTTTCCCGTGGGCTCATCCGCTAGAATGAGCGCAGGATCGTTTATCAAAGCCCTGCCTATTGAGACTCTCTGCTGCTGGCCTCCTGAAAGCTCGCTTGGAAGGTGCTTAGCCCTGTCGGTTAGGCCTATTGTTTCCAGAATGTCTCGAAGCTTTTTCCCGTCAGGCTTCCGCTTGTCCAGAAGCCAGGGAAGCATAATGTTTTCCTCTGCCGTAAGGGTAGGAACCAAGTTGTAGAACTGGTATACGATCCCGATGTTCCTGCGGCGAAATATGGCCAGCTCGCTCTCGCTCATGTCAAAGATGGCTTTTCCGTCAACTCTGACGCTCCCGCTAGAAGGGCGATCCACCCCTCCCATGAGGTGCATGAGCGTTGACTTGCCGCTCCCGCTTGCGCCAACGATAGCTACAAACTCTCCCTTTTCCATGGAGAATGAGACGCCGTTCAAAGCGAATACCGGATTTTTTGTTCCGTAGCTTTTTGTCAACCCTTCGACTTCTATCATGCTTTTGCTAGACATCGCAAAGCCCCCTTTGAACAAAGCATACCAAGCTCAGGTGACTCTCAGCTTATAATTTCAAAGGGGAAGGTGACACTTTTGTCATTTAAGGCGCGAATGGCCTACAGTTTGGATGAATCTCCCACGTGCCGTAAGTACATTATGTGTTTGGTAGTCCGGGGGCAATCTACTGGATTTAGTAGGTAGAACATTGATTATTCAATACAAGCTTATTGTTTTCAGGGTTTGAAGCTTTTGCTTTATCAAGGTAAAAATTGTTGTTTTCTAAATGTTCAAATATTGTATCTGCTACTAATCGGTATCCGTTTTCCGTTAAATGACCTTGAGCCCACAATATATCTCCGTATCCTTGAGTATATGCAACATTGATGTTATTTTTGCATGGAATAATACTACTAATGACTACATCTCCTGCTCTTATAGGAATATTATTCAATATAGCTACAGTTTCATCTAGTTGATTTGCTTGATTATAGCCATGTCCTAGTTGAAGCACTGGCATGTAAAAGCCATAATTTTCCACACTAAATCCAAGATTTTTAGCCTTTTTATTGAGCAATTTTTGCAAGAATGCCGTAATAGTGCCTTCATCACGCGCACCAATCCCAAACATATCACAGCCTGAAACGCACCAAATCCTATGCTTAAACTCGCTGGGCTGCCATGGAGTAACCCTGTGCCCGTTTTCGATATTGACATGCTTGCCATGATAGTCTAGAAAATGCCTAGAGCCGTCAGTTCCTATGTAAGATGGTTGCGGATCTAGAAGCTCATTCAGTTCATCAATATTATTTACGTATTTCCGTAAAGGGAAATTTGGAAAATCTAAATATCTTTGACGAATTGAAGTATCCATTTCGCTTAGGATGCCATCATTTATCATGATAAATCTATCAAAAGTAGTGTTTTTAACTAAACACCCGCTATTCCTAGGAAGCTCTGCTTCTAAAAACGTTATACCATGTTCTAAACTGAAATTCTCAAATAATCTGTAGTAGTATTCGCTATTTCTTTGGCAATATATTTTAGTAAGCCCGGAAACATATGTATCAAAAGCGACATAATCAAGAATTTCCTTTGCCCTCTTATCAAATACCACAAAATGCAAGCCTCTTGCCAAAACAACAGGATTTTCATCGTTTATCGAGATATTTACGCGTAAAGGAGTGATCATCCGATATCCCATGCTATATATATTGATCTTGTTATCGTCAATTTGTCCGGTTATTTCTATCGGTTGATTAGCGTCAATATGTTCTACAAGCAATTTGCCTTCATCTGCAACAGCTATATAAGAGCAACGGACTTTATCGTGCAACGTGTACTTCGTTCCAAGAGCAGTCATAAGCTTGGTGGCAATTTCTTCAGTGAATAGCTCGGAACCGCATGGCGTGTCATAGGATGCAACAAAAACCGTAAAACGCTTTGACGCTTCGCTAAGAAGTTCGATATAATTTTCAAAATTGGTCTCGGATTGCAATTTCTCGGCAAATTCTTCGGTACTTGAATCTCTAACAATTATTGTTGCTTTTATTTTTGCTTCAGACATTTAGTTATCCTCCAATTGTATATGTCATATGTTAAAGCAAATCGCGCAACAGAAAGCCGCCGATTAAAACTTGGCGGCATTCCGCACATGTTAAGAAAACTTAACCCTAGTAGGAAATATAAAGCCAAGAAACCCTTATTTTATACCGTGCAAACTTCAAACCTGTTAAGCAAGTACTCATACGTCGATGTCGGGACAAGCGTTTTGATCGCGTCCCAGTCTTTGGTTTCTAGTAGCTTTCTCACTCTGCTTGCGCTGATGGCCTCTCCTTCTGCCTCATGCCTTGTCATTTCCTTGAGCTCAATTCCATATCGCGGCAATAAATCTTTGAGCATTTCGTTATACTGGTTGGTTACCCGATCAAACGGCTCAGAACCAACAAATCGAATCGAGATATTTGCTGCTGGCGCAATTTCTCTAGCGAAAAGGGTTACGTCGGTTGAAGAGTCTATCGTCCTGTCTTGCAACTCAGATTTGTTGAAATACTCCCTGAATGTTAAGGAGGATATGATAAACTGCCCGCTTTCAATCACGCCTACATTGGAGAGGTCTTTCGTCCCCTCTTTAACCAGCTCGATTCTATCTGCAAACGGAAATACCGACTTATCTTCTTGAACTACGAAGACAATTAGATAGTCGCATTCCCTAGACGCTTGCTCTATCAAGTAGCGATGGCCAAGGGTAAATGGATTGCAGTTCATTACTATGGATCCTATTTTCTGATTTTCATGGGATTCGCCCGTTTTGACAATGCAGAAATTGGCAAGTTTTTCTTTATATTGTTCGAGTGATTTCATTTGCTCTTCTGTGAAACCGTAGGCTTGGGCTTTTTTGTTTGAAGAAGTTGAAGTTTTATCGTTTGAGGGGCTCTTATCGCTTGAGAAAAGCTTATTGTTATCAGGGTTTGAAGCCTTTCTGTTTGCGTTTTCAAGGTAAAAATTGTTTTTTTCTAAATTATCAAATATTTTATCTGCTACTAACCTCAATCCGTTTTCTGTTAAATGAATGTGATCCCACAATAAATCACCATAGCCACGAACGTAATCTACTTCGATTTTATTTTTGCAAGGAATAATACAACTAATGACCACATCACCTATTGTTATAGGTATATTTTTCAATATCGCCATAGTTTCTTCTAGTTGATTTGCATGGTTATAGCCATGCCCGAGCTGGCGCACTGCCATGCAATATCCGTAATTTTCTACTTTAAATCCATGGTTTTTCGCTTTATTGTTGAATAGTTTTTGTAAGAAGGCTGAGATAGTGCCTTCATCACGTACACCAACACCATACATATCACAGCCAGAAACGCACCAAACTCTATGTTTAAACTCGTTGGGTTGCCCTGGAGTAACTCTGTGCCCGTTTTCAATATTGACATGCTTGCCGTGATAGTCTAGAAAACGCCTTGAACCGTCAGTTCCTATGTAAGATGGTTGCGGATCTAGAAGCTCATTCAGTTCGTCAATATTATTTGCATATCCCCGCAATGGAAAGTTGGGGAAATCTAAATATCTTTGACGGATTGAAGCATCCATTTCATTTAAAATGCCATTGTTAATTTTGCTAAATCTATCGAAAACAGAGTTTTTGACTAAATATATGCTATTCCTAGGATGCTCCACTTCTAAAAAAGTTACGCCCGGATGTGCTAAAATAAATTTCTCAAATAAACGATAGTAGTGTCCGCTGTTTCTTTGGCAATAAATTTTAGTAAGCCCAGGAACATATGTATCAAAAGCAACATAATCAAGAATTTCCTTTTCCCTCTTATCAAATACCACAAAATGCAAACCTCTTGCCGAAACAACAGGATTTTCATCGTTTATCGAGATATTTACGCGTAAAGGAGTGATCATCCGATATCCCATGCTATATATATTGATCTTGTTATCGTCAATTTGTCCTGTTATTTCTATTGGCTGATTAGCGTCAATATGCTCGACAAGCAATTTTCCTTCATCCACAACTGCTACATATGAGCAACGGACTTTATCGTGGAGAGCGTACCTCGTTCCAAGAGCAATCTTTAGCTTGGTTGCAATTTCTTCATTAAACAACTCGGATCCGCATGGTGTGTCATAGGATGCAACAAAAACCGTAAAACGCTGTGACGCTTCGCTAAGAAGCTCGATATAATTTTCAAAATCGGTCTCAGCTTGTAATTTCTCAGCAAATTCTTCGGCGATTGAATCTCTAACAAGTATTGTTGCTTTCATTTCGGCCTCAGACATTTATTTATCCTCCAATTGCATCTGTCATCGTTAAAGTAAATCGCGCAATTAATAGCAAAAACACACTATTAAAATGACGAATAACTTAATGCCAGAAAATTCTTGCTCCCCTACCTACCTACCTACCTACCTACCTACCTACCTACCTACCTACCTACCTACCTCCCTACCTACCTACCTACCTACCTACCTACCTACCTACCTACCTACCTACCTCTTCCTGTTGCTCGCTCTGGAGCATAGGGCTTCCGTGAAACGCTCTGTTTCATTTCAATTTCTTAATCTTAGACACTTCGTATGACTCCTTGGACGGGGG
>JAISWZ010000040.1 GCA_031270945.1 Clostridiales bacterium | reverse complement strand
TATTATTGTGCCCGGGCCCATAAGAATTATGCATAAGAGAAAAGTGCACCTACGGATTGAAAAATACTGGATTTTAGGTCTTTGTGAGCTGATCGCGTTGAATATAACAAATGCCAATAAATAACATGAACCAGGATGGACTGCGCCAATAAGGCTATCCCAAATGAAATTCAAAGTACCAGAAAAGTCATCCGCAAAAATCTTGGGAAACTTAGCTTTGCAATGGCTCGACTTGGCTTTCGGTATGATCGTAAGAGTACAGTAGCCCATTCTTCTTCATGAGCCTTCTGATTTTCTTAACGTTTATGACAACAGGAGGATCGAGCTTAAGCAGACTCGCGTGTATTCCTCTCGCTCCTCTTGTGCACCCGCTAGAGTTGTAGACTTCCAAGATCAACGCAAAGGCAGCTTCATCGCGCTCTTCTCTATCGTCCCTGCTGGTTGCCGAGTTGAGCCATTTGTAATATCCGGCTCTCGATACTCCTGCTATCGCACACATGTCCTTTACTGTCAGTTTGCAGCCTGGACGCTCAGCTATTTCCTTGATAGCCTGAAACGTGTTGTGATGTATTTGCTTAGCCACTGTGTCCCACCTTCGATTCCAATTCGCACCAATCCCTGAGCAGTCTGAGATCCCCTTCTATCCTCGTCACTACATCCAGTATGGTTTCAGCTTTCCCGTTCTTCATTCCAACCCGCTTGTCTCTGAAGCTATTGCCGTCTTCAGCTCTCTTGCGGATCTAGCGCCGGTCTTATCCGGCACCCTCAATTGATTTGGATATGCACCTAGATTGTTGACTTTGTTTAAGCAATCTAAACAGAGATACCAAAATAGTTTATAGATCTTTTTTCTCATATTTCTCAAGAACACGATTCATTTTGACAAACCTTACAAAATAGACATTTTGTGTCTACAATGCAGGTTTATTGAGAGAATATCCCGAAATATCCATAAAAGGCGCGGAGTAGCGTTTGCCCAAGGGTAAATCGCCAAGAGGCATGCGATGCTTCAACGAGTGGCTTTTTACGCGCCATAAATTTAATTTTGGGATATGCTTTTAGGCGTTGAATTAAATAGCAATTTAAGCCGACCAATCTTAAGGTGCTCAGCGAGCTCGTGCTTTAACAGTGGAAAGCCTTGAAGAAGTTGAGAATGTGATTTTAATGAGGTTCGTATACTTGATTTGATAAAGATATGGCAATAAAATTCGCACGATAGATATTATATGCGATAAAATTTGAGATAGATATGGAAATGTGAGAAAAAAATTGAGAATACGAAAAACCCTCTGAAAATTCAGAGGGTTTTTCTGGCGGGTCAGGTTTACCAAGACCCCCGCCGGTGTTGCCCTATTATTGTGCACTGGCACACGGGGATTATGCACGAAAGATGAGTTTGCGTATGGTTTCGAAAATGCCGAATTTCAGGCCTTTATGAGGATTAGTTTGGCAATCTTACAAATACCAAGTAATAATAATTACTAGTCTTAAGTTGCCGCAAATCCCAAGGTACTTGGCATACCCGAAGTTGAGAATGAATCAAAAGTGAAGAAGGGAGAAAGTTGAAATGGAGCATTACTGTTCAAGAACGATGACTTCTTCCAGTGTCACATGCGAGCAAAAGGCTTAGGTGCTTTGGCGATGCTGACAACCTGAAAATTGTAGCGCGTCTCTGAAAGAGGACAGTCTGCTGGGAGTCAGCATCCATGGAGCTCCATAGAACCAGCCTAAGCTCTACGGTAGCAGATATGTATTAGCCGATGTCTGATATTAAAGCAACACGATGTGATTGACAAATTGCGCCTAACTGATAAGTTAGGACATGGTTGAGGAATCACGGAACAAATGACAGGGCAATGTAGGCTTGGTCATTCCTCTGGCAGTTCAAACTAGATAACCTGAAAACTGAACGGCATCTCTGAACGAGGGCGGTCTGCTAGAAGCCAGCAAACATGGAGCTCCATAACAAATTAGAAGCGATGAATTTGGTTTAGAAATTGCGGAGCAGTGTGCGCATTGATGGTTTGATTTGCTGGAGTCATTCTTCCAATGCCACGCGTGAGCAAAAGGCTTGGTGTTTTTTGGCTGTGCTGACAACCTGAAAATTGTAGCGCATCTCCGACGGCGGTCTGTCAGGAGTCGGCCTCCATGGATCTCCATAGAACCAGACTAGCTGACAACCCCAAAAATTTGCAATGCATCTCAGCAGATGGAAGGTCTGCCGGGAGTCAGCCTCATGGAGCTCCATAGAACCAGCCTAAGCCCCACGGGTAGTAGATATGCATTGACCGATGTCAAAGTAACACATAGTATTGATAGGTTGCGACTGACTGATAAGCGTGATGCAGACATCGGGGACTTGGTTGTCAATTCCCCCTTCTTGGTTAAGAATTAATCCTCGGAAAACTTAGGACAGCCCGTCAACGCATCGAAACTCAGTTCTCGCGTCAGTAGTGATTCGTGATACCTAAAGGGAGGGTTTTCGCCCAAGCCATGCAAATTGTAGTCGCTATTATTATTTGAATATCAATCAAACCAGCGAGCCTCCCTTGGGTGAGCATAGATGCTTTGCGTTTGAAATGCTTCAAGCACTTGAGAATGTGGTTTTCAAGAGGTTTGCGATGGGATTGACTTTCCAAAGCTCAGATAATAAATTCGTGACAGCTAATATAATATGGAAATTAATTTAAAAAAACGAAAAAACACTCTGAAAATTCAGAGGGTTTTCCGGGCAGGTCAGGTTTACCAGGACCCCCGCCGATGGCACCCTATTATTGTGCCCTGGCACACAGGGATTATGCACGAAAGATGAGTGAGCGAATGGTTTCTAAAATTCCGAATTTTAAGCCTTTATGAGATGTTGCCTAGGAATCATATAAATACTAACTATTAACAAATAATACACGCTCTCTAAATCAGGCTTTTGCTAAAGCATCAAATGTCATTCCGAAATATGGATTCAGTTTTTAATCAGACGGTGGTTTGTCTTGAAGAATCAGCTGATTTAACTATTTGAAAAAGCAGTGCCTTAGTCTAGTCAACTAAGGCACTGTAGCCCCATTACGCTTGCGCCGCCAGAGATTATTCAATGCAAAGCATCCCTATTTTGCATTGAGACGGCAACTCCAACCTTCATTGAAGTTATTGTAAGCATTGCCCAAATGTCGAGCCCGTATACCCATGAAGAAAGAAAAATCAATAAAGTTTCAAGGGCGAGTAGGCTGGCTGAGGCAGACAAAAAACCTAAAAGGTTGCGAATTGCCTACAAACGCTAAGCGGAGGCTTGATGGTGATTTGCCGCTTTTCGAACCGTTCGATGAGTTGCAAATGTAGCAAACTCCTGAAAATGTGATTTTCAAGAGGTTTATTAGGCTTGCTCTGCCAAAGCTATTATAGCAAAATTATGTATCAGATATAATAAGGTGCAGTTAAATTTTAATAACGAGAAAACCCCCTGAAACAAATCAGGGGGTTTTTAGGCAGGTCAGGTTTACCAAGACCCCTGCCATTGGTGCCTCCTTATTGTGTCCGGGCAAATAGGATTTATGCATTGGACAGAAGTGCGCGTACGGGTTAGAAAACGCATGATTTGAAGCCTTTAAAGGATAGTTGCCCTTGAAAACCAGACGAATGACAATAATTAACAAAAATCTGCTTTTCCGAAAACAACGCAATTATGATCTGTATCTCCTAAGTCGATGCGCTGCAAATCTTAAGGCTCTTCGCAAGCTCAGCGATGACCGAATTAAAAAATGAAGAGGGAAAGAGAAGGCAACTGAAGTAATTGCTTTTCCAGAGTACGACTTCATCAAGCGCTCATACCTGAGCCAACGGTTTAGTGCTCTTGTCTACGAAGCAGCATCTTCGAAGGAGAACCGGTCTCCCAGAAGCTCCAAAGTGCCATCCTAGCCCGACGGGTAGTATAAAAATGAAGTCACGCTCCTATCAGTAGGCCTACCAATAGGAGCACTGTGGACTAATCAAATGCTCATGCCCGATATGGCCGGATAGCGTTCCAGAAGTGACTCGCCCAGCCTTGCGGCCAAAAGCGTCACGATATTGTCCGTGCCTTTTCAAAGCACAAACGACTTCCATAAATTACTGATTGAAGATGTGTAGTGGTTTACGTCGATAAACCGTTTATAAAGTAGAGGGCTCGAAGGCGTCCAGATGCCAAGGCAACGAAACAGGCGACGAAGAAAATCGGTTCATGTCAGTTGCCCTGCTTCAGGCGCATTAAGCGTCTGCGCCATGCTATGGAGCGGGTAACGCTCTATCCCAAAAGTCACATTTTACACGGGCTACTGATTGACACACTTATGAAACCAAAGAAAAGAGGGATTATCATGTTCGGCAAACGCTAAGCGCTACTGGTACCACGGCACTATCACCAAACAGGGTGGTTTGGGATTCGAAAAATGAACCAATAGCTTGCCCGTAGCAAAGCAAATATGAAATCATCAGGAGGTTTGAAATGCCTAAAAAATTAATATCAGTTTTGGTCGCAATCGTAGTAGTGCTTGTTGCAGTCGCTATAGTAGCCGTAAGAGATACCCCGCCTTCAATAGCTGGCTACAGCCCTAATCAGCTGCCATACGACGTAGAAACTGGCAAGATGTTTCCCACAGTATCATCAAAGGACATCTCGCCTTCAACAAGCGCATCAAATATCACTGTTAGCGTTTCGTTAAACGCATCACAGCCTTTTTTCGGCAAGCCCAAGGGATATAGCCTCGTTAGCGCCAGTGAATCGGCCTACCTTTTAGCTGCCAAATGTGTTGTGAACAATAATGGCTATTCTGTAGGATCGACAGCCTGGGTAACGCAGACCGATGCTCTTTACTCAAATTCAGGAACCATAACAGCCTTAACCGATCTTTGTAGCTTTGTAGCCTATGGCAAGGTAAAAGAAACAGCTTCATCTCAAGAGTCGTCTGGCTATACAGGGCCCATATATTTCAATTGAGCACCGCTGACTTTTAGACTTACGAGAGGTATAATTTAGAATTTTCTTATCGTTAGCAGAGCGGCCCGACTGGCTTCTGAGACAGGCAAGATAAGAAAATTCCAAGCGAAATTCTCTGGACAGAAAACCCCAAAATTTCTATATCGGAGCAGGAGCGTTTGCCCGTCAAGGGCAAACGCTAAAGCCCTAATGCTTCATGAGAACTTTCCCAAGCCATAGACTGAATCCAAAGGAGATCTAAATGTGGAATAGGAAAAGAGCATATCCCAAAATTAATGCAGAGGCTTGCAAGAGTCCAGAGGTGAAGCGCTCGCCAGGACTATGGCGGTGCCTTTATGGAAATTTGGGATATGTACTTAAGGCGTGTGCACTTATCTTCTTTTGTTTTTCAGCGCTTTGCGCTTGCGCAAAGTCTGAATTAGAAGCGCGAATAGATGAGAGCAAAGCCTCGATTGAAAGATTCGCTTCCCTTGGATATACAGAAAACTTAGCTCTACAGGTTTTGACCCTAGGCAAGCCAACAATCGACGACAAGATATATTTGGACAACATAAATGACGATTTGCATATTATAATATCGTCAAAAACAACCAATGATTTCAATTGCAAATTAAAATTGATGATTGATTATGTTGAAACGGATTTTATCATTGATTCAAAAACGCTAAATTCTTATGTTTTTCCTGTAAAATCATCAGACGCATTAGAAATTGTGGTCAACCTTCCTGACAGCTTAAAATTTGATCATCACCGTATCCTAACTGCAATTGTAATTCCCAATAGCGATATCCATGTTTCCGACGGCTACTCAGATATCATACCAGCTCTAGCTAAGGATTTCGAGCTGATCCCCTCTCGGAGTGAAGAAGGTTCAATATCCGTGAATTCCAACCCTGACTACCCTGTCCGGTTTTTAGACATTCAATACCAAGGCCTAATGCTCAATTCTGATCTGGAACTATCCTCAACAGCCCATTACCCTCATAGGTCTCTTGAAGCAAAAGGAGAATCTGTTAAAGTTGGGTATTACGCCGGGAATTATGATAATTCAGATGACATGCTCATCCTGCTCCTGTTAAACGGGGAGTCGATCCTAATACACGATAAACCCTTTATCCACCTAATTAATGAACCAGGCAAAATCGCCTATGGTGTTATAGAATTCAAAACGCCTGAAGTTCCTGGCAAATATGAGCTGACCGGATTCGTTACCAAATCGCCGTACCAGACCAGAAACAGAGAGAACGCAACATATTACGACGCTTCAATCCCTTTTACAATAATCGTAGATTAAAACACATAGTCAATTAAATGAGATAATAATGTTGAAAACAAAAAAGCCTCCTGAATCTCAGGAGGCTTTCGGCGCAGCGGATGCTCAGGTTTACCAGGACCGCACCCTAGCGCCTACTTATTATTTCCGGACGCACGGATTTTTGCGTTCAAAAAAATATTTACACACGTTTAAAAAATGTTGATTTTTCTCTGTTTTCGGAGTTCATCGATATTGATCGAGTAGCAAACAGGAAATTTACAGAAAATGCCGTGCCAAAGCTGAAGGAAATCTGTATTTACCTATTATGTGCGCCTCCACCCTTCTGCTTGTCGGAAAAAAATAGTTGATTTATCGCGCCGAAAAAAGTACAATCTATATTTGCGAGTGGCATGTTTAGATTTTATTTAGCGGAAGCGGGCCCGCCTTGCTTCAAAGGCGGGCAACGATAGTAAATTCAATATTTGAACGCTCGCCAGCTAGAAGAACTGTACAAGCCTTTATATAGTGCATATTCCAAAAAGGCGCATAGCGTTTGCCCGGTGTTCAAGCAAACGCCCAAGGCAACGATCTTTAACGCTTGTTCTAGCCGTATTTAATTTTGGAATTTGCACTAAAACCTAAATCCAAGGAAGGGGTGTTTACATGGCTAAATCAGGCGCAAGAAAAGGCAGTGCGAAAGAGGATTCCGGCTACCTAACGTTTAATATGGACGCGCAAGCTCTGCCTAGGCCCAAAGAGAGCATTCCGCAGGAGCTGGATCCCCAGGCTGCCATCCTGCACTTTCACGGCTACGATATCGACTTCGTGCCCGTGACTTTAACCGTAAGGGTTGATTTGGCGAAGCGTGCCATTGGCGCAGGCGTCTATCATTACAATCTTGATCAACGTCTGCCCTTCAGTATAAAAGACGTTATAGGGCCAATATCTTGCACTCTCGACTGAGCAGGGCACTCGTGACTTCCGGATCCCTGCTGAGACTTTGGAAATTCTCAAGGCATGAGGGTGCAGTCAAGGACTGTTATACCTGCGATTTAGAATTTTCTTATCGTTAGCGGGAGCGGCCTGACTGGCTTCTGAGTGCGTATCTAAAAAATCCGAAAAAGGTTTTAAATCAATTTTGGCCTAAGCGCGAGGCGGGCAACGATAAGAATCTTTCGCATATAGCACTCGTCAGCACGGAAACAGGCTTCTACTCCACAAGCCCAAGTCATATCCCGGATATCGATTGCCTACGCTACGGACGCAAAGGCATAGGGCCAAGAATTATGGGGCTTGGAAAAGGTCTGCGTTAGCCGTTAGCCTACACAAGGATTTTCCTGTGTCACGTAAATTTTGCATAAGCCCATGGTTTGCGGAAGAGAGCGCAGGCCAGAAACCTGATTGTGCGAAGACTCTGGCGCAACGGAGACATGGGAACCAGGCAACCCCAAATGGATTTTGTACTCTGTAATTGCAGAAGGTTCTTCACAGACAAATGGATTCCAACGCCTTTCCATCACTCGGCATCCATTGAAAACATCCGAAGCTCTGCCTTTCCCGGCAACCAGGAGATTAACGACGCTGACATATCGTTGCTCCGTTGGCGAGAGAAGAGTAGGGACTACTTCACAACTCGCAAAGGAATGAGATGGCTTGGTGACTGGAGACTGCATACGCTGGAAGGTGTCAGTCCATCTCAATGAAATGTGCATACATAAGATTTGCTGAGCGGCGCACGGGCTCGGCACATAATCTACAGGAGGGAACTGGACAAGCGTAGCGAGGAGCCATACCAGAATCGCCAAATGAGTAAACTGCAACGGCATCTATCGGGAAGGGCCGAAAACTTCTTGCTGACTTTCTGGAAACAAATGCAATAACATGCTCTCTTCCTGAGCCAACGCTTGAAATCATAAGAACAAGGCCTTTATCTGCATATTGCGCAAAGAAATTTGCCATGCATAATTTTTTCGTCATTAGAGCTATACTATAATTGCTTTTCAATTTGCCGTTTCCTAGCGCAGTGTCCATCCTGTGCTAGGGAACCTCCCTTTTAAGCAAAGCCCTCCCTGCGTCATCCTGTCCAAGAACAAGCTGAACGTATACCGAACTATGGCAAACACCAGCGAGGCGGGTGCTTAATCGATTTGGCCATTGTGAGGGCTTTTTACATTGCTTGGGATCGTCATTGCACACCTTATATCTTGCTTTTTTGCTTGTGGGTACTACAATTGATTTGTTCTGGTTTGCTTGCGAAGACATGGCACTGAGAATTGAAGAGTTACAATCTCATATAGGCTCTGCGATGGGGCACAATTGCGTCATAAAAGTCTTATCTTCTAAGTTAAGTTTTGCCTAATAAGCTGTGATAGCAATTCTACAATTCCGACGTACCGATTGAATAAAAATGCGACAACGCTATTGTCGCCTATTCATCTATCAAAAGCCAATCCTTTGATTTCAGCTCAACCAATGTGGCATTGATGTCTGAAACCTCAAAGCAGGGGTGATAAAGTTGTGATTTATATTTTGTAAGCATAGCATCTACAGGTGATGATTTATTCGGATCTAGAACACTAATGAGTTCTATGAGAGGAAAATTAACTTGAGATGGATTTGACATAAACATAATTTTTCATTGCGAGAAAAATCAGGGAAAATCAAAGATTCAGGTGAAAATCCCAATGATTCAAATGCCTGTTGAGATTTAATTATGTCAGTAACAGCATATCCGAAATGATGAATTTTCATTGTAACTCCATTTCTGTTTGTTAATTATTAGGAAGTTTTAAAAATTGGTTTATAATATGTCGTTTTAGCGGATTTGACCACTACGTGCAATATAATTCCATACGGTTGGAGTTGCTCTTTTGCTTACATGAAGGCCGTCATAAAAATCAATATCTTTTAGGTTGTTTTTGTAGGGATTATATGATCCTCTAACTGTTATATTGTATTTGTCTGCTAATAATAATAAATGTTCTTCTATTTTATTTAAGGATAGATTCTTGCTGTAAACAATATAATCATATACAGTAGGAGGAAATGGAGCTAAATACATAATGACGTCAATACCTTGATCTATTAACCAATTTGTCAATAAATCTAGCTGGTGCTCTTTTGAACCATCCATAACTATCGAATTAATATAGGTGCTATATTCATTTTTGATGACTACACTATTGATCTTGTTTAATATTTCTTCGCTTGTACAATCTGTCATTTTACTTCCATATCCGAGGCTGCCATCTGGATATTTAGTATAATATTTATCATCTATTTTTTCAAAATATACAATACTATGATTAAAGAATAGATCGAGTAAAATTTGGCAGTTTCGTCGAAAACTCTGCGATGAAAATAGGTTTTTTAAATAGGTTAAATTAAAATTTTTAGCAGGTAACATGTCGGCATTGATAACAGAATAAAGTTGCTCATAATCTTTATTATAAACATATTTTTGACGTGAAAGTGTTTCTGACATATTCCATGGGCTGATTTCAATGATTAACTTTTTAGGTAGTCCGGTACTAGAGGTATAATACATCCCTACTAATGAAATGACGTCCTCGAAAGTAGCACCCGAAACACAGTTGTTAAATATGCTGGTTTCTCCTGTTATATCACTGTCCAACAACATACCTCTGCTGGAGCCAATAACAACAGTGCTAAAACTTGTTGAATTATTACGTATAAACAATTCCTGGACGAGCTTTTCGTTATAATTTGGGTCGTAATAGAATGTTTGGAATTGAAGTAATGATTTGGCGATTCTCGCTTCAAAACTGTGATTTTCTTGAATTAAAGGCGGGATCGAAATCATTGGTAATACAATGAATAATACTAAGGAGAATAATATTGAAACAAACAAACTGCCTTGCTTAATTAGGCGTTTCATGTAGCACCAACCTAAAAATCAAAATAGAGAAAATTAGCAGTAGATAAACTGATATCTGTGCATAAATATATAAGAAAGATAAAGAAGTATATGATGAACCAGCGGGTAATTTTTTTTGTTTTTACTAAAAATGAAAGAAATCCCCCTTGCATATCGATAATCTCAATAATGAACACTATGAGCAAGCATAGAAAAAGTAACGCCCAATTTGTCCGAGGCAGTACATTTGTCATCAGTTGAGAAGAATTAGAAATAGAAAAGCGTCTAAACAGGACAAATAGTATGTTCATAAGATTTTCCAAATCAGTTGAACGAAAGAGTATATAACTTAGACAAACGACAAAATCTGTTCTAAGTATCTGGATTAAATGCCAATACTTATTTTTATTTAGAATTAAAAGTATGCCTTTATTTGGTGGATAAAATTTAGAGGATATAGTGGATAAAATAATAAATATGCCAAACCAAAGGCCCCACAGTATAAAGGTCCATGAAGCTCCATGCCAAAGGCCAGTAAGAAACCACGTTATGCTCAAACCAATAATAGTTGTAACTAGCTGAGAAAGACGTTTATACCCTTTTCTAGATAAGAATTTTCCGACTTTCATGCACCAACTTGAACGTAAAATTGGTAAGAACAAATAATCCTTGAACCAGGCACCAAGTGAAATATGCCATCTGCGCCAGTATTCGGGGATTGAACGGGAAAAGTATGGCTGCTTGAAATTTTCGTCTAGCTTAATACCAAGGCAGTTTCCAATACCGAGAGCAATGTCAGTGTACCCTGAAAAGTCGGCATACAGTTGCAATGCATATAAAATAGTTGCTATAGTAATGGTTATGCCGCGAACAGAGCTTGTATCTGCATAAACAGCGTTTACGTAAACGCCGAGAATATCGGCAATAGCCAGCTTTTTGAAAAAACCAAGTAACATTCGCATAAGACCGAAAGTAAATTGATCATAATCAAAGCTATGTTGCGCATATAATTGAGGAGCCAATCTATCATATCTTCCAATTGGACCCATTGATATCTGCGGGAAGAATGATACAAACAAGGCATATTTAAAAAAATTATGCTGAGGGGAAATGCTTTCACGATAAACATCAATAATATAACCAGTGCTCTGAAATATGTAAAAAGAAATCCCAATTGGGAGTATAAGCCGATCTATGAGTTGGAGATTTGAACCGAGAGAATTTAGAGTGATTATTGCGAAATTTGTATATTTCAATACCGCTAAAAGACCGATATTACATGCGAGGCATAATACTAATAGGTTACGATTTTTCAGTTGAGTTTTATTCTTAAATAATAGCTTGTTCTCTTTTTCGAGGGAACGATATTCTTCGGTTGATCGATATTTAACTAAATTTTCGTTGTTGTTTCCGATTAGTCGAGAAAAAATCCAAGTGATAGATGTGCTATACAAAAGGAAACAAGCATACCACGGTATTTGCCACATATAAAAAGCATAGCTTCCAACGAGAAGCAATATCCATTGGTACTTCTTTGGAATGGCATAATAAATTGCGAAAATGATTGCAATAAAAATGATGAAAGTTACCGAGGTGAATATCAAGAAAATTCCTCCAAGAGAATCAATGCTTTGCATGAACATCTAGAATTTACATGTTTTCTCGGCACTCGCGTTCAATAATTTCAATCATTTCACCTACATTTTTCATTCCTACAATGTCTTTCATAGAGAACTTGATGTCAAACTCATTTTCTATTGCTGATATAAGTGAAATGTGCATTAGAGAATCCCATCCGTCGATATCAGAAGATACAGTTCTAGCTTCTACCATTATTTTGTTGTCGTTAAAGACGTCTCTAAATACCGTATTTAATTGTATTATAATGTTTTCGTTATTCATGATCTTTTCTCCTTTCTAAAATAAGCAGTCTCAAAATCTTAGTCAAAGCAAAATGATATTGTATCTTTTATATATGCAAACTATTCCTAATATGACATTGCAATAGATTTTCACGTTGGATCTCAGTGCGAATTAATGTAGTATTATATTAAATGCGCCGGAATTAAAGTATACGTTTTTTCCGGCGATCAGAACACGCAAAAAAAGCCGCGCTTAAGATAGCGCGGCCAAATAAATCCTTTAAAACAGGAGTTTCATATTATGTTATATAATAAATACTTACATTGTAAAAAAGTATACTTTTTTTCCGCTTCGAATAAACCTTGAAAAATCAATATGAAGTATTACTTAAATGCCGTAAAATCAACGTTTTGTCTTTTGCTCTTCACGATGAGAAACCGAGTATTTAAGCCGTTTTGTTGTTTAGTAGGCTTTAATTGTACACTAAATGTTATTACACAGCAAAACGACGATAAACAGCTTAGAATTAAGAAGATTACGGTATTGACTGTGCAATGCATTCAATCGAATCAAGTTGAATGATCGAGAATATAACTATCGGCAGTGTCCTGAAACTCCTGTTGAATAATATACAGCCCTTTGTGTGACCAAATGTACAGGTTTACCTTGTCTGCATCTGTCAGCCATGTAAGGGCTTTAATACAAGTGCGCCTAAAGGCGTTAAGCTTTGGCTTTGCTACTAGCGCACCTAAAGGTGTCGAGCTTTGGCTTTGCTACTGGCACACTTAAAAGTGCCAAGCTTTGGCAAACTGACTAAAAGCCGAAACTACCTGTCCTCTTCTCTCTGCTCTCTTGTGTAACTACGGATTTTCTTCTCATCTCGCTCGCTATTGAAACGTTGTACATGTAGACTAGAATGATCTGTCAACTTTTGGCTAATTCTGTTTCAACCTAACTTATGGATCGCTTCCGCTCCGCTTAATCCCCCGGCTACGCCGGGGGATTAATGTTTCTAGTTATTAGCGAGATGCAGTATATAATATAACGAATGAGTCAGTCATGCGCTACATCTATATGTCTATTTTTATTCTCATATTTTTCGACACTTAACGAATACGCCTTATTTCCGCTGTTATCCAAAGAATCGAGCGAAAAGCCTTGGCCATCGTAGAACCGTTCAACCATCCTGTTTTTTGCCGATGGGATGTAATACCCCCAGATAGTCGATACCTCTCGCAATTTGCATATTCGAACCAGCTCGTCCATCATTGCGAATTCCATGTCGCGCTTGAGCACACGGCAGGACATCAGCCACAGAACAATGTTGCAGGTATCGCCTTCAATCTCGCCAATCGCAACAGCCACAACTCCGTTGTCCCCGAACTTGTCCATGAGTTTTCCGTATAGCGTAATGAACTTAGGGTTCATTGCCGCCTCTTCAATTTCTCCTTGTGTGTATCGCCTTGTTGTCAGGTTGAACTGGTTGCTCTTGTTTGTTAGCTGTGCTATCCTTGACATATACATTGGGGAGAAGGCCTTGATTTCTGCAGACATCTCCAACGACCGAAGATACTCCCCGTAATCGGCAAATGAAGTTTCTGCCTTGGAGCGCTCGGCATTTTGCTTGTACATCTCGTTTCTGGCGGAGTCGTCTTTTGAAAGAAAGGTCGACTCAAAGTAGCCCATTTTGTCTACGACAGAGATGAAGCGCTCAGGCTTGCTACCGATGTCAGGAACAGAAGCCCCGGTCTGTTGGAGAACGATCTCCCGCTCTGCAGGGTTGTCGTCAACAAAGACAAATGCATCCTCACCCAAAGAAAGCGTGTGAGCGATGTCAGACAGGTTTTCTGACTTCGGACTCCAGTTTGCTTTGACCATAATGAAATCGTCTGGGGAAAGCTCCATGCCGGGGCGGCGCAATCCAGCCAGCGCGTTCTCGGGCTCGTTCTTGCTCACGACGTTCAGTATGACGCCAAGCTGCTTGTGGGCCTTGATGTACTCCTGGAACTCGGAGTAAACCTGGCCCATTGAGGTCTCCTGCCCGACTTCGAGGTTCTCCGGCCCGTCATCTCCGACAATGCCGCCCCATAAGGTATTGTCGAGATCCAGAGCGAACGCCTTCTTGTTCTTGCCGTACAGGGACTTTACAATAAGCGCTACGCTGTGTGCCAAGTACGGAATGGCTGGAAGAGCCAGGGCGTACTTGTACATGTGCCAGTAGAGAGGGTCAGACCACGCATCCAAGCCGTAGCTTGCCGACAGGTAGTTGATGTCGTTGATGAAGAAGCTCTCATGGGATTGCGCGTACTCGGCAAACCGAAGATTCAAGCGCGTGATGAAATTTACGCGCCCGTGGATGTCAGTAGCGTCCCGGTTGCCCAGGAGCCTCCAAAACGGGTACTCGAAGTTGTTCTGTATGATTGGGCACCCGTAAGTTTCACGAAGCTTTTCCCAGACAGAGAAGAAGTGCAAGTATGTCTGCTCAAGCAGTGCGGTCACTTCTTCTGAGCTCTGTCCAAGCAAGGGAAACTCTGTTATGTTGCGGATGGAGGTATGGATATAGAATATATCCGGTTTGAACTCCTCAAGCTCAGCATTTGGGAACATCGCATCCTGCCAGTACTGAGCGTATTCTGATTCATAGAACTCGCACCGAATGCCGTGATTGAGCAGGAAAAGGTCAAGCGCTTCTCTTATATCGTGCGTGGTAGAACCGCCTAGGATCGCTATTCGCTTGACTATGAACGCTTTGTTGGATTCCAGCAACTCAAGGCGGTAGCGCTTGCGTTTGGCAAGCAAAGATGGAGAGAAAGGCGGATCAAACGTAGAATGCATATTTCAAGCTCCTAAGTGCTATAATTTGTTGTTTAGAATTATTGGGTTTAGAAAGCATACGCGAATTTCGAAATACATCTACTGTATAATTGAGATGTATTTAAGAAGTTTTTGAGTTATTTTGTACAATGGTTTGATGCTTATTCTAAATATATTGGTCAAACGCAGTATATGCATGGACGTTATGTTTGGCATAATTTTCTTTTATCGGCATTTCTATGATAAATTTGCAACTTAAATGTTAAAGTGTATCTGAAACGTTATAACTATATATTGAAATTTTCTCTGCTAATGCATAAATATCTTTGTAACCAGAATGATTTTTAAAGAAATATGGTGCAATCACCTGCATTAGCTCATAATCTTGTTCTGAATCTATATCCAGTACTCCGGTATCAAGCACATGAACAGAAGCGCAGTTATCATTAAAAAAAACATTAGACGGTTTGCTTTTCAATGCGTTAGGCGAATATACATAAATTGATCCATTCATATCAAACATTTCAGGAAGTTGCTGTCTTGCTGTGTACATTGACGGGATCACTTTTACAGAAAAATTGTCTTTTTCTGTAACCATGTTGAAGTATGGGTGTCGCCTTGCATCTGTAACAGAATAGACGACATCAATGTCATTTCGAAGCTTTTTCTTTTCAACTGCTTTTTTTATGTCTGATATTGAACGAAGTGGGGAAGTAATATCCAAATCAATAACCATATCAAAATCCAAATTAAAGTGATCCTCGGATTTCAATAAGCAATCTTTTATTACGGACACTTTTGGCACATTATCATCTGAAAGAGTTTCATCTCTAACAATTGTGAAAAACTCTATCTCTGATTGCAAATTGACAATTCTAATCAATTCAGCGCTGTCTGTGTTCAACACGAAGTAATAGCGGTCTTCGGGATAGTTATTTTTATAGAGCACTATTGCGGATATGCTATAATAAACAATTGGAATTTCTAGAAAATGTTTTATGCTTTTTCCTTTTAAACCTTTGGAACCCGCTCGACCGCAAATGGTAAACAACACATTCAAAATTTTACTCTCCTCTTGCGATTTTCAGCACTTTTACAGCGTCTTCGATTGTGCTGTCGTTTTGAAGCTCGCCACGCATTATCTTGAAAAAATGCTCAATTTCCTTGGTCTGATAACTGTCTCTGCTTTCGCACAAACTTACTGCCTTCCCGCTTTTCAAATGCTTAATGGTACAGCTTAAAAAGTCGGCTTCTATAGTTTCGCCATCGAAGAAAATTTCAAGTTTGCGTACAGGAAATCTTCCGAAATAGTCCAAATGCAATTCAACAAGCTTATCCGGATATTCGCCGATGTAAACCGCCAAGTCATCGCTGTCAATTTCGAGGTTCGAAAATTTGCCCATAATGCTATATACATTCTTAGGAAATCCAAAAAGGTTGGAGATATAGTCCCATTCGTGAATGAGGTCTATGGAAACGCCACCGCCAAGGGTCTTGTGGGCGCTATAAGTTTCCCTGTAGTCCTTGTTGGGCCGCCATTCAGGCAAGTAACTCGAGGAGATCGCGCGAGCTGAAAAGGCGGATTTATAGTTGATATTTTCCTTGATATATTTGATTACACTTGTATATCGCAGTGGACAAGCCACATAGCAATTTTTTGGCAACAAGTCACATTCTGCATTCACATGGTCAAAAACAGGCTTTTCAACAAAGAACCACTTCGCGTTGTTGCAATACATGGATAAGGCCTCATAATGCAATGAGGTTGGATTTGTCACGAATATCGCGTCATAATCTGCAGACAACCGTTCGCCATACTTGTATTGCGTGGAAACCAAATGCCTGATTTCATCAACAGGATTTTCAATGTTCCTGCGGACGGCATCTATTTGAAATTCCACGTTAATTGAGTTCAAATACTTGGCAGTGTTCAAAATGTGTCTCTTGGATATTGAACCAATGCCTATAAAGCAAAGTTTTGTCATTTATTGCCCTCGATCTCATCAATTAATGAGAGTATGCGCTTGTCATCTTCAAATGTGTACCTCGGTTCTATGCCTTTTTGAACATAATCGAAAAATGCGTCGATCTCATTTGAATATGCATCCTCCACCACAAAAGTTGCGTAATTATCCAATTGGACAGCGTTGTTATATAAAGAAACCTGATGCATCGTTTTGCTCGCAAAATTATACTCTTGCAATCCGCTTGGAGAGCCGTCCCATGTTAGATACAAGTTTTCACCATACAGCTCAAAGTTTCGAACAGGTTTTCTGCTAACCACATCTACAGACAATGTTCCCACAACATTGGTCTTGTGTCGGACAAGCAACGAGAAGCTGTCATTGTAGTCAACTTTCAATGTGGATATTTTGCTCTTTTGAACATCCAATTCAGCTATATCCCCGAAAGCTCTTATAAGCCACGGTAATTCTATTGCAAAGATCTCGCGACAAGCGTTTGTTCTGGATTTACTAACAAAGTAGTTGTTATAATTCTCCCACGGATGCCAATCTGGAAGATACTGACCAACGTGGTAATTGTACTGGAGTCTCTCGTTTTTCGCTTTTCGACAAATATATTCTGGCTCTGCTCTATAAATGAATGTGGCCGATAGAAATATCTTGATGTTTCTCTCTTTCGCCTTTTGTAAATTTAACTCATAGCCGTCATTAACTAAGTTCAACTCTGTAAATACATGTGTGCCATAGTCCAAGCACTCAGAAATAATTAAAGAGTGACTTAGCGGACTTGTACACACAAATACATAATCAATTGTGTGCTCTTTAAACGACTCTGATATGGTTGAGTAAGTACATATTGAAAACTCTTTTTCCACTTCTGTTCTTCGGGATTCTTGTATGTCAATTCCTGACATCTTAACTTGGTCATGGAATTTCTCTTTAATTAATCTAATTCGTCTTTTGCCCATTGAGCCAAGACCAATTACAGCTATATTTTTGATCATCAAAGCTCTCCTGACATAATTTACCTATAATATACAATTTTACCGTACAATACCACATCGCTTCTTATAATAGGATATTGAAATCAACCGATATAGTTCTGCGTAAGAAGTCCCCCGAGACTGTAAATAAGACTATAGTTAATAAACAAAATAACGGTTAAAACTTGAACTCAAGCCGGTTGCGCCTAATTAGTCGATGGTTGTTACGCCAATTATATGACTTCTAACTCATAATTCTAAACTTATACATTACTATTTTTAAAATATTTTTAAAAACAATATCTATATCAAATGTTGAATACGTTTGGAAACGCTCTGCCATCATTCATGCATATTCTTATAAACAAGGGAAGAATTTTTTCTTTATATCTATTATGCCATAAAATTCAATAATTCTGCTAACTATATTTTGAGAAGTATTAGTGTTGTGATACGGATTATTACATATACTAGCCTTGTCTCTAAAGCAATCAGAGCGGGCCTTGTCAACTGCAACTAAAATAGAATCTTTCATAGGATCGCAATCAATAACTGAACCGCTTCTAATGCGGCCCTTTTGCCTGTCGCCAATGTTGACTGTGGGAATGTGAAAAGACGGTGCCTCGATAAGCCCGCTTGATGAATTTCCTACAACTACCTCCGCATATTTCAGCGCGGACAAATAGCGACGCCAGCCAAGGGAGGCCGTAGCGTATACTTGCGGATTGTTCCATGCATACTTGTCAATAAGTTCGTTTATTGCTGAGCCCCCAGCATCCGCGTTCGCCTTGGTGATTATAAATTTCATTGACGGGATTTCACTCAGAGCTGAAAGTAGCTCTTCACATTGCGCCTCTCCCGTGTTGTCCTCTGTTGTGGCGGGATGAAACGTGACCACGGCATACGGCTTGTCAAGCCTGAAATTGATGGACTCTTCAAGTGCGCGTTTAGACAGGGGCTCGATTTTTAGCGCATTTTCCACTCCAAGTGCGCCTACATTGAAAACTTTACCTGGGTCTTCACCCAACTGGATCACGCGCCTTCGATACTCATCCGTGCTGGTAAAGTGCAGGTGGCTAATCTTTGTGATAGAATGCCTATAGCACTCGTCAACCGCGCCTTCTGTCGATTCCCCTCCATACAGATGGGATATCGGAATTCTTGCGTTCGTTGCGGCAGCCGCTACAGCGAAGGTTTCGTACCTGTCACCCAGAAGGAGAAGTAACCCGGGCCTTGAACGTTCAAAGTACTCTGCGAAGCCGATCATTGCCAGTCCCATGGACTTTGAGATCGAAGAGGCGGATCCAGAACCGAGCAGGATGTCTATCTTCGTGTCTATGGGAAAGCCGTCAGCTTCAATCTCCTTGCACGAGAGCCCAAGCGCTGGTGATAGGTGAGCACCTGTGACGGCAATGCGCAGGTCAACGCCAGCCTGTTCAGACAAGCGCCTGATGACCGTGCGAAGTAGCCCATATTCAGCTCTGGTCGCAGTCAAGACGCAAATTTTTCTTTTACAGCTCAATCAGCTCATCCTCCGAAAAATCGCGCTTTGCCTTTCGACCCAGCACATCGTGAAACCTCATTGGCGAAATGCCGTTTCCTGGTCGTTTGACCGCCAAATTGCCTTCGGTGAGCGTCTCACCTTTCTTGATATCTCTTGCGGCTACCACGCTTTTTCTGGCGGCGGGGATGTTTTTCAGCTCCGCCAGTGAAGGGGATTTGATCCCGTCACCCAATGCCGCCTCGACATTCCTGATTGACTCCACCATTTCCTTGAGCTCTCGGGGCTCGATGCTAGCCATGTGGTCAGGGCCGCTCATCTTCTTGTCAAGCGTGAAGTGCTTCTCAATAAAAGTCGCACCCAGCGCAACTGCTGCGATTGGGATAGCGATGCCGGTAGTGTGGTCAGAATAGCCGACTGGAACTCTAAACTCATCCTTGAGGGTCAGCATTGCCTTCAAGTTTACGCTGCCGAATGGGGCAGGATACTCAGTTGTACAATGAAGCAGTGCTATACTCCCGCTTTCGTTATCGCGAAGTACTTTCATCGCCGCTGTGACTTCCTCAAGCGTACTCATGCCTGTGGACATGATGACGGGAAGTCTCTGTCTTGCGACTTTTGTCAAGTAAGGCAGGTTTGTGAGTTCCCCGCTGGGGATTTTCCAAAGCTTCATCCCGAGCTCGGCAAGGAAGTTGACGCTGCCCAGGTCAAAGGGTGTTGAGAGGAAGTCAATGTCGACGCTCTCGCAATAATGCTTCAACTCACGAAAGGCACCATAAGGAAGCTCTAAGCTCCGCAGCATATCGAGCTGGCTCTCGTCGCTTCCAGTGGCGGCTTTTTGGTACTCAGCCTTCTCAGCAAATTTGGATATAAGGGACTCCGTTTTGTACGTCTGGAATTTGACGCAATCTGCGCCAGATTCCTTGGCGGCATCAACCAACCTCTTTGCCAGCGCGAGGTTGCCGTTGTGGTTGACGCCAGCCTCAGCGATTATATAAGCGCCCATAGTGTTCCCCTTCTAAATTCGGACAGCAGGCACTCCAACATATGTACCAGGAGTCGCGATGCTCTTGATAACGGTAGCGCCTGAGCCAATTATGACGTTGTCTGCTATGGTAACGTTGTTGATTATTGACGCACCCACGCCCACGATTGTGTAATTGCCGATTTCGACCCCGCCTGCGAGGTGAGCTCCAGGTGCTACATTGCAGAAATCGCCTATCAGGCAGTCATGGTCAATGGTCGCTCCCGTGTTGACTATTGAGCCTTTTCCTATTTTAGCGCTTGTGTTGACCGCCGCGCCAGCCATAATCACTGTGCCGCCCCCAATTTCTGCACCCTCTGACACCTCGGCACCTTGATGGATAAAAGTGGGGCATAATATTCCCATGCTTTCAAGTCTGTGGATGAGTTTAGCGCGTATTTTGCCGTCCCCAATCCCAACAAAAGCGTCGTAAGAACCAATCATACCTTCATTAAGGAAAAATGAGTTGTCTGTGTCAAAAATTACTTCTTCATAGTAGCTCCTAGCCATGTCCGCGACAACCTTAGCGTGCCCTCCAGAGCCAAAAATGACAAGCCTGTCCCGGTTGCCTGATGAAGGGGCGGCAAACTTGGCTACATTGGAAGACTCTCTAAGAACCACGCAATTGTCTTGAACATCTTTGGCGATGGCCGCGCCTATTCCGACACGGGAGTTCCGTCCGACGCTTGAGCAGTCCAGTATTTTTGCGCCAATTCCAACATCGCAACATTCTCCGAGCTTGACGCGGTTTGAGACAATCGCGCCTGAGCCGACGCGCACAAAATCTTGAATGACGCTACCAGTGCCAATTGAAGACAATGAGCCCACAAGGCAATGATTTTGGATGAGGACATTTGGGCCAACAACACAATGCTCTCCAATGACTGAGCCTTCTCCGATTTTGGCTTTGCTTGAAATGGCAGCGCTTGGGCATATGATCGTGGCGTAATTAATCTTTCGACCGATATAATCTTTCAGAAGCGATATAACGCCTTTTTTTAAAGCCGGATTTTCTTTTGCACAAACGAAAAAGGCGTCAGCAAAGTCCCTTGCACTTTCATAGCCGCCAAAGACGGGAATTCCGTCAATTGAATTTCCGCTCTCGGTTTGGCTGTCAATATATCCGAGGATGTTCCAAGTTGGCGTAACAATATTGATTCTTTCGATGAAAAACAAAATTTCCTTGCTTAAATCATTGAGTCCTATTATGATAAGATCTTTCATAGCACAGCGCTTCTACCGTTGGAATCCAAAACGGCTGTCTACGCAACTTACATGTTAATCCGTCTTATAAACGGTCAGCTAATGAGTTTGTCGTTTTATTTTGTGATTTATATAAACAATGTTTGCTTTTTGTCAAACCTGCTAGCCATGTCTTCCATCACGTCGAATTCCCCCATGTCCAGCCAGGAGTGCTCGCCAACCTTATACGCGCCGACCCTTAAGCCGATTTTGATGGCCATTTGAATGACATCCGGAAAATCTGTCTTGACATGGTCTTGGATCAGGTTTAGCACCTCTGGATTGACCACGTAAATTCCAGTATTGGTAATATGGCTTACTTCCGGCTTTTCTTTAATGGCAACAATTTGTCCGTCATCGGAGCATTCTACAACGCCATAAGGAATACTATGCCTTTTGACAGCACACACAGTAGTTATCGCATTTTGTTCATTTTTGTGCCAGTCACAGATTTTGGAGAAGTCTTCATCAAGCATGACATCACAGTTTGTGAATATGAAAGTCGAGTTGATCGCGCCCTTGAGAAGGCACAAGCCACCCCCTGTCCCGAGAGGCTCATCCTCTTCGATGAAAGACAGGCTGTAGTCTTTCTGTTGATCATTGAAATACGCGCGAACCATGCCCTTCTTGTGGTTCACTATCATGTAGAACCTGTCGCATCCGCAAGCAGCGAAAGCTTTAATGATGCGCTCGGAGATCGGAATGCCGCCGACTGGGATCAGCGGCTTAGGCAGGATTTTGGTGTATGGGTATAGCCGGGTGCCCCTGCCGCCCGCGTTTATGACCACGGGAATTGAGATATTGCCTCTTGGCGCTGACAAGGCGAAATCATACATATTCACCACGTCAACAATCATGTGTTGTTCGTCAACAACAGGCACGGTCTCGACGCGATTCTCTCTCATGAGCTCAAGGACGCGTGAAATCTCGTTTTTCAGGACATACTTTGGCGAATAGTTGGCGACGTCCTTTACCAGACCTGAAAAGCTTTCGCTCCTGATCAAGAAGCGTCTGATGTCCCCGTCGCTTATGGAGGCCCTCAATTTGCCTCCCTCGACCACGAATAAAACTTTTTTGGCGCTTTTGTCCAGCGCATCGAGGGCATCGATCAAAGAGTTATTTTCGCTTATTAAAAGCTTAGCGAAGTCCATTGCCGACTCACCTCAAATTTCTCACGACTCTTTCGATGTCATCGGATGTCAAATTTGTGCTACAGGGAATGTTCACGACGTTGTCAAGATAGCGCTCCGCGCACTCAATTTTGAACGCCTCGTAGCCTTTGTTGAAGGGAAGGCGGTGCATCAGCTCCCATATTGGGCGCGACTGTATACCGACGGCAGACAGTTGCTGGATTAGCCCATCTCGGGTGAGCTTGTACCCATTGCTAAGATAAAGAGAGTAAAACCACTTGTTCGAGCGTACGCCATCCCGGAATGGCAGTAGGCGAAGGCCGCTGATGCTTTCAATTAAGCGCATGTAGAGGTCGTAGTTCGATCTCTTGGCTTCGACAAAGCTCTCCAGTTGCTCCAGTTGGGCAAGCCCAAGAGCCGCCTGCAAACTGGTCATGCGGTAATTAAACCCGACGCAGTCATGCAGAAAGCGGACTTCGTCAGCCTTTGACTGCGTACTCAGATGCCTCGCTTTTTTCAGCCAGTCCGCGTTGCCGGAGGATATAAGCCCTCCACCGCCTGTCGTGATTATCTTGTTTCCGTTGAAGGAGTAAACACCGACATGGCCAATGGTTCCTGCATGTCTGCCCTTGTGCCTTCCTTCTGTGCAGTAAGTCCCTACGGCTTCGCAGGCGTCCTCGACAACAACCAGC
>JAISWZ010000309.1 GCA_031270945.1 Clostridiales bacterium | reverse complement strand
AGCGTCTTATGAGCAAGGAAACCGCAAGGTTGGCTGTGGATTTCTTCATGCGCCAACGCGGCAAAATAACAGACATTAAATTCTTTGGCGGAGAGCCCCTGCTTAACGTCCCAGTGATTGAGGATCTTTGCCAATACGTAAACTCGCTTCATGAAGCTGGGACGCTCCAGCGTCTGCCATCATGGAAGCTGGTCACAAACGGCACAGTCATGAATTCGTGCGTTGCTGAGGTCATTCGCCAATTTGGGATCCGTGTCACAGTCAGCATGGACGGCCCCCAGGACATCCATGATCAGCTTAGGGTCTATGCAGATGGCCGAGGCACGTATGATGACATCATAAAAAACATCCGCATGTTGCAAGATGCCACTTCCGGAAAGCAGCCAAGCGCAATTGAAGTCACTTACACCGCGCTTCATGAGGAGAGAGCCTTGTCAATGCTGGATGTCATGAATCACCTGCGCAAAGCTACGGGGATCAATACCATCACAATGGGCTTGGTGGGCGCCACTCCGAATCAAGCCTTTAAAGCGCGTGACGCTGACTGCTGTGCGCGTCTGGTTAAGGATGTGTTCAGGCTTAAAGCAGAAGGCTATGATTGTGCCTCGATTGAAATCAAGGCACTCATGAGCGCTATAACTAATCGAGAAGCGTATGGGACGCATATATGCTTGGCAGGGCTGAACAGGTTTTGTGTTTCAGCAGCCGGCGATATTTGTCCTTGCCATTTTTTTACTGATATTCCGCAATTTTGCTTGGGTAGCATTTATCAAGATGCACTTGAGACACCGCAATTCCGCCAGATGCAAGGCTTGTTGAAATCAAGTAGCCACAGGCTTTCAAGCAGTTGTGGAGACTGCTTCGCAAATCGCCTGTGCACTGGTTGCATAGGCGGAAACTATCTGTCTTCTGGCGACATGTTTCAGAAAAGTAGCTTTACCTGCGAAATCGTTCGCAATGGGATTGAGAGCCTTTTGCTTGAAATGTCTGCCGAAGCGCCCTTCCTGGAGCTATAGGCATGGAAGTTGCATTGTTGCGGAAGGTTTTGCTTGCATACGGCTTTAGTAGCGAGCTCATTGATGCCCATTATTACAAAGCCCTGCGTGATTGCCGGGACGGCTGCATGGAAGTCAAGGAAATCATCAGGGTAACGCTTTCGAATGGAAGCCGTGTTGTGCTGAAATGCCTCAACGCTTCTCCGGAAATTGAGACTACCGCCCATTTCTCAGAGTTGCTTAGGATTGGAGGTGTGCGCACTCCGCAGACATTTCGTAGGCAAGAAGGATTTTGCATGCCTATCACGGAATGCGGTGTGCCGCTTAATGTGCTGGCTTTGGCTTACGCCGGAGATGACACTCCACCCATAACGCCAACGTTAATGCTAGAATCGGGCAAGCTGCTGGCTCTCATGCACAATGTGGCGCTAGGATCCTCTATCCGCTTTAACAGGCCCCCGCGTTTTGGCTTTACGCGCAATGTTCTGCAGATGGAAAGCCGATTCATGCCTTTTTCTAGTATATCTGACAGCACGAGATGGAGGCAGCATGAAGCTCTTTTCAAGATATTCCATGATCATATCAGTCTGCTGAATGATATTGCAGTTTGTTTGCCTCGAGGAGCTGTGCAAGGCGACTTTGGATTCCACAATTTTTATGGCACAGACAAAGAACCTGGGATTTTTGACTATAATTTGGCTGGAGACGAATGCTTGGCTGGTGATATGCTCTTTGAGGGTGTTTGCCTCGTATTCCGACATTGGCAAAGTTATCCGGATCAATGTGGATTCATTTGCTGGGAGCATTTTGCCGAAGGCTACATGTCTGCCAGACGGTTAAGCGACAGAGAAAAAGACTTCTTGGGGATAGGTCATCGCGTTCTCCTAGCAGCGCTATTAGCCAACCATTTGTCGCTTAATCACATTTGCGAAGACAGAGACCAGACTGTCGAAATAGGTTATGTTACAGCAATCTTGAAAGGAACAAGAGAGCCATGGCAGCTTATTCGGCAACTTATTCGCTACGGATTCTGATGCCAAGCGGCCTAAACTGTTCGGATCAATTCGTTGATGCTTGGAGCGGCTCGCATTGGAAAGTTGCCAAGTAGGCTCTAGCTGTCACTAAATCCTCCGCAGCTGGTTAACCCCGCGAAATAATTAGAAACATTAAACCCACGGCTACGCCGGGACAAAAGTACAGGCAGTTTCGGGTTTTAGTCAGGTTGCCAAAGCTCGACGCCTTTAGGTGCGCTAATAGCAAGGCGAAAGCTCGATGCCCTTAGGTGCGCCAGTGGCAAGGCCAAAGCTCGATGCCTTTAGGTATGCTAGTAGCAAAGCCAAAGCTAGACGCCTTTAGGTGCGCTAGTAGCAAAGCCAAAGCTAGACGCCTTTAGGTGCGCTAGTAGCAAAGCCAAAGCTTGACGCCTTTAGGCGCGCTTGTATTAAAGCCCTTATAGGGCTGCTCCCAAACCACGCCTTTAGGCGTGGTGGGTGATTCCAATAAATGCGTCAGCCCTGCCACAAGCAAGACAAATCATGTTTGTCGCGCATGCTCTTTGAAGCATGATTCATCGGTGATTACATTATGATTTATGATTATATTGTAGTCGGCAGTGGCCCAGCTGGTTCTGCCGCAGCTTATCGCTTGCAAAAGCAAGGGGCTAAATGCTTGATTTTAGAAGCAAGAAATAGCAAAGAAGAAAAAACTTGCGGCGGATACTTGACTTGGTTTGGAATTCAATTTATCGAAGAAATTAATTTAGCTCCGGCTATGTTATTAGATAAAGGCACCGCAAGAATCGACTCAGTTTCATCTTGCAGAAATCACAGGACTGTTATTCATCATTCTCGCAATGGAGAGTATGGAATTGGAACAACTCGAATATTACTAGATCAGTGGCTGTTGGATTGCGCGTTGGAATCAGGATCCAAAATAATATATGGATGCAATGTTCGTGATTTTTCCAAAAAGGACGATATATTTAATGTTTGCGGATATAAATGCAAAACATTGGTCATGGCTACGGGTGCTCGAGGATATATCGATGATTCCATGCGTTGCGTTTTGACTGAACAAAGTATGGGAATCTCTGCGCAAATCGAGGGACAATCAAGCCTGAATGAGAATTGTGTACACTTTTGGTTTTTTGATCAATCAAATGATTACTTTTGGGCGATTCCAACCGGCAATAAACGTTGGAATATAGGAGTATGGTTTCAATCGCTTAAACATAATTCGATGAAGAGTTTTTACAATTACAAGACAATATATATTGATTCATGCTTCAGCTTTTATGAATACATAAGCAAACCACGAGGAGCTTTTTGTGGCAACATAGATCTTTCAAGGAATTTGCCACAAAATTGCTATGGAATTGGTGATTTTGCAGGGCATACTAATCCACTTACTGGTGAAGGCATTAGTCGCGCCATACAATCAGCAATTTTGTTTTCTAACAATCAGATGCATTAAATGCCAAACAGTTGTTTTGTCTAGGCAATCAATTTAAAGCAAACTATTCCTTTTTACCATGATGCTAAAACGTTCTACCAAATCTATGGGAGGAATTTGAGCGCACTGAGACCCCCCGAAGGGCTATACGCGGTGGCGGTTGACAGGATACAGCCGTTCTTGGCGAACAGCCTGATAGACTGGCACACTTGGAGAACTGGAAAGGTGAAAAGGGAGCAGGTCGAGCGAAGGCTGGTTTTGGTGAAGAAGGCAACTCCGGAGATTTGGGAGCGTCTGGTGAAGATGCTGGGCCAGGCAGAGGAAGGCGGAATGTTTAAGCATAGAGAGGAATAGGGGTTTAGGCGGCACTATTAGCCACGAAGTGACAATTATTAGAGAGGGCTCTAATTAAATTGCATGATGCAAATCAAGCGGTGCGGAGGCCAGCTTTTTAAACGGCAGGATTAGCGAAGAAGCGACAATAATTAGAGGGGACTCTATTTAACTCACGCAAAGGCGCTTCTTGCGAATCGAGAGGCGCCTTTTTGTTTTAGGAGAGAACGGTGCAAATCAAGCGGTGCGGAGGCCAGCTTTTTAAGCGGCACAATTAGGCATGAAGTGACAATAATTAGAGAGGACTCTATTTAACTCACGCGAAGGCACTTCTCGCGAATCGAGAGGCGCTTGAAAACCGAATAGAGAATGATGCAAATCAAACAGTGCGGAGGCCAGTTTTTTAAGCGGCAGGATTAGCCAAGAAGTGACAATAATTAGAGAGGACTCTAATTATTAAAGATAAAATGAGCTTGGCGCTTCTCGCGAATCGAGAGGCGCCTTTTTGGCAGGTTGCATTCCGCTTTGAAATCTGATTTAATATTAATAAGGAGGCAGGGTGGAATGAAGCGCCTTGAACACGCGTTTAAGTTCCGGAGGAACTGAACGCATATCCCAAAATTCCGCAAGCCTTAAAATTAATATGGGGATATGCGCTGATCGCTCCTGAGCGAAAAGCTTGGGACCAAAAATCAAGTTTTGGAGGGCTGAATGAAAAAGCTGCTTAGACTAAGCAAGGAAACCGTTGGGTACAGATTTCTTTTGACGTTGTCGATATTGGCGATTGTCTTGATGTCTGCGCTAAACCTTGTAGTGCCCAGAATACAAATGACGCTGATAGAGATAATCAGCGCGGGAGTGACTGAGGACGTCTTTGGCCAGATAGCGTCGCTTGCGGCAGCGCTTATGGGAACGATCCTGCTGAGGGAGTTTTTTCGGGGGGCGCAGAACATACTGGCTCACAAGGCGGCCTGGAACTTGGTTGAAAAGGTTCGCATGAAGGTGTACATGAAGATGCAGTCATTTACGACTGAGTACTTCACGTCGGTGCATACAGGCGACCTTATGAGCCGTGTCGTAAGCGACTCTGAAATGCTTGAGCATCTGTACGCGCACCTGATTCCGGAGACCATCTCAAACGTTATAACGTTTGTGGGCGTCACAGTGATCATGTTTTCGATCAACCCAAGGCTGGCGTCGCTTACGTGCATTCCGATACCCTTGATAGTGTTGCTTGGGCAGATTTACATGAAAAAGGTCAGGCCTCTGTTCCGGGCAAGGCAAAAGTATGTTGGGCAGATGAACACGGCGCTAAACGACAACTTTTCTGGCATACAGGTTGTCAGGGCGTTCGGGCAGGAAGAGCGGGCCGCGAAGACAGTACATAAGAGTTTGAAGAACTTTACTACAGCAATGCTGAAAGCCTTGTTCAGGGGCGCCTTCTTTAACCCGGGCGTAAACTTCCTGACTTCATGCGGAATGGTGATCGTGCTTGGCGCGGGCGGCTATTTCGCATATTTGGGGCAGATCAAAGTCACTGAGGTAATCGGGTTTGTGTTTTACATCGGGCTGTTTTACGCTCCGATTTCAGGTTTGGCTCAGCTGATGGAAGCGGCTAGCCAGGCCATGGCGGGATCAGAGCGGGTGCTTGAGATACTGGACACTCCTGTAGAGATCAAGAACTCAGACGGAGCGATAGCGCTTGATCACTGCGAGGGAAAGATCGAGTTTGAAAATGTCAGCTTTTACTACGATGAGACAAAGCCTATACTCAACAACATCAACCTGGAGATAAAGCCGGGAACGTTTACGGCGCTTGTAGGGCCGACAGGGGTAGGAAAGACGACAATGGTCAACCTGGCCGCAAGGTTCTACGATCCGGTTGAGGGGTCGATCAAGCTTGACGGGCACGACTTGCGGGATCTGATGCTGGAGTCGCTGAGAAAGAGCATAGCTTTTGTCCCGCAGGACACTTTCTTGTTCAACACATCCCTGGCTGAGAACATCGCGTACGCAAAGCCGGACGCCAGCCGGGAAGAGATAGTGGCGGCAGCCAAAATCGCGAGGATACATAATGACATTGATGAGATGCCGGACGGATACGACAGCGTTACAGGGGAGAGAGGGGTTAAGCTCTCAGGCGGGCAGAAGCAGCGCGTGGCTATAGCTAGAGCTGTTCTCGCGGGAGCTCCGGTTCTTATACTGGACGAGGCGACAAGCTCCGTGGACGCTGAGACAGAGCGGATGATCCAGCGCTCCATAGATGAGCTGACAGGGACGCACACCATCATCGCGATTGCCCACAGGCTTTCTACCGTTATCAACGCGGATCAGATCGCTGTGTTCAAAGATGGGGAGATCCATGAGAGGGGCACCCATGCTGAGCTTATGGAGATGGGAGGGTTGTACCGAAAAATGTACGATCTTCAGACGTCGGAGGATAATGTCTGAGCGGTTGGGCTGACGAGAATGCGAGCGTTGGATGACAAGAGATACGGATGAGCGGCATGATTTAACAAGAGGAGGAAAAGCGGTTATGAGCGGCACGATAGGAAAAAATGATTTTGATCCCAATGAAGTAAACATAGCATGCCCTGAGTGCAGGGAAATTTTACGAATAACAATGAAGCGTTGCCCATGCTGCGGCTATGTGATAGGCAAAGAGTTGATCGAGATAGCTGAGAGACTCGCTGAGGTATATTCCACTGTATACGGCCCTGGTCCTTTTCCTCGCGCCTTTGATTAATTTTGATATGCGCCAAGAGCATTTCCTGGAATTAATTACGGATGCAAAAGTTGGGAGCTTGCTCGTTGAAGCCCGAGACTTTGAGCGCTCATCAACATTTAGAGGATATCCCAATGGTGCCAGATAGCGTTGCCCAAGGGCAAATCGCCAAAGTCCTGGCGAACGCTTCAACTAGTTTGAGGGCTTCTGCGAGCAAACAACTGGACTTATCTGGCACCTATATGCTCTTAGAATTTTCTTATCGTTAGTGGGAGCGGCCTGACTGGGTTCTGAGGTAGGCAACGATAAGAAATTTTCCGATTTGAATGATAGTTAGCATAGATGTTTGCTGGTGCCAGTGAGCAACTGCCAACTTGAATGAAAAGCATTGCTTTGGAACAAGGCTAATCACTCTGAAAAAAATAGCAAGAAAAAGCTTGCGTATTCGAAAATTATGATATATAATAGCTTTTGCTTCACGAGGGCGGAGTACAGGCAGTCAATGGTAAAAGTCATGCGCAGTCTTCATCGCATTCCTTTTTCAATCTGGTATTAATTAGGATATTGTCTTCAAACACGAAAAGAAAAAAGGAGATTTTATGGACAGCGGAGAAAGCGGCTTTTTGATAGAGCACAAAAGCACAACGCTTATCGACTTGATTTCTGAGAAAGAGCGATTGATTGAAGTTGCCAACGCCGTGACAGGATGCGGCATTGATCCTAAACAGACAGAAGTGCGGCACATTAGAGGGACTTTGTACAACCCAAAGATTTACGACGCCTGCTTCATCCTGAAATGGTACATGGCCTTCTTTTTGCAGCACCAGTCCAGATGGGATCCCAATACGGCCATAAAGATGCTTGACAACTTCCGCAGAGGCCTGAACACTGTCGTGCTTGAGCGCGAGCAAGATCCCGAAAGCTTTACTCAGTTCCAGCTGCCAGCAATCATTCCATTGGTTTTCTACAACGGAAGGCGCAGGCTGACTGCTGACCAAAGGCGCATCAAGTACAGCGAGGGCTATGCGCAAGTGCCGGATGGCATTTCCACCAATAACACTTTCCGGCTTGTTGGCGGGCCTCCGAAACAGCTGGACTTTGAAGTCATCGTGATAGATCTTCTCGACCCTTCAAGCGAGAAGCTTTTGGAAAAATCGCCTACCCTGAGAGGCTACGCTGAGCTCACAAGAACGATATACGAAAAGATGGAAGAATACGGGGACGATGTGGAGTTAGCCGTACATAATGCCTTTGATGATTGCATAAGCAACGGCAACCCGCTGAGCGAATTCCTTGCGGCAAACAGAAGCGAGTGGGAGAGCCTGGCGTTTGAAGAGTTCACGACTGATTTGATAATTGAGGCCATTCAGGAATCCCTGGAGGCGTGCGAGACGATAGCCGAAGCATAGGGCTTGAATATCGGGTGGGAGCTCAAGCTTTTATGGCGATGCTTTTATTGCTAGTAAGAAAAGGCTGATTTTCAGGGGGCTTGCTCCGATTTGAGCAAGCCCTGCCGGGAAACAGAGACTGACAAGCATATGCCAATATCACATGAAATGTTAAGCATACTGTAATATGAACCAGGAAATGCCCTTGCGAGTACTCGTATTGGCCATCCTCGGCGTTCCAGGCGTTTTTCTGTGCAACCCCGAGGCCTTTTCGCTTGGATTTTGGAAACCTGCGTTCAAGGCGAGGGGTTTCTTGTACTCTATTACAGTATGATTAACAAACTATGTGATACGGATGTTTTGAGCAAACCCAAGCAGTTCTGTTAAAACGTAGGGGAGCTAGTCGAGCCCTTTGAGCTTTGGAAAGAGGGACACTGGAGACTGGTGAGCATATGCCGATATTACATGAAATGTTAAGCATGCTGTAATATGAACCAAGGAATGCCCCTTGACGCCCTGGGCAAAGCAGGGGAGGCAGTCGAGCCTTTTGGTAGCGGCGGAAAAACGGCTATTAAAAAAACGAATCCCCTTGCGGGGGATGCGCGGATTAGGCATGGAATCACTCCAAGCCTGGGCGGTCTATTGTCCGAAATCTCTCTGTCTGCGAAACCGACTCAGGCCCAGGCGAGTCGAATCTGCTGAAACGGCTCAAAGGTCTGGCGAACACTTTCCAGAAGTATTCTTTCGAGAATTGAAGCAAATGGGCGGGCATGGCTGTGCGCATCTCAAGAAGGAAAAGGGTGTTTCGCCTTCGGCTTACCGGAAGATGTACAAATAGCTCTAACGCACGGGGGGACTCCAAAGGCTAACGTTATTACATTTGCCAATACAGCAAAAAAATAAACCTCCGTTTAGGAGGTTTTATTTTTTAGCAGAATTTTTAATCAAAAAATGGGAATATTCCAAGACTAGCGGTCAAAGGTTGGGCCAACAACCCCACCTAGTTTGCCTTGCCCTCTGGCAACTGCCCGCTATGGTCTGCATTACCGATTTGTTAAAGCCTAAACGTCCAGAACGCTCTATCGGCGTCTTGCTTCACTTCAACTTGCGGTTCGTAGCCTTTGCTCCGTAGGCCAAGCCAGATATGAGCGGCGCAAATCCCTGTGTCGACATCGGAATGCTCCCATTTAAAGTGCCTGTAGCCTATAGGCTTTGCCACAGTTAACACTTTTGAATCTGATTCATACCTGAATCGCCATACTTGACTGTTGCCCGCCGAAGGCGCTAGCGAAGCCAGCCGCAGGATTTCCTCTATGTCGTCAGGGAGCGCGGCATTAGGGGTTTCAAGCAAGTCACGAACCTGTTTCCTGTTCGCGCCCATCTTTTTCATTATCGCATCGATTATCCTCTTTGAGGAAGCGTCGGCACGACCGTATGGCATACAGCAGATAACGCGCTTGCCCACGTCAACATGGTTTCCATAACCGTAGCCGAGGGCGGATTCCTTGATCCGTTCTTTTGTGGAGATGCCATCTACATACTTGCCAAGTTCAGATAGCTTGTAATGCCCGAACCAGCAAGTCCCTAACCCAAGGCTCACAGCGTAAAGCATGGCCAGTTCGCCGACAAACCCTGTTTTTGAGATGGACACTAAATCCGTCTGAGACATGAACGC
>JAISWZ010000276.1 GCA_031270945.1 Clostridiales bacterium | reverse complement strand
TTTATGACTTCCTGCGCTGAGTAAAGAGCGTCCATCACAAAGCAGAATTTCATATTCGGATAACTGGCGTCCATTGAATCTAGCAGTTGAACAAAGGCACCA
The DNA here is from genome assembly GCA_031270945.1 of Clostridiales bacterium. GTDB lineage: Bacteria > Bacillota > Clostridia > Lachnospirales > WQUN01 > JAISWZ01. The sequence continues at coordinate 71,969 of JAISWZ010000276.1, read as the reverse complement.
ATCTCGCACGCCTGCTTGTCACTCGCGCTGGCGAAACCTTTATAAGATTCAGCTATCTCTTCGAGTCTTTTTGTCAATTTAATGTCAAGGGCTTCAAGCTTGTTCTTAACTCTAGTTTCTATACCCTCAAGTGCTTTTTTGAGACGTGAGTCTACAGTTCCTCTGGTAGTTGACAACCTAGTTTCTGCTACTGCCACTCTTTTATTATGTCGGTCATTAGCATCTGCCTTCTTCTTGGCGCTTAATTCCAAATTATTCAGTTCAAGATCAAGGGTAGTCGATGATAGTTCCACTGAATCACTATACTTTTTTTCAGCAGCAGAAATAGAGTCTGCGTGCTTTTGAGTGGCTGCAGATATATCACCATCCGCTTTACTGCGTAATTCCAACCCAAGTCTCATTCTATCGTCAATAGCTTCTAACTCTTCTTCCTCCAATTCGAAACTATTTTCTTCTTCTTGGGGTTTTGCTTCTTCCACAGATGAAGGGCTTTCAATGGTGACAGTCCTTTTCTTCGTCTTGCGGCTGGACCATGAGAAGGACGAAACGACTGTTTCATGCCAATTCTCTTTTCTTTCAAGGATAGCCTTTTCGCGCCTTGCGTCAAGAGCTGGGTCATACCTTGACTTCAGAAATATCGTGTCGAGCGAAATAACGATGTTGTAAAGAAGCAACTTTGCTTCGACTGCGTACTGAAAATAAAATACGCTCGTAGTCTTTCCGTTACGTTTGCTTTCCTGAGTGCTGTCTTCCTTGCTCATGCGAGTGTGCGATGAAGTCAAGACTGTTCCGTCGACTAGCACTACTGGGCATCCAAAAAACCGTGTATCCTGGAATGCATCCATTTTCATGATTCCCCGGCAAACACTGTCCATTATATCGCGAAGTAGCGAAGCTTCAATCCCGGCAATCCGCTCGTTGATAGTATTATTGCTTGGAAGACTCGAAAGCGGCTCATAGCTGTCCATTATCACATCCATCCCATTTGCCAGATCTATGTCACCTGAGCTCGCTGACCAGTCGCGCATGCTCTCGTACATCATGACGGACGCTAGTATTCTTGACATTACAATAGTGTCCATGCCGTATCTGCTGTTATCCGCACGAGTGTCTGGCAACTTGGCTAGTTCTGGCAAGAGTGATGGCATGAATGTGTCCAGTAACCATCTCAATCTTTTAGCGGCACTGCCAATTTCGAACTTCTTAAATGGCGATGTGTGATGTGGCGAGGCGCCAATGACGGCGATTCCATGAGACTTTAGCGTATTCACAGCCTCCAGTTTCAATTGCTTTAGCGCTTTGTCAGCTATTTTTCTCCCGTCTTTGTATTTTGGAACACACTCGGCATCTTCAGATTCGGAAATTTCCTCATCAACACGCAGAGGCTCGGGGTTCAATACAACAACAGCTTCCATGTTGGCTCTTTCGATTGCTGCGTCTTCCTCCCTTACAAGCTCCAGGTATCGGTCGAAGTCCTGTGTTGGCCCCTCGGTTTCGCACATGCTTTTCAGCGCTCTGCATATTGTAGCGTAATCCTCAAAATCAGTTTTTATAAGCTGATATCCATAATACTTGTTGACAGCTCTGCAATATTCAAAATAAGTCTTCCTCTCCGAAGATTGTTCATCGATCTTTTGTAGCATCTCATTTGTGTATGCTTCATGAAGCTTTTTATTCATTAAATACCCCCTATGATTTTGCTGTAACAACCACCGGACGGGGTCCCTAATATAAGGTCCCTCGCTCTGGATGCAATAAATGTACCTCAAAACCGGGGATTTGTCGATTAGTTCTTTTGCGTATTCTAATTCTTGCTTTAGAATCGGCATTCCTACCAGTAGCCTAGCAACCCACGTATATCGACAGCGCGACAGCAATAGTTAGTTGCAATAAATGGAGCCGTCTTGTGGGTATATGTCTGATGTATATAATGAAAGAAAACGTAATGAGGGCCTGTTTACTTATTACTTAAATTTTAAGTTCAGGTATAGATAAGCTTCCTTTTTGATTGCATTTTACTCCAAATCTAAGTGAATTTCGAATTCGATTTACTTAAATAAATATCTAGATTTTAAGTAAAAAAAGCTTTAATTTTTTTTTGAGTGTTACAATATTCAAGCCATCTCGTGCACGAGATGGCTTACAGATAACAACAGTTATGAAAATGTCAAGTTCTGTAAGTCATCTCCTCCACGGCTGCCGTAAACCGCCCAAGCCTCGATCTCCTTGCGAAGAGCCTCCCCTGCCGCAACCAGGTCAGCTGACATCAAGTACCAGCCGTAATAGCGGTTCAGGCAGATCACATCGCTAAGCTTCGATGAGCAATCCTTGTCTGGGCTTGATATTTGGACGCTTGCTATAGTTCTTGGACGCTTCTGGGGATCGAGCTCAAGGGCCAGCTCATAGAGCGGGGCAAAATAGTCATAAGCGCTTTCAGCTCCGGAATCAGGCTCGTTGGCTATGCTCCACATCACGACGCAAGCGTAGTTTTTGTCTCTGGCTATCAGGTCGCGAAGCACATCTTTGTGGTGCTCAAAGGTTTTTATCCCTTGCTCAGGATCAAACGTGTCTATCTTTGCGGTGCCGAAATTGGCGCCTCCGCCAAATCCGATTGATATGCCGACAGCTGGAGTCTCGTCAATCACAACGATGCCCTCGCGGTCGCAGAGCCGCATCATTTCCTCGCTGTAGGGGTAATGGCTTGTTCTGAAGCTGTTGGCTCCCTGCCACTTCATGAGGGAGATGTCCTTGGAGTTCATGGGAATGTTAATTCCGCGCCCTGTCGGGAAGGTATCCTCATGCTTGCCATAGCCTTTGAAGTAAAACGGCTTCTCGTTTATCAAAAATTTGGTTCCGTCAACGCGCACTGTGCGCACTCCGTAAGGCAGGGTATAAGAATCTTCGCCGAAAGTCGCTTTTATGTCGTACAGATACGGGGCAAGCGGTGCCCACAGGTTCACGTCTTTGATCTCAAGCGTTCCGGTGGAACCATCTGACTCCGCTACCAGGATTCCACTCTCGTCGCGAGCCTCCACATGGCAAGCGCCCTCGCCCTCTGTCTCAACTGAGTAAGACAGAACCGCATCAGGCCCGTTAACAGCCGCTGTGACAGTGATGTCCTTGATGTATGACTGGGGCGTTGTGTACAGCGCCACAGGCCTAATAATCCCAGCATAGTTGAAGAAGTCAAAGTTGGGATGGTTTGTTGGCTTTGAATCAGGGAACGTTGCGCCTGTCGACAGCATGTCTCTCTTTCCTCCGACAGGCAGCGTTGTGTAGTCAATGATGTTGCCTATCGCTACGGTCAGACGGTTCTCCCCAGGAATGAGATGTTTTGAGATTTCTATCTCGAATGGCAGAAATCCGCCTTTTCTTCTTGTGATCTCGTTGTCGTTCAGGTATACTATCGCCTCATGGGCAATCGCGGAAAAGCGAAGCACAACCCTCTGTGATAGAGCGAAGTCTGGCACCGCTATAGTTCTCTGGTAAAAGACCCAGCCGTAATGATCCCGAAGAGCGGCGCTCTCCGTAATGTCGTTATAGGAAGCCGGGACTGGCATGTTCAGCGGGCTTGACAGAGAAGTTTTGTGCCATTCGCTGTCAAACGCCGTTCCGTCGTCTGGCTTGAAGTCCCAAATGCCGCTTAAATCCATAAGCAGTCGTGATTGCGTCAAAATTGGGTAGAGCATTAATTGCTCCCTTCTGCCGCTTTGCGGCGCTCTGTTCTTGGTCGATGCTTGCTGCGGCAAATCATTCTCTTGACACCAGGGATCCCCAAATTAAGTCCGAGGTGCCAGCCGCGCAAGGCAACTCATTGCATTATAACAAATATATCACTGAAATCGCGGCAAAACAAGCACTTTTTATTTTTGACAAGCACAAATTGCTGCTACAACTATTGGAGCTTCTTGGATGCGGCAAAGGCCTTTTCAAACCTATCGGTAGATGCCTTGAACCCTGAATATGACGCTCTATCTTCCAGATACTTCCGCATATGCAGGTTAATCGCTTAACTTGCAGAGGCGCTCGATTTTTTGATCGCCGCTTGATTCATAGGAGCGGATAGTCTATTTGTTGGAACAATTGGCCTATTCTTGGGACAAATAGCATATTCCTGGATAAGAAAAGAAAATTTCAAATAGCATTGACGAATCGTCTATAAAGTGTCATGATAACAATGGGCTCATTAGATTTAGACAAGATGCGGCAAAATGCGGGTTAAGCAAATGACAATTTGAAAGGGGATGTGTTGCCGTGGAGAAGATTGTGGCTAGCGAGGCGTATATCCAAACCATGATAGCCGTTAACAGAAAGCTTTTTGGCGAGGTAGATGAGGCGGAAGAAAGGCGCATGCTGCAGATAAAGATTGACGTGGCAGTAGAAAACGCCGACAAGATGGGTATCTCCAGAGAAACGCTCATAAAGGCGCTCGATCCCAAGTTGTTGCTGCAGAGATTGCCCGAATTGGAAGCCCAAGTCAAGAAGTGGAAAGATGAGGGAAGCATCTGAATTAGCCTTCCATGCGTGATGGGCGGCTTATGGTTACTCTGCCGAAAAGGCGCAGGGCAACCTTCAAGGCTTTCAAGGGAAACCAAAAGACCTGAGAATGCTAATATTAAGAGCATATCCCAAAATTATATCCGAGGCACCGGAAAAATCCGGATGTTTGCTCGAAGAAGCCCGAGCAAACTAGTTGAAGCATTCGCCAGGATTTTTTCGGCGCCATTTCGGAATTTTGGGACATGCACTAAGCACTTTCAAATCGCACAAGCAATTATGAGAAAGGGGGAGCTTATGATCAAGCGCATAGCTAGCTTTTTGCTGATGCTCACGCTCGTTGCGATTGCCGTTCCCGCGTACGCGAACGGAGAAGTTGGGAATGAAGAGAGCAAGTACAGGGCTCTGCGAATAATAGGCGCAGCTAACGTTGAGATCTATGAAGACGGAAAGCTTGCGCTTAAGATCACAGGAGAAGCCATAGACGGCAAAATAACGGCTTACCTGGACGGGGCAGAAAAATACGCGTTTATTCCGCCTAGCGCAAACTATGATGTAAAGATCACGACTACTGGGGACGGAATACTTTCCTATTTGGTCACAGAGGAGGATTACGGCGGCGGCAAAGCGGCAAGGGCAATCCTCTACAATCAAGTAAAGGTCTCAAAAGGCGAAACCTACACAGGAACGCTCCCTAAATACTCAGCGGCTGACTACAACCTTACGAGAAAAGGCACATCCCTGGCATACACCCTTGTTTCTCCATCTGGAACCGCCATTAGGCCTTACATGGACGGAGACATCGACGGCATAACCTTCATAGTCGAAGCTTTTTCAAACGATGAGACCTTGGGCTCGGTCATTCCTAGATCAAAGGGTTTGTACATGGGCCAGATCGCTGTCGTGACTGCTTATATGGCAGACGGCGCCGAATTTGACGGATGGTACGAAAAAGGCAAAAAGATAGAAGGAGCTGGGGATGTCTACGAATTCAGCATCCAAACTGATCGCGAGCTTGTGGCGCACTTCAAGGGACAAAGCATGGTTGGGCCAACTCCCGTCGAAAGGAAAACTGTTTCGCCAGCGGAGGCATTGAACAGGCTGGGCTTGCTGGTTGGAACAGGCACAGGCGCTGACGGCAAGCCTGACTATGGCCTGGACAAGTCCCTCACCCGCTTGGAAGCGCTAGCCTTGGTTATCAGGATGATGGGGCTGGAGAAGGAATCTCAAGCGTACAAAGGCGCCAATCCTTTTGTAGACGTGCCCGCATGGGGAGTCAATTACGCGGCATACGGATACGACATAAAAATAACAGCGGGAGTAGACCCTTCGAAGGGCTTGTTCGCTCCAGACAGGCCAGTAACGTTCCAGGAGTTCACAGCGTTCATGCTTCGCGTCTTGGGCTATCATGAGGCAAACGGAGACTTCGCGTTTGCGGATGCCCAAGCCAAGGCTGAAGACATTCGGATGTTCAGCGCACATAGCCTGGATGAAGTGAACAATGGAACCTTCCTTCGCGGCAACGCGGTTATGGAGCTTGTGGACGCGCTATTGACCAGTCCCAAGGGAAGCAGCGATCAGCAGATCGTTGTCCTCTCTGGCAAAGGAGTGTTCTCGAAAGCGGATGCCACATGGTTCTTGGATAATGCAATCTAGCGTCAACAAAGAACCCCCAGCCAAATGGCTGGGGGTTCTTGCCTTAGAGCATATCCCAAAATTCCGAAATGGCAGCGGAAAAATCCTGGCCGGATTTTTCCGCTGCCTCGGATATATTTTTGGGATATGCTCTTATCGCGATTACTCTTTCAATCTCTTTCGAGAAAATCACCAGCTTGGCTTATATCTGCACCTTTTTCGCATTTCAAGAATATGCCGCAGATTGCCAAGACTCTTTTTTATTGATGGAATTATAGTCAAATATCCACTTCAAACATCTTTCGATGAAAATCCCTTTGTTTTTTGTTTTGGTCGTTAATGACTTTTTCCGCGCCTTTTTCAGCATTTTCAGGACATGCCCTTAGGTCATCGAACCTCTTTCAAGGAAAAGCCACTACGCAGGAGGAATCGTAGGATCATAGCTTCTTCAAACATCTTTCGATGAGAATCCTCATTCGCTTTTGGAAAATCTCTTTGCTTAGACCTGTCTTCGATTTTAAAGCCCTTTGTTGCCGAAACCCTCACGAGAAAAAGCCGCTAAACAAAAGAATTGACAAAGTTATTGCGTTTTCAAACACATTCGAATAAATCCAGTCCCTTTCGGGAAAACCCGTTGCTTGAAACCTTTCCAGCTTCTCAGTTTGCTCGTTAAAGCCTAGGAAAAGCATTCACATGTTTTCATCTTCTCTTAATGGCTCTTTTCACTCAAGGCTCACGAGCATAAGCGCATATGTGCCGCAAAAGTCCAGGCGGATGCTTTATCAGTGTTTGTCTCAGGCTTCAACGAGCAAACTTGCTGGACTTTTGCAAGCACTGGAATTAATTTAAAATATGCTCCAGGTTGCCCAGCCTCTTTCAGGAAAAGCCGCAATATCTGGAACCATTGGATAGCTTCGCTTTCAAATATCTTGTGTTGAAAACCCTCAGTCCCTTTCGGGAATGCCCATAGGCGGTCGAACCTCATTCAAAAAAACCTGTTGTATGACGAATAAGTTGCGCAATAGCCACTTCAAACATCTTTCGATGAAATCCTCAGTCCCTTTCAGGAACGCTTTTTCCGTTTCTAGATTCCATTAAAGCCCGATGTTGCAACAAAGTGTCCATTTCAAACCTCTCTCGAGAAAAACCCTGCAAGCATGCAGTTCATGAATACAAACATTATCGAGCCCACCTTTGAAGCCATGCGGGCCCGCTTACGTTAAATATCAACGCTCGTCATCATAAAAGGCGCTTTGCCTGTATGCATGAGCAAGTTCAAAAGTAAGAACGTTGTTATATCTATTTCAAATCCCTTTCAGGACGCTTTGCCTGCATGCATGACATGGAGTAAGATCGCGCCTTATTTCTATTTCAAATCCCTTTCAGGACGCTTTGGCAGCAAGTAAAAAAAGCGCCACGCTTTTCCATTGAATTATGCCACGCCCATCTCTATTTGTCAACCCCTATTTTCAGACTGAGAGCTAACCCAACCTTGTCCAGCCAAAAGAGTTAAATTATTTGAATTTCCACTTGTGCAACCAGGAAAAAGCAATTATAATAGACATATCGCAACTTGCGCCCTCGAAGCGACCTGTGCATTCGGAAACATAGGAATGTTCAACAAGCCCTGCTTGAATCACTAGCTGAGCCTGAACGCCACTCTAGGCGCTGGCCATTATCTTGCCCAAGGAGGCTAAACCATGTGGATTTTATATGCGCTCCTGTCTGCGTTATTCGCGGCGCTAACATCCATCCTGGCCAAAATCGGGATTGAGGGCGTAAACTCAAATCTCGCTACGGCTGTGCGGACTGTAGTTGTTCTGGTGATGGCTTGGGGCATAGTCTTTGTCACAGGCAAGCAGAATGAGGTCGCGAATATCGGGCAAAAGAGCTGGCTGTTTCTCGGCCTCAGCGGATTGGCCACAGGCCTCTCATGGCTGTTTTACTATAAAGCGCTTCAAATAGGCGAAGCGTCAAAGGTTGTTCCTATAGACAAATTTAGCGTTGTTATCAGCATGGTGCTTGCTTTCTTTATACTTGGGGAAACTGTTGGCGTGAAGACCATAATAGGCGGCCTTCTGATTACCGCCGGGACGTTTGTGTTGATTTTGTGATGCAAAAATATTATAGCTTTCCTATAAGCGCACGTCTGGTCTGGGCATGCAAACCCAGATCAGGTGCTTGGCTAGGAGAGAAGGCGCTATTCGCGCGAGGGAGTGTTTCACATGGACATCGAGCTTCTGGCTGAGGCTGCGCATGGCGCTTGCGGGCTCGCCTTGTCCTTGTACGGCAAGGCTTCAGGTTTCACCACTCTGGTCAAAGCGGATCTTGGCTATGACATCGAGCGTCTTTTCAAGCTTAGCAATTTGAAGAAAAGGCTGGACGAGCCATGGGCGAAATCTCCTGTTCTTTCAGTTGGCATGTTAAACTGCTTTTGGTTTGCCATGCCTGCTGAGAACGGCTTCTACGTGCTTGGCCCATCTCTGGCAGACGTTGTTTCAGAGGAAACCTATCTCCAGTTTCTAAACGGACGCGGGCCTGTTTCAGATGAGATTCTCACTCTTGGCAAAGAGCTTGAAAAGGTTCCTCTTATACCGCTGCAGACCTTGTTCATCTTTTACCGCATGTATTACCACGTGGTTATGGGAAGTCCCGCAACCATATCAGAACTTGCCTCATTCGCGCTAGAAGAGAAGGCGTCGATCTATTCAGAGGAAACGATACTTGGCATTCAGGAGAGAAATTTCATCACCCTTAGGAAAGCCGAGCTTTTCTTGTATGATTGCGTCGCCAAAGGCGCTCCTGACAAGATAAAAGCGTTCACCATCGAAAACAGCAACGCGGATCTGGAGCTGTCTTCTTTGGCTGACAACGAAATCCGCTCCTTTAAGAACAACATGATCATTTCCACCGCCCTGTCTGGCAGAGCCGCCATTGAGGGGGGCCTTCCTGTAGAAACCGTATATCCTCTGACAGACATGTACATCCTTCAGTTGGAGGACGCAAAGGACAAGTCAAAGCTGGCTGAAGTGAACCTAACGATGATGCTGGATTTAGCGACAAGAGTTCGAGACTTTCGCATAAAGCGCAAGTGCAGCAAGCCTATAGAAAAGTGCCTGGGGCATATCGCGGCCAACGTCAGGACTCCATTAAAGCTGTCAGAGCTTGCGAAAATAGCAAACATGAACCCGGACTCCCTGAGCCGCAAGTTCAAGAGGGAGACAGGCATAGTCCTTTCCGACTACATCAGAAGCGCCAAGGTAGACGAGGCAGAGATCATGCTCAGGTACACGTCAGAGCCTCAAGCCATGATATCCGAATACCTGGGCTACTCCTCCCAAAGCCAGTTCATAGCGGCGTTCAAGCGCGTGAAGGGGATCACTCCGGACGCGTTTAGGAAAAACCAACAAAAAGGGGCAAAGTAAACGCTTAAATTTGTTAGCTTCGACGAATTTGCGTTAACGTATGAAAGCCAGAACTGAAGTCGGATTTTTGCTATGCAAGCGGTTGCGCAGTTGCTAAAATGGTGTTGACAGGAGAGAAATCCTGATAACTGTCCAGTTTGCAAGCGGATTTGCATGCAAGGAGGAATCCATGAACAACAAGGAAAGACGAGTCAACGGGCTTCCATATCACTACGATGACCCCGAGATAATGGGAAAGCAGCTCTTGTACATGGAAAAGCTGCACGACTACAACGCCACAAGGCCGTCGGAGCAGGAGAAGCGCCAGGAGCTTCTCAAGGAAATGTTCGCCGAGATAGGCGAAGGCTGCCACATCGAGCCCCCTCTGCGGGCTAACTGGGGATGCCACAACGTTCACTTCGGAAGCGGCATCTACTGCAACTTCAATGCAACCTTCGTTGATGACATCGACATTTACGTAGGGGATGACTGCATGATAGCCCCTAACGTAGTTATAGCCACTTCGGGCCATCCGATACTGCCAGTTCTCCGCGAGCACAACTACGTCTACAACATTCCTGTCCGTATCGGCAGAAACGTCTGGATTGGCTCAGGCGTCCAGATCCTGCCTGGCGTGACTATCGGAGACAACTCTGTCATTGGCGCTGGAAGCGTCGTGACCAGCGATATCCCTGCAAATGTTGTAGCGTTTGGCGCGCCTTGCAAAGTCTTCAGAGAGATCGGCGAGAAAGATAAGCTGTGCTTCTACAAGGACAGGAAGCTTGACGTTTCGGAATAAGAGCCAAAATTATATCCGAGGCAGCGGAAAAATCCGGATGTTTGCTCGCAGAAGCCCGAGCAAACTAGTTGAAGCTTTCGCCAGGATTTTTCCGCTACCATTTCGGAATTTGGGGATATGCTCTTAGTCGAGCGCAAATCGCTTGCCTGGCTGCCGCAGACGTCAAACAAAGCCTGTTGTTCTCGCTTTATTGCTCTTCCCAAATCTTAGCGCTTGCGACTTTGAGCTTTTTTTAATTCGTCATAATACAGCGTCATAAGGAACGCGATAAAAGACTTGCCACTATCCTCATCGTACCCTTCCATACGCTTTCTGGAATAGCCCAGAATAAACAACATATTGTCGAATTTAATTTCAATTTCTTCCAGTTCGCCACGCTCTTTAACCGCTTCATTCAAATCCTTAATCGCATTGCTGCCTATCAGTGTCCACGCGTCAAACCCCAAAACCTGCTGGATGGCTTCTGAATTGATTGTTTCAACCCTATTGGGGTTGCGCGAGTTAAACTTCAAGAACCTCTTGTATTTCTCATATTTCTCATTATTTGGGTTTCTGTGGTACGCGAAAAACGCTTCGGCAGTCTTTTTCATCAAATCATGCTTGTCAGGAAATTTATGCGTGTCATCATAGAAAGCATGCACGTAAAAGGTCTTATGTCCTGCATATGGCGTCTTTATTGTTTTGCATAGCTGTTTGCGATCTTTAAAATCATAGGGTTGACCGTCGATTTCAATCGTTTTGGCAAGCCTTCGCACCAATTTTTCTCCAAGTTCGCTGTCTTCAGTAGAATCGATCAAGTAGTCGTATTCATCCGATAAAATGCGCACAATGGTTTCTTCATCCCAAAAAACCGTGTCTGACAGCAGCACACATTTCTTTCCTGATATTTCGGCTTGAACCGCCAAGGGCATCAACTTGCACCTTTCCTTCGCGCTTAACGCAACGCCTTCTTTGATTATCTTGTGCTTAATGGCAAGTTCATCCCATAGGCGGTCGAAAAACTCTTCGCCTTTTAAATTCATTAGTTCCTGTACCTGTTTGGTTACCTCTATTCCCACACTAGAAATATTAAGAGGTGTTCCCTCACTTCTGTAAAATGCTAATATTTGGTAACTTAATGATCCAAAAGCTGCTGCCTCAATGATTTTTTCCCAAACATCTTCATGTGCCGCTTTAAAATCCTTGAAGTAGTCGATTTTCTCGCTAAATGCAACGAACTTCGTCTTCTCCAATCGCACAGATAATTCCGATGTCCAATCTTCCATTGCTTCACTTCCCCAATTTTTCTTCAGGAGCAAGCTTTCTCTTCATTTGCTTCAGCAATGTTCTGCAACTGCGTAAACCCGTAGCGGAAAGCTTTCATGTCAGCATTGCAATCGGCGCATATTAAGCGGATAATCGCAAATATCCACATGATGCTTTCAATGGCGGCAATGCTCGTGATCTGGAAATCGTGGAACCCAACCGCTTTATAGAATTTCGCTTCTTCAGCTCTGTCGAAAAGCTTCAAGCATTCCCGAGATGGCAAATCGAGATCTGTCGCGAAAAACCCCTTGGCCCGGCTTGATATTCCAAACTGGCTCGCAGGCCATGCAATAAAAGCCTTGTTGCTTTTAGAGTTTTTTTCTTGGTTTACAAACGCGTGAACCAAGTACTCTTTCCCCTTTGCTTCAACAAGTTCGCATTGCTCCTGCTTAACCAGCTTTGCATAGCTCCCCAGCCTAAGCTCTGCGCCGAAAGGATTCACTTTCCTGAAAAGATTTTCAGATGACACTAACCGGCAACCCTTCTCCTGAAAGGCGGATGCTATTTCGTAGTTTTTGAACCAGGCTTCCAACACAACCTCTGGTTCGAGATGTCTAACGTCCTCCGGAACGCTTTGCGCAAGCCTAGCGACAAACGCAGATGCATCATCGCCTTCGGTTGTCTTGCGATCATCTACTTGGGTTCTTATCGTTTTCAGCTCATGCTTAAGAGCTTCTATTTGTGTTATCTTCTCCGAAATTTCCGCATGAATTGCCTCTGACTGATTGAATAGCTCGGTTACTGCAGTTTTTGCTTCAAGATGGATTTTCTTTGCCGCTTCAAATTTCATGCTCGCCTCCTTGTAGGAGGCTTTGCCTAACTTTTTCTTCTTTTCGGCCGCTAATTCCGCGCTTAAGTCATTTACATCCTTCCTGGCAGCTTGACTCGCGTCATTAGCGTTTTTAAGGGCTTCGTCTTTAAAATACCTCTCTAAATCCAATCCGTAGATTTCCTCTCTCAGAATTTCCGATCTCGAGTTTGTTTCGTCTCTAGCCAAATTGATCTTCCTTATCTGGCTGGGTTCAAGCCGGGTGCCATAGACTTGCTGATCCAGCATAAACGTCTTGTCGCCTATAGAAACCAGCACTGTCATTGCCGTTCGGCCATAGACTCTGAGTCTTCTTGAGCTTTCCGGATCATCAGAGAAGAACATGCGCATCGACTCATCTGTGTAGATGCATACAGCAGGATTTCTGCCTTGCGCCACAAGCTTTGCATGCTCCACCCTTACATATTGCCACACTGATTCATGCAAAATCTCCCTGCCAAGGTCATTTGTGTCAACTTCTTTGTCGCAGGAATCTGGTGAGGCAATGCTATCTATCAAAATCCGCAAAGTGCCCAGAACCTTCTCATCCGCAAATCCAAGCGACTCCGCGACTCTTATGATTTGGTCTGCCAGTGATTCATTCTCGCTTGTCATCTATTCATTCGTCATCCCATTTAACCAAATTGGTTGCAAGGTTATTATACAGCTTTTCAGGTAAACGCACAAGGACTTTTTGGGCTTGTTAAGCTTTTTTGGCGTTTTGGGTCGACTTCGGGCAGTAAACCGCATTGCAGATTATGGCAATATCAGCTCAAGAGTCAATCATCTTTTCACCCAAGTGCCCAAAGTTCAAATTATTGCTAACGCGGCTACATTTGGCAGTGTTATAGGCAACATTGAGCATTGGGAACGAACAAGCTTTTTTTTGCCGGAATGTGTTGAAGATGTTTTTTGAAATGCCAAATGTTTGATATCTAACATTAACAAGCAGTCATTTGTCATCCCATTTGGCCAAATTGCGTTGCAAAGCATGCTATCTTTCGCATAAAACAAGAGCCCGCCAGTGTCAATGGCGGGCTCTTTTGCAACCTGTCAAATCTCGCTTCCGGTACGATGCGGTCTTGAGCGCCAGCGCTCGATCTTACTCCCCGAAGTAGCTTTTGACCGCATCCCTCAAGAACAGCGCCGCGCCTGGCGCAATCGCCTCATAGTAGTCGTTGAACCTCGAATCGTCCACGTACATCTGTGAGATTGCCAGGTGGTACTCTTTGCAGTACCCGTCATAAAAGAAACTGAGCCACTGCCCGTGCAGAAGGCAAGCCTTCCTCGCTTCAGCTCCCGCTGGATCGCCTTTTGCCATGGCCTCTTTGAGAGCTTCTGTGTACTTTACCCTGAGGCCCTCTGACTCGGCCCACTTTTCCTTGCTCATTCCCATCACCTTGGCGTTGGCTTTTTCAACCGCCTCGCTCCCGTATTTCTCGCGGATCTCCTTTCCGTAGGATTTCTCGTTTTCTTCTACAAGACCCTTGGTGAAGCCCGCGAACTTTTCCTCGTCGCTCATGGCTGTTCCCTCCCTCGCTGATTTTAGCGTCTTCTCAACATTCATAACAAGAATGTCCAGTTGGCGCCTTTTTTCCTGCAGCGCCACGAGATGCTTCTCTAGCGCCGCTTCCCTGTCAAACTGGGGAGAGAGGAGAATCGACCTTATCTCTTCGAGCTGAAAGCCCAGCTCTCGGTAGAACAATATCTGCTGCAAGCGATCAACCTCGTCATCCCCATAAATCCTGTAACCGTTCGTGCTTAGGCGCTTAGGCTTGAGCAAGCCGCATTCCTCATACCACCTAAGCGTTCGAGCGCTAACTCCCGACATCTGCGCCAGCTTTTTTATTGTGCGCTCCACGTATCATCCAGCCCCTTTTCAATAGTGAGTATAATCGTTGACGTAACGTCAAGGTCAATAGGTTTTTAAAGTTTTTTTTTGCTTGAAAAAAACCAGAGCTAAGATCTCTCTAAACGCCCCTGCCAGCCCAGCCAATTTGTCCAAAACATCTCTCCCACAAATTGCGTTGATGCTTTAGCTGTTTGATGCTATAATGGTCTTGCGCCATTAGTGCGTATCCCAAAATTTCTATTGGATATGCTCTTAGGCGCAGATATATATAACGCTGGGAGGGTTTAAGGTTGAACGACATTTTTAACGGCAAGACCGTCCTTTTCCAAGGGGACTCTGTAACAGACGTCGGCAGAAGAGAGCGCGAGCACGGGTGGGGATACGCCAGAAAGGTGTTTGAGGTTTACACATCGCTTATGCCAAGCTCGACTGTCAAATTCGTAAACAGAGGCATTGGAGGCGACAGGACCATCCACCTGCTGAACCGCTATGAAGAAGATTTCTTGGCTGTAAAGCCCGACTTCATCTCGATCCTCATTGGCATCAACGATGCCTGGAGCGCTATCGACAACGCCGCAGACGCCGTAACAGCTAAAATTTACGAGAACAACTACCGCATCCTTCTGGAGAAAATCAGAGATGACCTGCCCGATGTCGGAATCATCATTCTCGAGCCTTTTCTCCTTCCTATATCTGGCCTGAACCCAAATTGGCGCCCTGTCCTGGATCCCAGAATCCAGATAGCCAGAAAGTTGGCTAGGGAATTCGCCGATTACTACCTTCCCCTTGATGGCATCTTGGGAGGGTACGCAGTTTCCGGCTACCCCGCTTCCGCCATCTCAGAGGACGGAGTGCACCCGACCGATCTCGGCCATGGGCTGATCGCCTACGAATGGCTCAAGGCGACAGAGATTCTGTAAAGCGTTACATATCAAAGCAAACGCTCGTTGCGCTAGCGTTCAGCGCGTTTATTGAAGCCACCTGTGTATTTTTCGGCTTCCTTGTCTATAATTAAAAACAGGCAGGAATATAGCCCGGAAGCGAAAACTTAGGTATCGCTTCCGGGCGGCCTACTCAGGCAAAAAACACAAATCGCAGGCGCAAGGGGGGATGATATGGACACAGGCAAAGACATAATCAAATTGGTGGACAATGACATTCTCTTGCGCATTGTCAAGCAGCATTACAAGATCATGAATCCCTTTCTGAATGAGCGCTCAAGAAGGCAATATGTTGCCGCCTTCGCAGACGTTTTAGGCTATGGAGGGGCAAAGCTTGTATCCGAAGCAACTGGCGTCTCAAAATCAGTGATAGTCAAAGGGCATAAAGAGCTGCTTGGGCTCGATAACCAAACCTCAAACGCGGAGTTGGTTCGCGCGGGCGGCGACGGTGATGACGACGACAAATACGGCAATGACCCTGACCGGATTAGAAGGCTGGGCGGCGGGCGATTTAAGACGGTTTTGGTTGACGAAGAGATAAGGCCGCAATCAAGGCGCTAATCTATCCTGAAACAAGCGAGAATCCCGGCAACCCGCCTTTGGAGAGCTGCAGCCAAAGAAAGCTGGCAAAAGCGCTTCAAGACCAAGGATACAAGATTTCAGCCTCTTCTGTAGCCAAAATCTTGGCAGAAATGGGTTACAGCCCTCAGCCCGATGGCGATGACGACGATAAGGGCACTGACGCCCAATAACGCTTGGTTCTAAAGCGTACCCAAAAATTCATTTTAGAGCGTGGCACGACTTCCCTTGCGCCTTTTTTTGGAATTTCAGGATATGCGCTTACAACTTTTCTATTCTACAAAAGCGAGGAGCTAACCACGGATGGAGCTTAAAGACCGGCTTGCTTTAATCAGGAATGAGCATGGATTGAACAGAACCCAGTTCGCAAGAAGAATAGGATCAACTCCAAAAGCCTACTCCAATTACGAATTGGGAATAAGAAAGCCTCTGGATGTATTTGTAAACAACATTTGCACCACGTTCAGCATCAACAAGGAATGGCTCTTGACAGGAAACGGCGATATGTATGACTTGAACGCGAACAAGGAAAAGGCCGACTTCCTGTCGGAAGAGCACCAATCCCTATATGACAAGCTTTCTTTGGATTCAAAGATTTTTATCATTCAGTTCATGAAGTACATCTTGAACATGCAAGAACTTAGGCAAAAGACCATTTAGCGCGTACTGCGACGCGAAAGTCGCTTGAATAATTGTCGACAGTCGGCTACCCCATCCACTTGGGGTAATCCTATTGCACCCTGCGTTCCGGGTAACTGGGGGGTGGGAAGCGTGCATGACAAAGCGGGGAAGTTCGGATGCCTATGCCGGAGCAGCCGCCAGGATAAGGGCGCCATGAAGAACACATGCTCACCGCTGCAAGAGTCGTGAAAATCGCGAGCCTATATAGGTATCAACGAGCTCGGACCAAATCGGTACGGAGTTGGCGGGGGAAATTGTGCGGTTCCCTCGCAAGTGGACACAATGCTCCCGGCTCAAAGGCGGCTTCTAAAGCGTCCACATTATTAGTCAAGCGGAACACGGCAAGCCCCATGCCTTCCCAAGCCTTGGCTACACCGCAGGGCTTGGGTATCGACGCCGTAAGGCGAAGAAATTGAAGCAGGGGGTAAAGGAACGGGCAAAAAGCGAATGCCGCCCTGTAATGGGGCGGATAGGGGTTCATGCCCTGCCCTGAAAGGGGGCTGACTTGCCCAAGGCGCCGCATGGCGAAAATGGAGGCAAACCAACAAATGGCAAATAGTCAACGGCGGGTCGCAAACTCTGCGTCCGAGGCATTGCCAAACCGGGCCGCCCTCCATGTAGAATGGACATCCATCAACTGGAAGCATGCGGAACAACTGGTTAGTCGGCTGCAAGCCAGGATCGCCAAGGCCGCCGCGGAAAAGAAATGGCGAACGGTGAAAAAGCTTCAGTATCTTCTGGCTCACTCGCGTTGCGCGAAACTGCTCGCTGTGCGGAAGGTCACAACAAACAAGGGAAAGAGAACGCCAGGCGTCGACAAGGTTCTTTGGTCAACGCCAGCGCAGAAAATGAAGGCCGCCCTATGCCTCACGGACAAGGGTTACAAGGCAAAGCCGCTCAAGAGGGTATACATCGAAAAGAAAGGCAAGAAGGAGAAGCGTCCGCTGGGGATACCCACAATGCATGACAGAGCCATGCAGGCGCTGTACGCAATCGGGCTCGACCCGGTGGCGGAAGTGACCGCAGACAAGAGATCGTTTGGATTCCGCAAAGGCCGCTCTTGCCACGACGCCATGCAGCAGATTTTCATCTGCACGGCGGCCGGGAACAGGGCGGAATGGGTGCTGGAGGGCGACATAAAGGGATGCTTCGACCACATAAGCCACGACTGGCTGTTGGAGAACGTGCCCATGGACAAAACCGTGCTCAAGCAGTTCCTGAAGGCGGGATACGTCTACGGAAGGGATCTTTTCCCGACCGATGAGGGGACCCCGCAAGGCGGAGTCATATCGCCGATTCTCGCAAACCTGGCCCTGGACGGAATAGAAGACTTCCTTCACGCCAATTACAAGGGGCAGAAAGTGAACCTGATAAGGTACGCGGACGACCTCGTGATCACGGCGGTCACCTATGGCGACGCCATAAACATAAAAGCTGGCCTCACAGTCATCCTCCTGACCAGGGGGCTGGAGCTCTCCCCCACGAAAACGCTCATAACGCATATCAACGACGGATACGACCTGATTGGATGGAACTTCCGGAAGTACAAAGGGAAGCTCCTGATAAAACCCTCAAAGAAGGCCATAAAGTCAATAACGTCAACCCTGTCCGAGAAGATCCTGCGAAAGGGCAAGGCCCTGCCGCAGAAAACCCTCATAATACTCCTGAACCAGACACTGAGAGGCTGGGGCAACTACCATCAGCCAGTATGCGCCAAGGAGACGTTCTCGCACGTGGACTACATTTTGTTCAAGATGCTTTGGCAATGGGCCAAGCGGAGGCACCCAAAGAAAGGCAAGCGATGGATTGCCGCAAAGTACTGGCATCAAGTCGGAAACCGGAAATGGGTCTTCTGCGACGGCGACACAAAGCTGATATCCCTTTCAGACATCAAGATAATCCGGCACACGGCACTGAAATTGGACAAAAACCCATACCTTGACCCTGAATACTTTTCGAAGCGCAAGCTAGCGAGAGCCAAGAAGCACTTGTCCAGCCCATTCAAGGAAGTCTGGACCAGACAGAAGGGGCTTTGCCACCTGTGCGGCCTCCCCATGGACTCAACAGAGGACTACCAATATGAGATAGTAAACGTGACAGCATCGGGGGTAAGCTGTGCCGCGCGCAAAGTTTTGACGCACAAGCACTGCTTTGAACTTTTCTGCGAAAGCCGCCCGAAAGGGTGATGTGGAGTAGACTCTCTGCGGTTGGATAGGCACCACAGGCATCACAGGCACCACTAGCCAGCTGCAGGTTCTACGTGCTCGAGCAGGATGAAGGGAAACTTTCACGTCCTGTTCCTCGAGGGGAAGGGGGGCGCAAGCCCCCTGACCTACTCTCCTCCCGTAAATTGGGGAAGGCACACGGTGCCAAGCTATGCTTGTTTCAGCTTTAACGATCAAGCATGAGCAAGCCAGCGCGGCTTTTCCATTTTAAAGCCATTTTGGCATACGCGCTTAGGTTTGGCTTCAAAAAATAAAAAAGCGGCGAAAATCAAGTCACAAAGACTTGAAATTCGCCGCTTTTAGAGCATATCCCAAAATTCCGAAATGGCGCCGAAAAAATCCTGGCGAATGCTTCAACTAGTTTGCTCGGGCTTCTGCGAGCAAACATCCGGATTTTTTCGGCGCCTCGGATATAATTTTGGGATATGCTTTTTTTCATTTTTCAGCAGACTCCAGCCTCTTTCAGCGCTTCCTCAATCGGCGCGTACCTCTCAACGTTCAGCGACTCAACCAGAGCTTCATAGGGATCGAGCTTGCTTCCATTTAGGATCATTCTTATGATATTGGTTGAGAATCCGCTAACCAACGCGACGCCAAGGCTGTTTTCTATCACCGGGATTGTTCCTGTCCTGCTGTTCACATTCCAGAATACCAGCCTGGGAAGCTTGTAGTTATGCCTCTTGTACTTGTCCTTTACAACATCGAAAAGCCTGCTGTCTGGCCTGGTGTTTAAGGTGAGCGTGACGCAAGCGTCAAATTCCATGTCAGAGATTATGATTATGTTTTTTGGCAGATCTGATTGCGTCATTTGGCCCCTTATAGCTGTGCTTAATATCAGTTCAAAAACGGCTTCGATGTTTGTGTTGGCGACCTCCGAGTGCAGCATGGCGATTTGGATCTTTTCGCGGAGCGACTTTCCTTTGCTCAAGTCGACAAACTGAGGCCTTTCAGAGAATGTGATAAACTTGTTCTTGAACAGGCCCGAGGCCCTTTCAGCGAAGTATATGGCAATGGAGTTTGCGACATTAAGGGCGGACACGTTTGTTTTGCCGATCATTCCAAGCATGCTTCCAGATCCGTCAGCTACAACAATGGAGTTGTTTTCGCCGCCAACAGTGTCAGGCAAGGCTTTCCAAAGCGCTTCAATGGCTGGATCTTCCGCTTTCAGCGTGTTCCCGTCGCAGTACCCTTGAACAATCTGAGGCGGAAAAAGAACGCTCGCGTTTATCTTTGCCTCGCCAGCCGAAAGCGCTTCCAAAAAAATCTTGCGTCTCTCCTCGTCATTTCTGACAAACGCTTTCCTGTAAATCATGTTGGCGTTAGACGGAACCGCCTCGTAATCTATCTCTCCCCATCGCTTGCTGGACATCTTGCATTCTATTACGTCTATCTTCCTTCTGAGGGACGAAAGCGTCTTGCGGTACTCTGCGTCTGTCATTCCAAGAGCTCGCCTGACAATTTTCGCAATCCGCTTCGTCTCTTTTGAGCTTGAGTTGATAGACGGCAGCCATTTCGCCAGTATAGACGCGCTTTGACTTTCTAGGTCCTGCGCCATTTGAGCTTTTACTATTCCCATTACTCTGCCCTTAAGCGTCGTGCCAAGGAGCGGCCACATGTCATCATACCTGCCGTAAAACGGGATCAAGTCCACAAGCGGCATCACGTACTCTGGCATAGACTCTGCCATCTCCGAAAAGGCAACCCTGAAAAGCCTGCGCTCGCCCAGCCCTCCACGCACGTCTCTAGCAAAGAACAGCCACTTCAATGCCATAAGCTTGTCTTCAAAAAATGCCTTCTTAAATCTCTCGGCTATTTCTGTCTCAGATGCGTACCTCAAGGTAGCCACTGAAAAGTTGAGATCCAAAAGCGCGTTGCCAGTAGTGCGAAACCCGGTGGCGCCATTCTCGGTAACGGAAACATTGTACTTCTGCAGCTGCTCTTCCATGACTGCCAAAAAGGATTCTTTCATGCCAACCGCCTCGCTTTTATCGCAAATGCCGTTTGCAAATGCCGTTTGCCAGAGTGTATCACGAACAATATGACCGGGGGCAGGAATCGAACCTGCACATATCCATTAAGGGATTATAAGGGAAGTTTGCTGTTAGCGCCTTTACAGCCGCATGCGAATTCAAGAAACGCTTGCGAGCAACACTGGATTGAGCGAAAAGAAAACTCTTTTCCCTCAAGTGCAACAAGGCGCATTTACGCTCTGCCATTAAGCTACCTCGGTCAGGAATTCAAAAAATCAACGGCCTTTTTTTGTTGCAAAGGCCAGGGGCAGGTTTGGAAATTTTTGTTCTCGGGTTGGTTTATCAATTGCCAATCGGAATTAATTTGAGGATATGCTCTTGATAAAACCAGCATAAAGATCTAATGTTTCAGTATAAATTATGCCCAACTAAAGCGTATCCTAGCCATCGAAAAATTTTAGTCAACAAGCAAATCTTGTTACAAACTTATTAATCCTTTAAATCTCGCACTTTATATGCCAACCATTTCATTATATGCCTGGCGATTAAATTTGTTGTATTTTTCGTTTCCGGTTGTTGTCTGCTCGCTTCCTTCTTTATTATATTGACAAATGCATCTTGCGTTCTTCTTATCGAATTGCAAGGGCCAGGGGCAGGTTTCGAACCTGCTTAGTTCTTCCGGATTGCTGTATGCGTCTTTGTCAAGACGCCATAGTTTGGCTACTTTTGATTATGATAATCAAATCCCAAAGGGGTTCCGTCCAAACTATGCTCTTCCAGCGAGCACCCTAACCGTATGAAATTCCAGTCAGAAATCAACTCATGCTTGTCAGTGAAACGCCCAAAAAAATCTTGCGATTTACATTATACATCCAGCGATTATATTTGTCAAATAATCTCTCACTTATTTCTTTTCAAAACGCTCACGGCGTCTTAGACAAGCCTTTTTGCGCCATCGAGCGCCTGCAATAAAGCCGTGGCCGCGAACATCTTTCGCTTATCCCAAGTGTTTTACTTAATAAATATGAGTTTTCTAAAAAGCTGCCAAAGATTTTTTTCAAGAAATTCAAAAACCGATTTTTTATTTACAATTTTCTGGCCATAACAGTGTCCCATGTTGCGAGGGCTGGCTTGTGGCGAAAAAATAAGAGCTTCATATATCCATTAAATGCCTGGCCAGATTTGTTGACATGTTTCAGATGATAATATATAATCAATCTGTTGTTTCGTCATTATGCACTAAATCCCGACACAATGCGCGTTTTTCAGCACGACGCAAGCATTCCTGCTCCTTCAAGCCAATTTCTCGAAAACTGATGATTTTTATTCAAAAGCAAGGCGATCAGCCTTATCAATCTCCCAGCCTTATCGGTCAGCCTTATCAATCAGCCTTATCCAGCGCCCTTGGAATCCAGCCCAGACCCCCTATGCAACCATGAAAGGACGTGACGCTTATAAAATCGAATCTCGGACTTATCGGAGCGCAGAGCTCGCACGCCAGGTTCTTTTGCGAGGCCTTTAACCGTGACAAGCTTCACCCCGGCTTATCAATAAGCTATATCCACGGGGCTGATGACCCCCAGGCGGCTGGCTCGTTGCGCCAGGAGTTTGGCCTTGAGCTTTGCGATACCGAGGAAGAGCTTATAGCCAAGAGCGACGCTGTGGCAATCGTCTTGAGAAGAGGCTCCGCTCACTTTTCTCCAGCCATGAAGGTTCTTGAAGCAAAAAAGCCGCTCTATATTGACAAGCCGTTCACCCTGTCGGTTGAAGAGGCAAATGCTATCGCTGAAACGGCTAAGGCCAACAAGATACTGTTAGCGGGCGGCAGCAGCCTCAAGGCCCTCCAAGGTTTGAAGCCTGTGGCTCAAGCGATTCTTCCTGGCTCTACTGTCATTGTATCCTATGCCGCTGACAGGAAAAGCGAGTATGACGGATATTGGTTCTATGGGATCCACGCGGTTGAAACTTTGCTTGCCCTGTGCGGCCCAGGCTTCACCTCCGTCAGCGCGTTTAGGAATGGGGAATCTGTTGAGGCTATTGTAGCATATCCCGACAAGTGTTCTGTAATAATGACTTCTCCTGACATGGCCGACCTTAGGGTGACTGTCTTGAATGATAAAACCCAAAGCTTCAATGTTCCCATGGACTACCATCACGTCTGCCCCAACGAGTTTGCCGAGATGCTTAAGTCTGGAAAAGCGCCCAGGGATTACTCGTTTTACGTAAAAAGCGTAGAGCTTCTCAAAGCCATCGCAGACGCGGCGGAGCTTTAGGCATATCTCGAAATCTCCGATTAAACGCTTTGAATTTCAAGTTTTTTTATTTAATTTTTTAAGTTTTATTTATTAAATTTTTTAAGTTTTATTTATTTGGCAAAACGCTTGCTCGCAACTTAAAACGCGAGCGGGCTCTATTATAGAAAGGGGTACAAAACATGAAAAGAAAAACGATCTCTGCAAGATCCATCCTGGCGGCCGTTCTAGCGCTCTTGATGCTTGTATTGCCAGCCTGTTCATCAGGCGCCCCCGCCACGGCGGCGCCATCAGTCGCGAACGCCGACACCCCGGCTGCTGAAAGCGCCGATCCTGCCGCTCCAGCGCCTGAGGAAAGCTATCCCAAGTTTACGTTCTGGTACTGCCTCAACACAAGCGTTTCGCCAGAAGTCATGCCTGGCAGCGACATAAGCAACAACATAGTCCTAAACTATGTTCGCGAGAATACCGGCTTGGACTTTGACGTAGTCGAGGTTCCAGAGTACATGGACACAGCCCAGCAGTTTGAGCTCATGATGTCCTCAGGCAACATTCCTGACCTGATCGAGTTCTTTGACGGCGCTGGCGCTCCAAAAATGAAGTATTACGGCTTGCAGGGGATGTTCAAGCCCCTGGATGACATAATCGCGAACTCATCTGCCATTTCTGGCCTTTACGATGACAAGCAGCGCGAAGCGCTGAAATCTGATGACGGCGTGACCTACGCGCTTCAGAGCATCACGGCCAACCATGACAACCACATGATCCAGGCCCGCCTTGATCTTCTGGAAGAGGCCGGCTACACGTACGAGACCTTGGCTGAGGCCATAAAGACGCCTGACGATCTGGCGGAAGCGGCAAGGAAGGTCAAGGCGCTCCACCCAGACAGCACGCCTTTCATAGCCCCTGGCTTTACTTTCAGATCTTTCTGGCTCTATGACATGTTCAACACATCCTGGAACGTTGTCAAGTACTATCCCGAAGACGGGCAGACCCGCCTTTCCTGGGCTGACGGCAACATCACAAAGCTGGTCACCTGGGCCAAGCAAATGATGTCCGAAGGATTGCTTGATCCTGAATGGGTTACCACAACAAGCGGAGAAGAAGGCGAAAAGCGTGGAACCATGAGCCCGCTTATCATAGCCAACAACGCGAATGGCGCTTCCAGCGGAAGCGTGGGCGGAATCCTTGGCGGAAGCCTTCCTGCGTCAGCCCGCTACATTGACATCCCGATCCCTGTAGCCGAGGGCGTGGGAGTTGACGGATACTATTCAATGGACAGCCTTGGCGGCATGTACACCTTTGGCATCAACGCCAACGTAGATGACGCAAAGCTCCCAGGCATAGTGAAGTTTCTGGAGTTCATGGCATCGGACAAGGGCTATCGCGACCTCACATTCTTTGGGGTTTTGGGCCAGGACTTCGAGTATGACGCGACTGGCCAGCCAGTGGCGCTCAGCGCTCCTGACAAGCAATTGCCAGAGCCAGGTTCCTACTATTCAGTTCTCAGGACTTTCAACTTCTTCTTCCCTAACCATATAGACATGTTCTACTACACCTTCCATCAGACTTTCCATCAGGACGTTCCTGGAGTCACAGCGGAAGATCTGGAATCCTATTACGCCAAGGCAAGGGAATCCTTTGAGAAGGTCTCAGGCCAGACCATGGGCAAGGCGGGATACAATCCTCTTGAAGTGGCAGAGCAGATCCCGGATGACTTGCTAAACCGCGAGACCTCTTTGAGAGAGGAACTTATTAGCTACATCTCCCGCGCTGTGACAGGCGAGATTACCCTTGAAGAGTTTGAGGCGCAACGCTTGCGCATTATAAGCGAAAACCAGGATATCGCTGACGCGAGGTCAGCGGCGGTGGAAGCGGCAAAGGCAAAGTACGGGATTTAATGCCTTTATAAGATTATGCAAAGCAATGCAATTCAGCGCGGGCATGGATATCCATGCCCGCGCTTCATAAGTCATATCCCAAAACTGCCCTGTATTGCCGGACTTT
The DNA here is from genome assembly GCA_031270945.1 of Clostridiales bacterium. GTDB lineage: Bacteria > Bacillota > Clostridia > Lachnospirales > WQUN01 > JAISWZ01. Next base: position 47,014 of record JAISWZ010000276.1, on the reverse strand, counting down.
TCAGGCACTCGAATCACTTTTGGGATATGCTCTAAAAACCCAAGGGAGGCTGCGACATGGCCACCATAGGAGCTGCCGCGACAACGCGCAAAAAGCCGCTGCTGGCGCAGCTGAAGCTTGACCTGCCCAAGTACGTGATCCTGGCCCCTGCCATAATCCTGCTGTTCATGTTCAACTACATGCCTATTTACGGCGTCTTGATAGCCTTCAAGAACTTCAAGGCCGCAAAGGGGATCTTAGGCAGCGATTGGGCTGGATTTCACTACTTCGAGCTGTTTTTGCGCGATCCAAATTTCTGGAGGGTCATGAAAAACACCCTTCTCATTAACATTGGAAACCTCTTGTTCGGGTTCCCGTTTCCTATAATATTCGCCCTTGTCATAAATGAGCTCCGCTCAAAGAAGTTCGTGAAGTTTGCCCAGACCGTCAGCTATCTCCCCTACTTCATCTCCTGGGTGGTGGCGGCCAGCATAATAAGGTCGATACTCTCGCCGTCCACGGGCATGGTAAACAACGCGATCAAATTCTTTGGGTTTGAGCCTATATACTTTCTCTCAAAGTCAAGCTTCTTTCAGCCCCTTCTCATAATATCGGGCATATGGAAGGGCTTTGGGATGTCCGCTGTCTACTACATAGCGGCGCTGGCCGGCATTGACCAGGAGCTGTACCAGGCGGCCGCCGTTGACGGCGCGGGAAAGATGCGCCAGGCTTGGCACATAACCCTCCCAGGGCTTAGAAACATTATTATAGTCCTTTTTGTTCTCCAGCTTGGATCAATCATGAGCATCGGCTTTGACCAGGTGTTTTTGCTTTACAATCCAATGCTCTACGAAACGGGCGATGTGATTAGCACCTACACCTACAGGCTGGGATTCCCTGACAGCGGGGTTCCTCAATACTCTCTTTCATCCGCTGTAGGCTTCACCCAGTCGCTCGCCAACTTCATCCTCGTCTTCAACGCGAACCGCCTTGCGAAGAAGTACGCGGGCTGGTCTTTATGGTAAATTGGTAAATCGCTAAATTGGCCTTTGCTGAAATCACGCTCTAAGGGGTGATCGCGCGTGAAGATGTCCAAATCGGAAGTCTGCTTCCAAGTCTTCGGCTACCTCGTCATTTCCTTGGTCCTATGCACGATACTCCTGCCGGTCTTGAACATCCTGGCTGTTTCTCTTAGCGAGAAGAATGCCGTGATCCAAAACCGCGTCACGATATTCCCCATAGGCTGGGAGACCAGGTCATACCAGGATATCTTGTCCATGAGAAACGGGGTTTTCCTTAGAACCTTGGGAAACACCGTATTTATTACAGTTGCCGGAACCATAGGCGCCTTGGCCGTGACCGTCTCGGCCGCCTACGCCATGAGCACGACCTTTGTCGGCAAGAAGTTTGTGACTTTTTATTTTCTTGTCACCATGTACTTTTCAGGCGGGGTTATCCCAAGCTACATCATAAACACCAACTACTTCAAGCTTGGAGACTCTTATGCCATTCTGATACTGCCAGGGCTTTTGAGCATCTTCTACGTGATAGTGGTGAGAAGCCAGATCGAGGCAATCCCTCCTGGGATATACGAAGCGGCTTCCATTGACGGGGCGACGGAATTCCATAAGCTGTTTCTTATCACAGTTCCCGCGATTGTGCCCACGATAGCGGCAATAGCCATGTTCTACGCTCTTTCTTACTGGAACTCCTGGTTCAATGTCATGATATACATGCGGGGAAGCAACAAGTGGACTCTCCAGTACCTGCTTCGTGCCATTGTAATGGAGCAGACGCTGAGGGCTGACGTCCAGCCCCTGGGAACCGAGCCTCCTCCGCCGCTAGAGAACTTCCAGATGGCCGCGATAGTCATGGTTGCCGCTCCTATCATAGCGATTTACCCGTTCGTGCAGAAGTACTTTGTCAAAGGCATACTCTCTGGGGCGGTTAAAGGCTGATTTCCTTGAGAAAGGAGTTCTTTTCTTGTCCGACCTAATGCAAATCTTCGCCGAAAACCGGGTGGTCAACTGGCACGAGCACGTTTGGCTTGACCAATCCGGCAACCTAGATCAAGCCAGGCTGTCTGAGCTTGTCACAATGGCAAAGGCCACATGCATGGACGCGCTGGTATGCTCAAACCCGGTGATGGTGCCAGAATGCCCTCCCGACCTGGTTAGGCGGCACAACGATGCCGTCTTTGAGGCCACCCAATTGCACAAGGGCTTGATCTACGGCATGGCTTTCGTAAATCCCGGATACCGCCTAGAGTCTGAGATCGAGATCAAGCGGTGCATAAACGAGCTGGGGTTTGTCGGTGTTAAGCTCTACAACCAGTACCTCATCTCCGATCCCGCAATACGTGACGTGATTAATCTTTGCGAGTCCCTGGACATTCCCATCCTTGAGCACTCTGGAAAGCTGAATTACCAGCCTGAAACCCAGCCTTTCATATCCCATGGAACCCACTTCGCCCTTGCGGCGGCGGAGCATCCCAAGCAGGCGTTCATCTACGCGCACATTGGGGGAGGCGGTGACTGGGAATGGTCGATCAAGGCCATAGCGCCTTGCCCAAACATCTATGCTGACATCAGCGGAAGCGTATGCGACCAGGGCATGATAGAGCGGGCCGTCTCTCTCCTTGGCGCGGACCGGCTTTTGTTTGGCACTGACATGTCCTATGAGGCTGGCATAGGAAAGCTGCTAGGCGCCGATATATCTGAGGAAAACAAGAAGACGATACTATGCGGCAAGCGCTTTGAGCGGTATCTGGAAAGAAGGCCTCTCCATGCTGATTGACTTTCACGCCTACGCCGGGCACTATCCATTCCGAAAGCTTCCATTTGAATCAGCCCAGCGGGTTTTCGAGACCCTGGGCAAGGCCGGCATATCCCTCTCGGTTGTCTCAAACATTAACGCCGTGTTTTACCGGGACGCCATGCAAGGCAACCTGGAGCTTGCGCCCTTGTTAAAAGGCATCGACCCCAGCTATTATGTCACGGCTTGCGTGATAAACCCAACCTACCCCGGCTGGCGCGAGGACTTTTTAGTTTGTGTTGAGCGACTGGGTTTTCGGGTTTTGAGGCTTTATCCAGCGTACCACGCATACCGCTTGGGATGCCCCGAAAGCCTGGAGCTTGTTGATCTTGCGGCAAAGTTGAACGTTCCAGTGCAGATCCCGTGCGCCTTGGAGAACATAAGGCAAAGGCACTGGATGGATGTGGCTGAGAACCCTGGCGTCAGCGATTTCAAAACGCTAATCCAAAACAGCGAGGCTGACATAGTTATATCAAACGGCCCGTCAGAACACATTGCTCTGGCCCTTAAAGATGCAACACAAAAGCGGCGGGGCGGAGTGTATTATGACTTCACCCGCTTGTACGCCCTCAATGGCGGGATCAAGCGGCTAGTCGAGGCGGCTGGCGCCGACAGGATTGTTTTTGGCAGCCTCGCCCCTTTGCAGTACATCGAGCCCCAGCTAGTCAAACTGAACTTCGCCCCGGACTTCGTGCCTGACGGCATATCTTTTGTGGACAAGCTGGAGCGAAACGCAAATATTCTCCTGCGGAGGCCTTAGATTGAACCCTTTAATAACACCCCTCCCGGCTTCACGAGATCCTTTCGTCAACACCTTCCTGCGATACGCGGGAACAGATCCTGAAACCGGTGAAGCCAGGTACTGGTTTTCCACCTGGAACTACAACTCCGGCTGCTTGGCCGTGCTGGTCACAGAATCCGGAGGATGCAAAACCTTCAGGTTTGACCCCGACAAGGAAGAGTTCGGGTTTTACGGCACAGCATATGCTGGCAACAACAAAATGTGGCTATGCGGATATACCAGCAAGCTCCTGTGCCTGGATCTAGAGACAGGCGAGATCGAAAGATATGAAACCGGGCTTGAGAAGTCCCTGGCCTTTTCGGGATTCATCTATGACGAGACAACCAGGACGATACTGGGAGGCTCATACTCCCAGAAATCCTTGACCTTCATAGCCTTTTGCTTTGATGTAGACACCAGGACGATACTCAAGACCTTCAGCGAAAACGTAACAGACAGAGGCAATTACTTTACTGTCCACTACCCAAACGGAGACGGCACCTACACCCTGGCTTTCAACTCCCCCAATTACGCCTTCATGCGCTGGAATCCAAGGGCGCTGGAGTTTGAGCCTTTGGGCGGGATCATCTATCCGGAAAAGGAAAACCCGGAATTGCAAGTTTCTACTATCATGAGGGATGGCAAAATCTATGTCTCAACAAAGGGCTGGTTTGACCCCGAAACGGGCTTGAGTGATATCACAGGCATGCCAAGCGCCGAGGCGATGTGGTTTTGCGCCCGGGGGAACAAGATCTACGGGACAAGAAACACCTACTTTGGAAACTCGGAGCTTTACTGCTGGGATACTGAGACGAACAAGGCGGAGCGGATCCTTGAGATCCCAGACGCCCAGTATATACACTTCGCTCTGGCTGAGAGCGGGATCATGCTTTGCATAAATATCTACGGATTCTTCTACCGCATAGACCCTGAAGCAAAGACAATACTTTCGTCCAAGAGGCTTCCTACGGATTCCATAGCTTCGATGGACTGCCTAGAGAAGATAAGCGATGATCGGATCTTGCTAACCCCGTTTATAACCCAGAGGTTCTGCGAGGTTGATCTTAAGACTGGACAGACTTCGGACATGGGCAAGGCCGCGATGCGGGGCGGGGAGGTTCTTGTTGCCATTACCCTTGACGGCTTGATCTACATGTCGGTCTACACCACTGGCCAGCTGGTGGAGTACGATCCAAGCATTAGGCCATTCTTCCCGGAAAATCCCAGGATAGTGGTTCAGCCGCCCTCTAACGCCATGAGGCCCATAACAGTTTGCAAAGACGAAAAGTCCATATATTACGTGTGCAGCAACCATTACGGCACCCTTGGGAGCATTGCGATAAAGCACACGCCTTCTACTGGCGAGACAATATTTTGCCAGGATCCAATCGGAGATTTTATAATACAATCACTGTTCTACGACCAGGGCCGGATCTTTGCCGGATCTGACATCCACGCCGACTGCAGGAGCTACCCGCCTAAAGAAAGCGCGGCTGTGCTTGCGGAGCTGGATCCTGTCACGCTTGGTTGCGTCCGAAAAATTGAGCTTCCCGTAAAGGGCAACCTGGCCGAGATCATAGGGCAAGTAGATTCTGACACCTACCTGTTTGCCGTATGCCATGACGGCGAGAAAGCTGACTTCGGATTCTTTAGCTCAAGCTCCGGGTTTGCCGAGATGGGCAACTCAAAGGCGCTCCGGGTTCAGCAGATAGTAGAAGACGCCAACTCCGCCCAAAGGGAGCGGGAAATTATTAGGGCGGCTGGTGAGATAGGAAAGTTCGTGGTTGCTGGAAAAGACATGATCCAGATCTGGGACTTTGACTTGATGAGAAAAGTGAATGAGTTTCCCGTGAAGCCAGGCTTTAGGGATTATTTTGTAAACGGCGGGGACCTGTTCTTGCTGTACCGCAAGGAAATGGCCGTTTACAGAAGGTTTTTGGCAGAAAGCTTTTGAAGACAGAAACAAACCTAAAGACCTAACCCCAATTCTTTAATAATAAATCTTTAATAATAAATCTTTAATTATTTAAGGAGATCGAGACCAATGAGCAATAAGCTTGCTCTCTTCGGGGGCGATCCTGCTGTTTCGCAGGCGCCTGGAGACATGTTCACTTGGCCAATCCTCACTGAGGAAGATGACATGGCGGTTCTGGAAGTCCTTCACAATCGCGCCATGTCCGGGACAAACGTTACCATGGAGTTTGAGCGGGACTTTTCCGCTTGGCTAGGGTGCAAGCGAGCCCTGGGGTTTTGCAACGCCACTTCCGCCCTTGGCGCAGCCATGTTCGCATGTGGGCTAGGGCATGGAGACGAGCTCATCTCTCCAAGCATAACATACTGGGCTTCAACGGTTCAGGCGTTTTCCTTGGGTGCCACTGTCGCGTTCGCTGACATTGATCCAGATACGCTGTGCCTGGATCCAAGCGTTCTTGAAAGCTGCCTGTCTGAAAAAACAAAGGCCATTATGGTTGTGCATTATGTAGGCTATCCCGCTGACATGGACAGGATCATGGCTTTTGCCAAAAAGCATGGGCTTAAGGTCATAGAGGACGTGTCCCATGCCCAAGGCGGGCTTTACAAGGGCAGAAAGCTAGGCTCAATAGGGGATGTCAGCGTCATGTCCCTTATGACAGGGAAGTCTTTGGTCGCTGGAGAGGGCGGAATGCTTGCCACTGACGATGATCTAATTTGGGAGAGAGCTATAGCCGCCGGGCATTACGAGCGCTTCGGGGACAGCATAAAGTCAGAGGAGCTAAAGCCTTACATCAAGCTGCCAATGCTTGGCATGAAGGGCCGGATGCACCAGATGAGCGCGGCCTTGGGGCGAGTTCAGCTAAAGTATTACGACGAGCGGTCTGCCGAGATACGAAGGTCCATGAACTATTTCTGGGATCTGCTTGAGGGCGTTCCCGGGATCCGGGCGCATAGGGTAGATGAGAAAACCGGCAGCAACATGGGCGGATGGTACGCCGCCCGGGGCCTTTTCGTGAGCTCCGAGCTAGGCGGGCTTTCCGTTTCAAGATTTTGCGAGGCCGTGAGAGCTGAAGGAGCTGACTGCTCCCCTGGCTGCAACACTCCGCTTCATACGCATGCACTGCTTCAAACCGCTGACATATATCATCAAGGGTCTCCTACCCGGATAGCCAACGCCTCCCGGGATGTGCGGGAGCTGGATCAAGCGCTGCCCCACAGCCTTGCGGCCAATGCCAGGACGTATTCGATTCCCTGGTTCAAGCATTACAGGCCTGACATCATCCGTGAATACGCGGAAGCCTTCAAGAAAGCGGCGCTTGGGTACAAGGAGCTTTTGCCTGGAGACACTGGCAACCCCGCGTCAATGGGGCTTGGCAACTGGAACTTTTTCAACTCAACAAGGGGCAAAAGCTGATGGCAAACGAAGAATCCCTTATTCGCGAGCTCTGCGAACCTTCTGAAGTCCTGGCAAAAGACCTGGCCAAGCTTTCAGGCGATGTCCTAATCCTTGGCGCTGGCGGCAAAATGGGGCCCACCCTGTCCGTTTTGTGCGAAAATGCGGCCAAAAAGGGCTTCGAGCAGGGGTATTGCGGCAAGAAGAAAGTATTCGCCGTGGCCCGCTTCTCGGATCCCGATGCAGAGCCGTTCTTGAGATCAAGCGGCGTAATCCCGATCAGAGCCAACTTGGCTGATTCAAACGCCTTGGCTCAGCTCCCTGACGCGGACAACATCATATTCATGGCTGGAACCAAGTTCGGGACAACTGGCAATGAAGTGAACACATGGGCTATCAATGCCAGGGTTCCGGTGCTGGTGGCCGAGCGGTTCAAGGGCAAGCGCATCGTTGTCTTCTCTTCAGGAAACGTATACGCCCAGCGCCCGCTTTCTGAGGGCGGCGCTTCTGAAAAGGAAGCTCCTTCTCCTGTAGGCGACTATGGCGCGTCTGTCCTGGCCAGGGAGCGGATGTTTGAGCATGCCGCGCAAGCCTTCGGAACCAAAGTGGCTATAATGCGGCTCTTTTACGCCATAGACTTCAGGTACGGGGTGCTTTGCGACATAGCGTCTTCTATTATAAACAAAAAGCCTGTATCGCTCTCCGTTCCAGCGTTTCAGTGCATCTGGCAGAAAGACGCAAATGAGGCAGCGATACGCATGCTAGGCATCGCCAGCAATCCGCCTCTATTCATGAACGTCACAGGGCCTGAGACAGCTTCAGTCCGCCAGACAGCGCTAACCCTTGGAACCCTCTTGGGAATAGACCCCATTTTCTCAGGAGAGCCGGGGGCAACCGCCCTTTTGGGAGACGCAGGCCTGTCTTTCTCAACTTTCGGATACCCCCGAATGCCTTTGAATATGCTCATAAAGCGCCAGGCCCAGTGGATGCTAGACGGCGGACGCATTATTGGAAAGCCCACGCATTTTGAAGAAAAAGGCGGAAACTACTGATGACGGACGCTTTCAAAAAGGGAATGGCAATCCCCGCCATGCCCTTGGCGCTGGATGAAAGAAGGAATTTCAGCCCCAAGCACCAGAGGGCTGTTTTGCGCTATTACATGGATGCAGGGGTTGGAGGGATCGCGGTAGGCGTTCACTCAACCCAATTCGCCATAAGAGATCACAATCTCTATGAACCCCTGCTGGATTTCGCGGCTGGCGAGATCAACAAGCATCCCAGATCCATTTTGAAGATAGCGGGAGTGTGCGGCAAAACCCACCAGGCGCTAAAAGAGGCCTACATAGCCAAAAGCCTTGGCTATGATTTCGCGCTCCTAAGCCCAGGAGGCTTGGCTGGATGCTCTGAGGCCTATCTGCTGGAGAGAACCGGAGCGGTATCCGAAGTCTTGCCTGTCATAGGGTTCTACCTTCAGCCCGCTGTAGGAGGCCGCGTTCTTGGCTTTTCATATTGGAAAGCCCTCTCCCAGATCCCGAATGTCGTTGGCATCAAGTGCGCCCCCTTCAACCGCTACCAGACCATAGATCTGGCCAGGGGAGTCGCCGAATCCGGGCGAGCCTCGGAGATAGCGCTTTACACCGGCAATGACGACAGCATTGTCCTTGATCTTTTGACGCGCTTCAATTTCCAGTTTAACGGCAAGCCAGTCGAGATCCGCTTTGTTGGCGGTCTGCTCGGGCATTGGGGCGTTTGGGTGAAAAAGGCGGTAGAGCTTTTGGACAGGATCAAAAGCCTTGACGATATAAATCCCGATTCAATCCCGTCAGACCTGTTGACCTTGGGCGCTCAGATCACAGACGCGAACGCCGCCTTCTTTGACGCGGCAAACGGATTTAAAGGCGTTATCCCAGGAATCCACGAAGTGCTGAGACGCCAGGGAATCTTCGCTGGCACTTGGTGCCTTGATCCCAACGAAAAGCTCTCCCCCGGCCAGCTAGATGAGATAGATCGGGTATGCGCGTCATACCCCGATCTGAGCGATGACAGCTTTGTGGCGGAAAACTTGGAGAGATGGCTCGGGGATTGAGTCGAAATGGCTTTTTTTGATTTGAGCTCCCCCTTTATCAAGCCGCAAAAGCCCGCCTGAAACAGGCGGGCTTTTGCTTGGCGTCAATCATCATCGTCATTGTCATCAACCGGATCGTAAAACACTTCTCTTCCAATCGTTTTCTTTTTCAACCTCTCAGCTTCCACCAAGTCTGAAAGCAGCTCCTTTACCGTGGAGGGATCTTTGACCCTCTCTATGTCAAATTCCGGAGAGGTTTTATCGCCAGAGCAGACGTGGATAGTCCCCAAGCCAAAGATCTTCTGTCCTAGGGTTCGCTTGAGCGTCATGTCTATTATCCTGTACAGGCGGATCTCTTCTTCGACTGTGGTGAAAAATCCAGTCTTGATGCACAGCTTCTCGTCCGTAAGGGTGTACTTCGTGAACGTCCATGGAAGACCGAACCAAGTTCTCTTCCTGTCGGACCACCTAACATCCATTCGAGCTTCCCCCCTCTATATGTTCTTCTTGGCGTTCTACTTGAAGTATATCACATTGAGAGGGCTTTTGCCATGGTTTTCTTAGCTTTATTCACCCGGGAAGCGGCATGGGCGGATCTGCGGCATCAGGAAAGGCTTGAAATCAGGCTTTCGTTTTAGACTTTAGGTCTTAATGTATTGCAAGAAATTTTTTCGCAAAAAGGTCTAGCGCCCGAGGGGCGCTAGACCTTTTAAGGTTTTAGGTTTTGGGGTTTGGGTTTTGGGTTTTGAGGTTTTAAAGATTTTGGGCTTAATGATTTCAGAAGTTCTATGATTTTATGAGTTCTAGACCTTTATCGTTTCTAGATTTAAAGCTTTTCTCACTCAACCCTTCACACCTAAGCAATGCTCGCCCTATTATCCGGAATTATCCTGCAGCTGACCTCATGCCCTCCAATAAGGTTGGAGTTGTGGTTAAAGAAGATCCTGCCGTCACATGGGGCTACCATTCTTTCTATCACGTTTCCGCCGTATGGATCAAGGGTTTCGGCAAGCAGGGCGCCTGTCTTGACTTCATCCCCCACTTGGCTTCTGTGCAAAAATATCCCGCCTCTCTGGGACAGGACATTCACCAGATCCTCCTCCTTGAACCTGACCGGGTGAAATGGGTAGTACGAGCCTTCTTCCGTAGGGCTTGCGGACCTTATGATCCCTTGGGACTGCATGAACTGAAAAGTTGCCTCAATGGCTTGTATGGCTGAGTCGATATGGACGTTCTTGGTTTCCTTCGAGTAGATGGAAAAGGCCTTCGTGTCAAAGACCTGCCAGTTGTAGTTCAAAGTGCCGGTGTCAACAGGCATGGGCTTCGAGACCATGACGTAGGGCAAGCCGAAGAAGTCGCAAAGATCCAGGTCATGAAATCCAGTGTCAAGGATCCTGACATGGGGAACAAAGTTGCCAGGGATATAGAAGGAGCTAAGCTGGATCCCGAAAACGTGCCCCTTCAAGTGCTCGAACAGGCTTGCCGCAATTCTTTGGGTGGTTTCGCCCTTGCTGTACCCTGGAAACATCCTGTTGATGTCAGTGTTGTCCGCTGCCCAGAAGCGCTTGCCCACGTTCATGGAAAAGGCGTTGACGCAAGGGATAACCATGATCTGCTTGCCAGGGGCTATGAGCCCGTCAGCCTCATACCTCGACAAAAGCTTGACTATCTGAGAGCAGATATAGAGCTGCTGCACCTCATTGCCTCTCAGCGAGCCGACAATGGCCAGGGACTTCTCCCCTGATCCGAAGATCAGCCCATGAACCGGGATCGGCTGGCGATAGATGGTGTTGATGGCAAACAGCGTCTCTTTCTTCATAAGCACGCCTCCATCCAGTTCTCGGTTCCGTCGCCGCCTCCGCTGCTGCCGCTATGGAGTATCCTGGCAAGAAGCGATCCTTCGTAGACTACAGGGTATTCTCTGAGAGTGAAGAGCAAGCCTGTCACCGGGCTATTGATCTTCTCCATCACCCTGCCGGAGAGGGGATCCGCGATAAAGCCAAGCCTTTGCCCTTCCTGGACTGTAGACATGTGCTGCGCCTCGCAGATGAATATTCCGGAATGGTCGGCGTTTATAAAAGCAACCTGCCAGTCGCTGGACACTATCGGAGGTATCGTGGGAGCGATCTTCCTGCTCCATATGCCAAGGTAGCTCATGAGGGAAAACAGGCCTTCCACGAGCTGCTCTCCGTATTCCTTTGTTATTCTCATGCCGACGCCCATCTCAACCACAAGGGTTGGCGTTCCAATGCTGTTCAGGGCATGGGCAAGAGTGCTTTCCAATACTGTTGCAGAGGCGTGAATCCAGACAAGCGGCATGTTCATCCGCCTTGCCAGCGGCATCAGCCCTTGCGCCACAGTCTCGTTTATCCTGATCTGAGGAAGCTCCCTAAGGAAGATGTTGCTTGCATGGATGTCTACGCAAGCAGCAGCCCCAGACATGTCCTTTATCATCTCGCTGGCCAAGTACTCAGCCATCGGGCCATTCTCAGAGCCCGGGAATATGCGGTTCAAATCCAGATCAGAAAGCGGCATCCCTCTGAAGATGGAGTTTATCCCCAGCGGGTTTAGCGCTGGATAGATGTCCACTATTCCGTGGAGATCCTGGATGTTTTTGTGAAGCGCGTCGGCCAGCCGCCATGCGACGTACTGGCCTTCCAGCTCGTCCCCATGGGTTCCAGTAACGACGCAAACGCGCTTCGCGTTCTCTCCCGCGCCTCCCAATGGCTCGATCCGGTTTTTCTTTATTACAAGCGCTTCTCCTACCGCAAGTTCCGCGCTCGCCACCTTTTTAATCATTCCAAGCCCCCCAGGGCAGAGCATATATGCCGCGCCCCGTGCGCATGCTTTTTAGCCCTGTCGTTGCTGTTGCTGTTGCTGGGGCGCGTCTGATCTTTGAACGTTTGACGCCTCGTGCACTTTTATCTGGACAGTCTGCCTTTGCCCGCTCTCTCCAAGGAACACTCCCCGCTCGATAGAGCAGTCATAGAAGTCCCTGCCTACGCTCAAGCGAAGGTAGTCGTCTGTGACAAGGGTGTTTCTGGTTGGATCATATCCTGTCCAACATCCGTCAGAATAAATCTCGGCCCATGCGTGGCTTGCGCCCTCTCCTACAACCAGCCCGTTCGCGTAGCGGGCCGGCAAGCCCGCCAGCCTGGCAAGGCTGATAAAGAGGTGCGTGAAATCCTGGCACACGCCAGTCCCTTTCTCGTACGCCTGGGCTGCAGTGGTTTCTGTGTCTGTCGATCCAGAAACGTACTCAAGGGTTCGGCTGACCGTCTCCATGATTACCATGGCTTTTTCTGTGTCATCCTTGCCAGCTAGGGCCATGGATTCCAAAAGCGACTTTATCTTTTGAGACGGCCTGGCAAGCCCTGACGGATACCTGAAAACCGGATTCAAAGGGGACTGGTCCTTGTTGTTCTCAAAGACGAAAGCCTCTCCGTCCGAGCTGTAGTGAAAGGACGTATGGTCAAATGGTATGCAGCCGGACTGCACTTTGTTTCCGAACCCGTCTTCCAAGTGGCTTATGGGTACCATTGGCTTTATTGAAACCTCAGCGCGGACAACCCTCTGCCTTCCGTTGGAGTCCGGCATGCACCGAAGCATGAATTGGTGCTCGTTCACGGGACGCTCAAACTCCAGGAACGTGTCATAGTGAAAAAACAGCCATTTCAATCGCGATCCTCCTCTCAGATGACAAACAGGCTCTCCACGCTGTGCAAGAGAAGCTGGTGGGATGGGGACGCGCCATTTAGGACTTTCTCGTATATGAGAGTCTGGCATTCCGGATCCACTGGCAGCTTTGACTTGTACAGGGAGTTCAGGAGCTTCTTCAGCTCCTTCTCGGAGTCGTATTGGTTGATGTTAAGCCGCAGGTACATGCTCACGCGTTCCACTGAGACGCCGCACTTCAATATGTTCGAAAGGGTCTCGTCTTCGATGTAGTCATCAAATCCGCCCCGAAAAGCCATGATGTCATCAAGGACCCATTGCATCCCGACCAGCGGGCTTGCGCTCTGGGAAGCCAGGGTCAAGGCGTTTACCGCCATCTGCAGGTAGGACAGGGTGTTGCTTGATATCGTCTCCCGCAAAACCATCCCGTTTCCAAGCATCCTGTCAGCGGTCTGGGCTATCGAGTCAGGGTTTGACAGGTCAAAGGTGAACCTTCTCAAGAAGTCCTCAGTGCTTTTGTATATGCAAGGGATTGACAGCCTGCTGCAAATGTCCGTATAGCTTATGGACGGGCCGTCAATCGCTTGATCAAAGATCCTGGTCATGTACTGGAGGGACGTGTAAACCCTCTCATTGTACCTTCCCAGCCAATACAGCCTGTTGGCCTTGCTCAGTACAGCACCCATGTGTCCTTGAACCCTCCCCCCTGTGACGAATTGACAATGAAGCTCGCTGGATCAGTAGAGAAGCGGGTAAGCCCGCTTGGCCACACGCGGGTTTGCGCCGAGGTCAAGACGTAGGCCCTGAAATCAGCCTTCCTGTCCACTGTCTCTCCGTCAATGACCAGCGGCAAGTCCTTGAAATCTATGACTTCCTGGGCGATGAAGCGCCTTGGCTCAAGCTCTATGCGCTCCTTGAGCTCCAAGAGCTTTTCCTTTGGAAGCGAGCTTCCGAAAACAACGCCGTATCCGCCAGCCTCTGCAACGTCCTTTATGACAAGCCGCTCGATGTTCTCAAGCACAAACTTCCTGTCTTTCTCGTAAAACGGCAAGTACGTCGGCGCGTTTTTCAAAAGGGGCTCTTCCCCCAGATAGTACTTTACCATTTTGGGGACGAAGTAGTAAATCCCCTTGTCGTCAGCCACGCCATTTCCAGGCGCGTTGACCAAGGCGACATTGCCCGATCTGTAAGCGGAGAGGATGTTTGGTATCCCTATCAAGGACTCCCTGTGAAAGTACAAGGGATCAAGAAATTCGTCGGATATGCGCCTGTATACTGTTCCTACCCTCTTCTGCCCGTCATAGCTCCTGTAATGCAAAACGTTGTCAACTACAACCAGGTCTGATGCTTCAGCCAAGACGGCCTGGGACATCTCAGCCAAAAGGGAGTGCTCGTAATACGCCGCGTTGTACCGTCCAGGAGTGAGGATAACGTTGATCCCTCCCCTGTTGACATAGCTCATGGCTTCCCTCAAAAGGGCCCCGTAATTCCTGTTGTCCACTACGCGAGAGCTTTTGAATGTCTCTGGAGAGCACTTTCTGCACAATTCCCTTGCGATCAGCGGGTATGACGCGCCAGAGGGAACCCTCAGGTTGTCTTCCAGGACAAACCATTCCCCGTCTTTGTCCTGAACCAAGTCAATGCCCGAAATGTGGCTGTATATTCCTCCAGGAGGCTCAAACCCCTCGCATTCCGGCATGTACCCGCTAGCCAGGTACACGAATTCCTCAGGCACGACATTGTCCTTGATAATGGACTTCTTAGGGCCGTAAATGTCCCTCAGAAAGGCGTTTAAGGCATCAACCCGCTGGATGAGCCCCTTCTCCAGCTTAACCCACTCTTCTTGGGTTATCACCCTGGAGATGGCGTCAAACGGGAAGAGCCGCTCATTGAACACGCCGTTTTTGTAAATGCCAAACTTAACGCCGTAACGGCTGAGCTGCTGATTTATCTGCCCAGCGTGCTGGATGAGTTGATCCAAAGCCAATACCCCCTTCAGGTGCGCACCAGTGCATATTTTGAAAATACGCTGGCTAAAATAGAATTCATGGCCGTTGCCCGAATCATTCGGGCCGCTCCTCTTGCGACATGAATCTATCTCTTGCCATTAGCAGTGATGCGCGCCAAATAAAAAAGGGGCGGATGCCAGCAAGAACCGCCGCCCCCAGGCCTACAGACTTGGGAAGCGGAGCTCCTGCCCCGCGCGAAGCGTCTTGCGCTCGCGCGGCATTGGCATCAAACCCCTTTGTCGATACCTGGATTATATCATCTTCTGTCGCTCATTGCAAGATGAAATGCATCAAATATCTTAAAAAGAGCACTATTTTTATTGTTTTCCCCGATTTGCCCATCGCAAGCGCCTACTTGGATATTATTCTTTACAGGCACAATATGGGTTGTTGCGCTTCGCGATATGAATATGCTGGATTTCTCGCGTTTTCGTTAGAAGCGATGCAACGCATATCCCAAATGCCAAAAAAAGGCTTTAGCCTTAAATCAATTTTGATATGCGCATATTATTCGCATTCTTCGTGCTATTCAAACGCTTGAAATTTTATTTGCGAGCGTTATTTGGGGCTTGCGCCATCTCATGACAATCCTTTCCGTGGATCTTGCTTGCTTTAGCGAGACGCGCCAAAAAAGCCCAGGCAAAGCGCCTGGGCTTTAAAACGGCTGATTCTCCTTGAAGCGCTCTCTCTACAAGACTCCCGCTTCTTTAAGCGCCGCTTCGACAGGCGCATATCTTTCGCCGTTTAACACGGCAAGCAAGTTCTCGTAGGGATCTGTCTCGTCGCTTAGCACCATTTTCAGGATGTTGGTTGAGAAGCCGCTCACCAGCGTGACGCCAAGCTCGTTTTGCGTCACGGGGATTGTTCCGGTTCTGCTGCACACATTCCAGAAGACCAGCTTCGGAAGTGCATACCCGGCGTTGGCGTACCTCTCTCCAATTTCTTCGAAAAGGCGCTTTCCCACAGCTCCAGAATTGCTGCAAGCGCATAAGTCAAACTCCATGTCCGAAATGATGATCACTCTTTTCGGAAGGTCGTTTTGGCTCATTTTCCCGTTGAGCGCAGTATTGAGAATCAGGGCAAAAACAGCCTCAACGTTCGTGTTCGCAATCTCGCTATGCGTCAAGGCTATCTTCAGCTTCTCGTAAAGGGAGTTGCCTTTGCTCAAGTCGACAAGCTGGGGCCTTCCCGAGAATGTGATGTAGCGATCCTTGAACTCGCCTGACGCCCGCTCCGCAATGTAGATCGCGAGCGAATTTGCGATGGTCAGCGCTGACACATTGGTGTTGCCGACAGTGCACGTCATGGATCCAGAACCGTCAGCCACGACTATTGCATTTCCCTCGCCGCCAACCGTGTCAGGCAATGCCTTCCACAGCGCTTCTATCGTCGGATCCACCTGCCGCGAGTCCGCATATGAGTGAGCTATTTGGGGCGGAAAGAGAACGCTGGCGTTTATCTTTGCCTCGCCGCGCTCCAAATCCCCTAGGAACTCGCGTCTGCGTGTCTCGTCATTGCGCAAGAACGCGCCTCTATATACCACGTTCGCGTTTGACGGAACCGACTCGTAGTTGATCTCGCCCCAGCTTTTGCTGGTCATCTTGCGCTCGACGACATCAAGCTTTTCGCGAAGCTTCGAAAGCGTCTTGCGATACGCGCTCTCAGTCAAACCGAGGCTCTTTATGATAATCTTCGCAAACCGCCTGGACTCGTCAGAGCTTGTGTTTGATGACGGCAGCCACTTCGCCAGCAAAGACGGCCTTTCGCCGTTTATGTCCAAATCGAGTTGCGTCTTGACAAGCTTCAAGACATCATCGGCAAGCTTCGTGTCAAGCAGCTGCCACATGTCATCAAAGCGGCCATAGAACGGGATCAACCCGATGACCGGCGTTGCGTATTCCGGCAGGCTTGTCGCCAGCATCTTGAACGCCAATCTGAACAGCCTACGCTCACCCAGCCCGCTCCGCGCGTCTCTCGCGAAAAACAGCCACTTCATGGCGACCATTTTGTCCTCAAAAAACGCTGTCAGAAATCTTCTCTCTATCTCAGCAGGCCCTGCGCTCCTCAAAGAGGAAACGGCAAAGTTAAGATCCAAAATCGTCTTGCCAGTCGTACGGTATCCAAGCGCTCCGTTTTCCGTCACAGAAATGTTGTACTTCTCGCCGAGCTCTACCTCGACGCTTGACAAAAATCCCTCTTTCATGTCAGCTCGCCTCCTTGTCCTGAGGGGCATGCCCTCAACAATTTTAAATTTCATGGCTTGGAAAGTCTTTGTTTTTATGGCTTGGAATGTCTTCGGTGTGACTGTTTGTGATTTGATAAAATGAGCTGTTTAGGGAGTGAAAAGACGGTCAACAAAAATAAGTGAAATCTGGGGTTTTGGCGCTCCAAAAGAAGTGAAATCTGGGGTTTAGGCGCTTGGCGCTCGTCAGCGCGCCAAGCGTCGTCCATATGCGCAATTAATGCTTGGGACGGGATTCGAACCCGCATGCTTATACCGGTTAAGATAAATATGCGTGGGGTCGCTGTTAGCGCCTTTTTCAAGACGCATGGCGCGTGTTGCGGTCTGGCCTATTGCCCATTCATATGCGTGGGGTCGCTGTTAGCGCCTTTTTCAAGACACATTGCATGTGTTGCGGTCTTGCCAGTTACCATCAATAATCCGGGTTGGGTTGCTGTTAGCGCCTTATTCAAGACGCGAGTGTTCCGGTATCGCTCTGCCATTGAGCTACCCAAGCAAGGTTTAAAGCCCTTATTTATTGCCCTTATTTATTGCCCTTTCATAGGCGTCTGCCTATGCTGACGACAAGCAAGCACTGCAAGCCAATGATCATTCACTGGCAATTGAACCGGACGGGATTCGAACCCGCGACCTTATCCACCCAAAGGAAAGTTTTTGCTGTTAACGCCTTTGCCAAGACGCATTCCATGCTCTACCAGACTGAGCTACCGGCTCGTAAAAAAACTTTGACACAAACTGCAAATGCAAAAGCTAAAGCATGGTGCAGCCAATGATTGCAACTTGCAAAAGCCGAGTGGAGCGAACGGGATTTGAACCCGCAACTATATCCCATGCCTCAAGCTAGGGTTGCTGTTGGCGTCTTTGCCAAGACGCGATCACATTAAGATACGCTCTGCCCGTTGAGCTACCGCCCCGCTACTTCGAAAAGCCCTTTCTTATGCTTCAAGCGCCAAAAGACTTGAATGCGAGGTGCAAGCAACACTGGTCGGATGGGACTTGAACCCATAACCTTATCCCCAAATTGGCAAGGATTGCTGTAAGCGCCTTTGTCAAGACGCATTAGCACTTGGATACGCTCTACCAACTGAGCTACCGACCATTAACATTTCTATTGTAGCAAAGACTAGTCGACAAGTCAATGCATTTTTTATTGCAAATCGACTTAAGTCGAGCGAAAGTTTCATGTTGAATCGCTCTAAAGGCTCTTTGGCTCACCAAGTAGCCTTTAGAGACTAATTTTTTCTTTGTCGCGGCTTGACCTGCGCCTTCAGAAGCGGCCCTTCAAGGGTACGGCCAAATTCTTCGCCAACCTCCCGCCACCGTTATAAAGCAGTTGCCGGCGAAATATCGCTTTTAGTTTTCGAAAATTTCTTGGCCGATTGAAACCTTTCGCCAGCCTCTTCGGTCGGCACTGTTATAAAGCAGTTGCCGACGAAATATCGCTTTTAGTTTTCGAAATTTTCTTGGCTGGTTGAAACCTCTCTCCAGCCTCTTCGGTCGGCACCTTTATAAAGCAGTTGCCGATTCAATATCGCTTTTAGTTTTCGAAATTTCTCGGCTGGTTGAAACCTCTCGCCAGCCTCATCGGTCGGCACCTTTATAAAGCAGTTGCCGATTCAATATCGCTTTTGGTTTTTGAAAATTTCTTGGCCGACCAAACACTCGCCAGATCGCAATCTCAGTCTTTCTCTTTAGCCAGCGCCACGTTATTCAAGACCTTGAACGAGATTCTCTGCACTGGAATGTTCGTTGACCTTACAACTATCCCCTCTTTGTCGCGCCCTTTCGGATACTTGCCTTGCGCCTTCAGAAGCAGCTCTTCCAGGGTATAGTGGAAGCTCTCGCCAACCTCTTCGACCGGCACCAGCATAAAGCCGTAGTCGGCGCAAAACCGCTTCAAGTCTTCGAAGACATAGTAGTTGCCAGTATCCAGGTCGATCACGTCATAGACGTAGTAGTCCACCTCGGGAACATTGAGCTTGTTTCCCTGAATAGCCGGGCCAAACAGCTCGCCCTGGATGCAAAGGTTCTTGCCGATGCTCTCCAGCTTCTCTTTTACGTTGTACGAGTAGAAAGGCTTCCAGTACAAGCTTTCCTCCGTCTCAACCAACTGTTGCCTTCTGGAGCAGACGCCGATTTCGCCGTTCAGGAGATAGTAGTAGCAAGCGGTTCCATCTATCTTTGTAGTTATGTAGTATGGGTTTCCTTCAAGCATCCCCAGGTACTTCATGCTTGACTGCAGCCTTGTCTCGTCTGACCTGGGGATTGCGGCGGGCCTGGTGACATAGCAAGCCTGCCCTGCCGGATCGTCTATCTCCCTGGCAAACCACTGCTTGACGTGAAGTAGCTCGGTCAAGTCAGTGTCTAGCTCCCATTCCGGGTTAACTTCAGGAAACGCGCTCAATGACGAGACCAGCCCTTGGCTGATCTGGCCTCTGAACTTAATAGTTTTGATCTTGAACCCTTGCCCGTTATCCGTATTCGATCTGAACGAGCTCGCTCTCAGGAACTCATACCTGTCTTCTACGGGCAAGAATGAGTCAACCTCGAAATAGACCACTTTGTCTCCAGGCTTGAACTCCCCTTTGTTAACTACACATTGCCAGCCCATGACCTTGGCCATTTCTATCCTGTCCGCTCCCGCAATGGGAAACAACTCAGATATTTTCTGGATTGAAGCCAGCTTTCTTTCCATCGGCAAAACCTCCTGTCTAAAAGAGCGAAAAGAACGCACTTTTCGCTCAGGTTGGTGGTTGTTCATATGTGAAATCAAAACTGGGTTTAACAGATGTTTTTGCTCTCTGGTAGTCTTGCAAGTTAACCCTACTGCGCCTTCTTGCCTTTAAGCCTTGGTGCCATGTTATAGGCCAGCATTCCAACCAACACCACTATTCCGCCAGTTACCGTCTGCTTGCTAGGGCTCTCGTTTATCATGACAAACCCCAAGACGCTAGTCAAAAGCGGCGTGAGAAACATGTAATTGCTTACAGTCGCTGTTTCCTTGGCTTTAGAAAACGCCACAGACCAGGTGAAGTACGCTATGGCGCTTGAGAAAACGCCAAGAATGGCAATGTACAAGAACTGCACAGGCGGGGCATTCCGGATCTCCTTGATCGATCCGGGCAGGAATATGCAAAGCATGAGCGCCCCTGTCAATATGCTGTATATCGTTGTCTGCAATGGCGTGTACTTTTTCGTCAGCTTCCTCTGCAAGACGTTGTAGACGCTCAGAAGAACCGCCGCGCACAGAAGCCAAAGAAACCCTATGTTTGCCTCGCCGACCTTGTAAACCTCCGTTATTATTGCCACCCCAGCCAGCTCAATTGCAATCGAGATCCAGCTGAGAGCCCCCATCTTTTCCTTGTAAAAAAACGCGGCCAAGACAGCTGTAAGCGCTGGGACTGTGGCTATTATCATGCTGCTTTCTGACGCTGTGACGGTTTCGCAGCCTTTGTTGAATGTCAGTATGTAAAGGAAAAATCCTGTTGTGCCTGAAAGCAGGAACCATTTTAGATCCCCTCTTTCTGGCGGCCTTATCTTCTTTGCGACTGCAACAGCGATCAATGCCAAAGCGGCGACAAAGTAGCGCAAAAACCCAAGAGAGAAGGCGGAAAAGTAGTTTACCGTGATCCTCGTGAATATGAAAGCCAGTGACCAGCAAAGAATTGTTATCAAGGCGTATGGATGGCATGTGTTCGCAAGCTTCAAACGTATCCCCCTAAGCCAAGACTAGGCGCTCCAAGCCGAGGATTGATTCGGCGAATGCATTGGCGCGTCCTTTTAAATATAGTAGCATACTGGTTGACACTTGTCAATAGGCATAAAAGGAGGAAAAGCGAAAAGAACTAAAGGTTTTACGCCTGTATCCAAAAATTTTTGGGAGTCAAAAAATCCGAATAAGCGAACAATCCTTTAATTTCAAGGGCTGCACGGTCTAATAGCACGCGTTATCTATAAGTCAGGTAAGGGAACTGTTGCCATGGATCTTGCTAGCTTTCGCCGCCAGCGCCTGCATCGCCGCCATACACCTCCAGCGCCGCTTTCAATTCCCTCGCATCGAAATAAAATAAAATAAAATAAAATAAAATAAAATAAAATAAAAAAGGGCCGAACCCGCTCGCCCAGAATAGACGAGAGATTCGGCTTGCGAACCGCGTTTCGAAAAAGCGGCTCTCGATTTAAATTTCTGTATGCTTAACAAATCATGCTATAAATCGGCTCTCTCAATTTTCAGCTCAGCGCTATCTGGCGCTATGAGGCTCCTGATGCGTTCTAGATCCTTGGGCGTATCTACTGACATTGAGAAGTTTTCAGTTATGACCGCTTTGATGTGCTTGCGGTTTTCAATCAGCCTCAGCATTTCGCTCCCCTCTGCCCGTTCCAGCCTCCCCATGGGCGTTTTCTGAAAGAAATCAAGCGTTGCCCGCTTGTATGCGTAAACCCCGACATTCTTGTAGATTGGGTATCCCAAGTCCTGCTGGGGATAAGGAATGGCGGAACGCGACATGTATATCAGGTCATTGTCCTCATTGAGCGCGAACTTCTGCGTCGTAACGTTAATAATGTCCACGGGATCCTTGAAAGCGGTGCAAAGAACGGTTGCATCAACGCTTGCGTCCGCTGAGGCGCCTATCACTTTCTCAATGTCCTCGCATGCCAGCAAGGGCTCATCACCCATTATAACCACATACAAGTCGGCGTCAGTCTTGCTCGCCACTTCCGCTACGCGGTCAGTGCCCGTTTGGTGCTTGTTGGATGTCAATAAGTGCATATCCCAAAATTCCGAAATGGCGCCGGAAAAATCCTGGCGAATGCTTCAACGCCGGATTTTTCCGGCGCCTCGGATATAATTTTGGGATATGCACTATGTACGGAACCTGGATCTTTTCGCAAACATTCGTTATCCTCAAATCATCGGTCGCCACAAAGACGCTCTCGAACGATTTCACCTGCCTTGCAATCTGGTAAACCCACCAGATCATTGGCTTCCCGTGGATATCCGCAAGCGGTTTGCCAGGAAAGCGAGACGACTTGTATCTAGCCGGTATGACTCCTATTATCTTCATTTCTTGCCTCCTTTGATAGAGTTTTGACTGTCTTGCATGAAACATGTTTAATGCACCTGTTTTGGCCTTCTTGTTTTGCTCAAAATCGCTAAATATTGATGAGTTTTTGCCAATATCGCACGACAATGCTCCAGAGCAAAAGGGCGGTCAAAGTTTTCGGGCTCAAGAAAAATGCCTTGCTATTTTCCTGCTTTTGGCTATTATTGATTAGTTTTTTGTGCAAGATGTCCATCGTTGCTTTCCCCATGAATTTAATAAGCCTTTGGATAAGCCATTTCTTTAGGGAGCTCTTGTCAATATTCTTAAAGTGCTTGCCAGCTTTCCGTCATATTTTTAGCCCAAGATTCTAAACCGTTTGATTGCATCGCGCTCAGAATTTCGAGGTTGTTAAGCTCCGCGCGAGAAAAAATTGCGTGTAGTTGCGAAATCCCTCCCAACTTTCACTTTTTCGTGCATTTTTCATTGAATTTTCAGCTTTCTTTGTTCAAATAACCTCTGGATTTCGTTCAATTTTCTTACTCGATTTGCTAAATTTTGCACCTCACAATTTAGAGTTGACCCTAGGGAAAAAAGTCTACTTTTTTTCCTCTTGGATTTAAGAGTAAATTGAGCATAAAAAAGGCCCAGAATAGCCCGTCAAATATAAAGACGGAGCTTCCCAGGCCTAACAATCTACCGTTATCGACGCTAAAACTCAAATTAAAATGGATTGTAAAAAAGTAGACTTTTTTACAATCCTTAACTCGATCAACTTTGCGTTTTGTTTGTTAAAAGCTTTAAAACAAGCCTTTTTCGTTTTCTCTTGCTCCTGCGCTCTCAGACAATCAAAATCTATTTGCTCCCCAGATCATCCAAACTTAAATCAGTTGGACGTCCTGATTAACATTGTAGCATTTTCATATCGCAATGTCAAATAGGCTTTGAAAGCAAAATCAAGTCAAATCGCCATTTGCTCGGCGTTTACATATTTTTCTTTAGAGAGTATCCCAAGACACAGCAAAAGCCTGGGCAACCTGCCCAGGCTTTTGCCAAAAAGATATTTCAAGCGCCTCACAGCGCTCAAGCGTAGCCAGTGCGCACCATTTCCTACTTGTTCTCACTTTCCGCCACTGGCTCCATCTTTTCCATCAAAATCTTTTTCTCGGCGACGCCGACTTTCACTTTGTCGCCTTCCTTGAAATCGCCTTGAAGTATCGCGTCAGCCAAAGCGTCTTCAACAAGGGATTGGATGGCTCTGCGGAGCGGTCTCGCGCCAAACAGAGAGTCGTATCCTTCTGTTGCGATATGCTCCACTGCGTCATCAGTCACTTCTATCTCAATGCCCATGCTGTCCTTGACGCGCTTGATGGTGTCCTTAAGCATGAGGCGGGTGATGGCTCTTATGCTGTCCTTGTCGTGAGGATGGAAAACTATGATGTCATCTATGCGGTTGAGGAATTCCGGGCGGAAAACCTGCTTTACCTCGTCCATGACGGTTCTCTTCATGTCATCATAGGTCTTTTCCTTGTCTACGTTGGAGACGAACCCAAGCCTCTTTGGCTCGACAATGGCTCTGGCGCCAGCGTTTGAGGTCATGATTATGACAGAGTTCTTGAAGCTCACGCGTCTTCCCTGGGCGTCTGTGATATGCCCGTCATCAAGCACCTGGAGCAGGATGTTGAAAACATCCGGATGCGCTTTCTCGATCTCATCGAAAAGGATGACTGAGTAGGGCTTTCTCCTGACCTTCTCCGTCAGCTGCCCGCCCTCGTCATACCCGATGTATCCCGGCGGGGATCCGATGAGTTTGGAAACCGTATGCTTCTCCATGTACTCTGACATGTCTATGCGGATTGTGGCGTTTTCATCCCCGAACAAAATCTCGGCTAGCGCTCTGGACAGCTCAGTCTTTCCCACGCCTGTGGGGCCCAGGAAAAGGAACGATCCTATTGGGCGCTTCGGGCTCTTGAGCCCTATCCTGCCTCTTCTGATTGCCTTTGAAACTATCTTCACGGCTTCGTCCTGCCCGACTATCCGCTTATGGATTGACTCCTCCAGGTGGATAAGCTTCTCGCCCTCTTCCTGCTGAAGCCTTCTTACAGGGATGCCTGTCCAGAGCGAAACCACGTCTGCCACTTCTTCTTCGCCTACAATGTGGGCGCTTTTGTTGCTTTTGTTTCTCCACTCGCTCTTTGCCGCGTCCAGCTGCTTTTTGAGATCGTGCTGCTGCTTTTTGAGAATGCTGGCTTTTTCGAATTCCTCGGTCTTGATCGCTGACTCTTTCTCTTTTTCAAGATCAGCCAGCTGCTCCTCTAGCTGCTTAACCTTTGGCGGAGCGGTGTATCCCGCCAGCTTTATCTTGCTTGAAGCCTCATCTATCAGATCAATCGCCTTGTCTGGCAGGAACCTGTCCGAAATGTACCTGGCTGAGAGCTTGACAGCCGCTTCTATCGCCTTGTCAGTGATGCTTACGTTATGGTGCGCCTCATACTTGTCCTTGATGCCCTTGAGCATCTCAACTGCCTCGTCTTCTGTCGGCTCGTCAACGGTCACAGGCTGGAAGCGCCTTTCAAGGGCGGCGTCCTTCTCGACATACTTGCGGTACTCGTTAAGCGTGGTCGCTCCAACCACCTGCATCTCGCCTCTGGCTAGAGAAGGCTTCATGATGTTGGACGCGTCCAGCGCGCCCTCTGCGCCTCCGGCGCCGATTATGGTGTGGAGCTCGTCAATAAACAGGATAACGTTAGAAGCAGACTTCACTTCCTGCAGGGCTTTCTTGATTCTTTCCTCAAACTCGCCCCTGTACTTGCTGCCTGCGACCATGGCTGACAGATCAAGCGCTATGACTCTCTTGTCTCTTAGCGTTTCCGGAACGTCCCCGGCTATTATCTTTTGCGCCAGGCCTTCGACTATGGCGGTCTTTCCCACTCCAGGGTCTCCTACCAAGCAGGGGTTGTTCTTGGTGCGCCTGCTTAGGATCTGGATCACCCTCTGGATCTCCTTGTCGCGGCCTATGATCGGGTCAAACTTCTGCTCCACCGCCAGCTGGGTCAAATCCCTGCTGTATTTGTCCAAAGTCGGAGTGTTGGTGCTCTTGTTTCTCCTTGTGCCCTTGGCGCCCATGGGTGCCACTGACACTGTGCTCTTGTCGCCCTCTCCAAGGAGGTTCATGATGTCGTCATAAAGGCGCTGGATGTTCACGCTCAGGTTTGAAAGGATCTTTACCGCTATGGAGTCAGGATCCTTGAGGAGAGCTATAAGCAGGTGCTCAGTGCCGATGTACGACATTCCCATGCGGGCTGACTCCTGGTAGCTCATTTCAAGTATCCGCTTGGTTCTAGGGGTGAAGTCCCTTGGCAATATGATGCCTGTGTTCTGGGAGCCAATCATGTCGTCGATCTTGTCCATTACATCTTCCTCGGTGACTCCCTGCTCTTCCAAAGCCTTGGCGGCTATGCCGTCTTGGACTCTCAACAGCCCCAGAAGCAGATGCTCCGTTCCGACATAGTTGTGCCCCATGTCAGAAGCTACGCTCTGCGCCGTGTTTATGACCTCTTTGGCCTTGTCCGTGAACTTGCCGTTATTCATGTATGTAGCCTCCTTATATCGGATCCGCTCAAGAAAATACGCCCCTCAGGTAATCGGCCCTCGCCGTGTCCCGCTCCAGGTCAGTCAAGTCCTTCTTGGCTGCCACAATCAGGCTTCCTCTCTGGATGTTCATCATTATCTGGTAGATTGTCAGGTTTGGCTTGGGCTCATCCAGTATCTTCAGCATGTACCCCAGCCTCACGGATGAAAGAAGCTCCATGGCCTCTTTTCCGCTCATTGTCCTGGCATGCTTCAAGGTGCCGTAGGATCTGTAAATCCGATCCACCATGTCCAGCTTCTTTTCCTTGAAGAACTTTCTTCTGAGTTCGTTTTCGCTTTGCATTATCTGGGCTGTGACATTCTTTAGCGCCCCGATTATCTCAGTCTCAGGCTTGCCCATTGTCACTTGGTTTGACACCTGGAAGATGTGGCCCAACGGCTCTGTCCCTTCGCCGTGGATTCCTCTTAGCGTCACCCCAAACTTTGTCACAGTGTTTAAAACGTTCTTGATGTGCCCGGTCTTTTCAAGCATGGGCAAGTGTATCATGAAAGACGCCCTGAGTCCTGTTCCTGTGTTTGTCGGGCAGCTGGTCAGGTAGCCGTAGTCCTTGTCAAACGCGTATTCAAGCGTCTCCTCAAGCAAGTCGTCCACCTTGTTCGCCACGTCCCAAGCGCCGTCCATGTCTTCCCCAGGGTAAATCGTCTGGATTCTTACGTGGTCCTCTTCGTTTAGCATTATGCTTATTCTTTCGTCAGGCTGCACGAGAAGCCCTTTGGGCATGTCTATCTTTAGGAATTCCGGGCTTACTATGTGCCTCTCCAAAAGATGCCTTTTTTCCGGCTCCGACATCTTCGCCAGATCTATCAGATCGAACCGCCCCTTCAGGCGCTCTGTTGTCTCTTCCACCATCTTTGTTGACTGCTCCTGGCTTATGCGGCACATGAACGGGTACTTCTTCAGGTTGCGGGCAAGCCTTATCCTTGATGAGATGATGGGTGTCGTGTCAACCTTCTCGTCAGCGTACCAAAATTTGTTCATTTGCGCCCCTCCAGCTCCTTTATGGCGTCCCTAAGCTTGGCGGCCTCCTCGAACTTCTCTTCCTCTATAGCCTTTGCCAGCAAAAGCTTCAAGCGGCTCAGGCTTCTTTGCGTCTTGAGCGCCCCTTCAACCTTCTGCGGAAACTTCCCTTCATGTCTTGTTGACCCTTGAATGCTCCTGAAAACCTGCTCCAGGTCAGTCCTGAAAGCGTCATAGCAGTTGGCGCAGCCCAGCCTTCCACTTCTCTTGAAGGCGTCGTATGTTTGGCCGCAAACCAAGCATTCTGACGGATTCGGCTTCTTTTTTGCCGCCGCCACGCTCTGAGCCATGCCCATAGTGCTGAGCATTCCTTGAAAGAACTGCTCAAACGACACAGGGGTGTCCACCTGCTCAGCGCATTCCTGGCAAATGTGCATCTTAGACGTCTGGCCGTTGATGCTTGTTTGGACAAACACGTTGGCCTGCCTCTGATGGCACTTCTCGCAAAGCATATCAAACCCTCCAAACAGCCGGCAAGCTCAGGCATAGCCCCCTCATTCGCCAGCGCAATCTGTCCCAACTTGATTTCGCGCTTGGGATACGCCACTTTTATATCATTGCCTCTTGCCGCCCCAAAGATACTTTGCTCGCATAAAGCCATATAAGCCTTCTGTCTGCAAGCCTTCGCTCTGTCCATTTGCAGTCTATCCAAGACTTGCGAATTCTAGTCTCTATAAACTAGCCTCTATAAATATTTTTCTTGATGAAAAAAGTATATCACAAGCATTGTTAGCCATCAACCTCACTGAGTGCTAACACGATTCCAGCACAGGCAGGTCTCGCCAAGTCTCATAAGATTTGCTCTTGAATGCTCTTGTTTTCTTTGATTTTCATAAAATTTCGAATCACGGCGCATTTTTAGCTTTAAAACAAACAAAAAGAGCCAAAAACCAAAAGCTTTTATCGCTTCCAGCGCCTGCTGCGCAGGCGCTGGAAGCGATATTAAGTGCATATCCCAAAATTCCGCAAGTGGCGCAGCGAAAGTCAAAGCGATGCTTTAACGCGTGACTTTCGCAAGCCCTAAGATTAATTTTTGGATATGCTCTATTGGCATGCGCCTGCGGCGCTGCCAAATCTTGCTCTCTACCCTATTGTTCCAGTATACACGCAAGTCACTCTTGGCTCAACAAGAGCGCCGTCTACGCTTTTTTTGTCAAACGAAGCAAGAACGCTTTCGCAGAAGCGGTCATACTCAGGCTCGTCCTTGTTGGGCGACATAGAGTGCGAAAGCATGAACGCCAGAAATGTCTGCCTGTCAAACACCAGAGGGTTGGGAAACTCCACCGCTGTCTCATGCCCGCCAAAAAATCTTGATATGGCTTCTTTTCTTATAGGCCAAGCATGGGATGGATCGTTTATCCTCGTGAACCATGCCAGCTCTTCTAAAGAATCCTGCCTGTCAGCCTTCTCGTTGTAGACTATAAAAGCTTTCCCTTTGTCTTTGAGAATTCTCTTGAACTCAGGCTTTATCGCTTCATGGTCAAACCAGTGGAAAGCCTGGGCGCAGACAACTATGTCAACGCTTGCATCCGCAAGGCCTGTAGCCTCGGCTGTCCCGTTATAGGCTTTCGCGTTTGGGTAAGGCGCCAGCGTCTTCTCAAGGCCCCTGCGCATGTCCTCGTTAGGCTCAACAGCAGACAGCAAAACCTTCCGCTCCGCCAGAAGAACCGAGAACTTGCCAGTTCCAGCGCCAACATCAGCCACGGCGCAAGCGGGATCAAACTGGGACAGAATGTAGTCTACAGCCTCAGGAGCGTAGCTTGGCCGTCCCGCCTCATAGTTGTCCGCCTTGCCGCTGAACTTCTTCAAGCCCTCAGGCTTAGAATTAGAAATGGTAACATCCCCTTTGAGCGCGTCGCAGGGCTTTGCCTAGGCATGCCAGGCATAGTCCTCTCATTTTTCCGCGCGTTGGCGCATGTCCCAAATTTTGCGAAGGCTTGGATTGAGGCATTGTTCCAACTTCAATGCCCCTATTCATTGCGTCTTCGGCGTTTTGGGACAAGCTTTAAGTTTCTCCCATTATAGCTTAGCCAATACCTAAATGGAAGGGGTGCGCCGGGAGCTGGATTGGTTGTGAAAGTTTGGGAGCGCAAGAGGCCAAAAGTCCCAAGAGCCTAAGAGCTCAAATGCCAAGCGCCTAGGATCACTAAGAGCCTACGAATCTAAAGCATATCCCAAAAATATATCCGAGGCAGCGGAAAAATCCGGCGTTGAAGCTTTCGCCAGGATTTTTTCGCTGCCATTTCGGAATTTTGGGATATGCTCTAAGCGCCCCAAAAAGCCTGCGAATCCAAGAATCTAAGCGTTTAATTGCAAACGCTATGTTGCCGCTTCCATATCCAGACGCCAGCCCAGGCTGGAAAGCCCCTATTTTTCCGAGCTAGGCGCTGGATTTCTTTTCAACTCATTATTTATATCGGATTGCCAAGGCTCGCAGGAATACGCTTTAGCGCCAGAGGGGGTCTTGCCCTCTGGCGCTATGCTCTTGATCTTAAGCCTTTGATCTTAGCCTTTGATCTTAAACCCTTGAACTCATTATCCCAATCAATCGATCTCAGGCCTCTCTTCAGCCCTCCTCTTCAGCCTCAACTGGCAACCCAAAAGCTAGCCACTGCCTTTCCAAAACTGATGGCGCCTTTGGCGCAAACTTAAGCCAAGCAGGTAGCCTTTTCGAGGCAAAATGCTTGAATATCAAGCTTTTTCCCACTTCAACCGGTTAACCGGGACTCAAAAAATGTCTCACACTCTGCCTAACATTATGGCCAAGCTATCGCCAAAACATCTCTGCCTATTAGTCGACCATGTGCTAACTGAAGCGCCGGAGCCCCTTCTATCTATCCTATTTTTCCATTATCAAACCTGGATGGTCAATCCAGCATGCAAAATCGTGCAAAAAGAGGCGCTGAATCCATCCAGTTTTGTGCGTAGTCACGAATTGAAATTTATTAGCGATTTGGGATTGACAAATCAAAACTTCGAGATATAATGAGAATATAACATTTAAAGCATATATCTTTTATATGGTTTTGCTGATTGACTGGACAGCCAGAGATCAAGCGCTAATCGCTTGTTCTTGCTGTCCTTTTTGTTTTGCTTTTTTTGTTATAGCTTTTCTCGTTTCTAAAATTTGGAGGCATGTCTATGAGACGGCTCATGTACAGGGAGGCCGACCGATGTCGAGGCAACATCTCGGCAGAGCCTTCGGGCTTGCAGACGCTAGCGCAATGGAGCGCCAGAGGGGATCGGGCGGGTGACTCATGAAACTCAAAAAGATAGCGAATGCGGCAAAAGCCGTAAACGACAAGCTGATGGGGTTCTACCTGGCAATAGCGTTCATACTGGTGTGGCAGTTCGCCCCGGCTCTAGGCTGGACCAACGCCACATTTGTCCCGCCATTCTCAGATGTCCTGCTCGATGGAGCGCAGGTCGGGATCATAAAGATCCTGGTTCACATCTGCATCAGCATGAGACGGGTTATCATAGGGTTTGCGATATCAGCTGCCCTGGCTCTTCCCCTGGGATTCATCCTTGGGGGCGCGGCGCCTAAAGTTGCGCTTGTGATAAAGCCTTTGATAGCCTTTTTGCAGCAAGTGCCGCCCTACATCCTGTACCCGCTGTTTCTCCTGGTCTTCGGGCCTGGCGAGAACGGGATACTGCTCGTGATCTTCTGGTCAGTCTTCTGGCCGCTGTTTACGACTACAATGCAGGGCATATCAAGCGTTGACCCAAGCCTCGTGCGATGCGCCAGATCCATGGGCGCAAACGGGTTCGAAGTTTTCTTCAAGACCATCATCCCCGCCGTTTTCCCAAATATCATGATGGGAATCAGAACCGGCCTTACCATGGGATTTCTCATGCTCATAGGCGCCGAGAGCATGGGCGCCGACTCCGGCGTAGGCTGGATGATGCACAACGCCCAAGGGCTGGGCTGGATACCCCGCATATACCTGGGCGCTCTCATTGTTTGCGTCGTGGGGTTCTTGCTGAACGCAGGGCTGCAAGTGGCTGAAAGCGTCTTCACTGATTGGAAACCGTCCAGAGACGCGCGATAGGAGAGGCGGCGGTGAAAATAAAAAATAATAATAAAATATATAAAATATTTAACATCAAAAGCATAAAAAAGCTTGCTGTCGCGATCTTGCCGCTTCTGGCGTTCTTCCTGTTTTGGCAGGTGGGATCAGGCTTCGTTCCAAGAGGCGTGATATCCTCCCCAACAAAGATCGCAACCGCCATGTGGGCTGAATTCCTAAGGGTGAAACCTGCTTCAAACATGGGCGGGCACACGCTCCTTGGACACACCCTTGTCAGCCTCTCCCGGATAGCCAAAGGCTTTTCCCTGGCGGCGTCAATTGGGATAGTGCTTGGCTTTCTTTTGGGATCTTACTTCAAGTTCCTGGAGAAGCTCCTGCTTCCATTTTTCCATGTATGCGAAAAGCTGAACCCCTTTGCCATAATCCCGGTCTTCATGATAATATTCGGGATCGGCGACGAGGAAAAGATAGCGATAGTGTTTTGGGCCGCATTCTGGCCGATATTGTTTAACACCGAGCAAGGCGCAAAGAGCGTAGGCCCTTCATTGATCCGGGCGGCCGAGGCGATGGGCGCGGACAAACTGAAAGTCTTCCTTAAAGTGCTGGTGCCCTCAACCATTCCAAGCATCTTCACAGGCCTTAAGATAGCCATTCGCGTGGCGTTCTTCATGATTATAGCCTCTGAGGTCGTAGGCGCGACAAACGGGCTGGGCTGGTACTACGTCCAGCAGAAGATCGTCTACAAGCTTCCTCTGGTATACGGCTCCATATTGTTCATAACGCTTCTTGCAATCATCTTCAACGCCGTCTTTACAAGGCTTGAAAGGCATTTTCTTGCCTGGAAAGAGGTGTAGCATGAAGAGAAAAAGAAAGCGCATAGCCGTTCTCGTGACGGCGGCGGTGCTTACAATCGGCATACTTATAGGGGCCGAGGCAGGGCAAACCCAGAAGACCATAAGAAACCCTTCTATGATAAAGTCGGATTCAGTCGTGACGGATTCTGGCAAGAAATAGGCTAAAGGCGATAGATCCGGGTTAAAACAGCAAATAACCAAAAAGGCGATAGATCCAGGTTAAAACAGCAAGTTGCCAAAAAGGCGATAAATCCGGATTCGGCAACAAAAAGCAAGGGGCTCCCGTCCAAGCGGCGCGCGCTTGAGACCAGAATCCTATAAGCAGCATGCCGATCCCGAAACGCTGGCAAGCATTATCAAGCATTCAAGCATTTTCAAGCATTCAAGCATTTAAAGGAGAGAACCCCCATGTTCAAAAGGCTTTTAGGAGCATTGCTGGCGTTGACCCTTATAGCGGCTACGTCCTGCTCCAGCGGCAATACCCCAGCGG
This sequence comes from Clostridiales bacterium, assembly GCA_031270945.1. Classification (GTDB taxonomy): domain Bacteria; phylum Bacillota; class Clostridia; order Lachnospirales; family WQUN01; genus JAISWZ01. The sequence goes on along the minus strand of JAISWZ010000276.1, from coordinate 14,996 downwards.
CATCCCAAGGAACCCAAAACGCCCAAGCGGCTGTCCCAGTAGCTGACGTTCCAGATATCATAACCCTCCGCACCAGCACCAAGAAAAACTGCACATCCACGCCTTTCGTGGTAGGCGAGGCGAAAGGGATCTTCGAAAAGAACGGGCTCAAAATCGAATACACTGGCGAGCTCGGATCAGGAGACGCGCTTCCGGCAGTCCTGAATGGCACCAATGACTTCGAAGGAACGCTCCCCAACGCGCTGGCCACATACGTGGCGGAAGGCGCTCCCATTAAGGCTGTAACCCTTAACCAAGTGGATCCGCCAGCTGACAAGGATCCAAAGTACCGCCACATGCGCTTTTACGTTTCACCTGATATCGGAGTGAACACTCTTGAGGAGCTGAAGACCTATAAAGACGGAGGCAACCTTACAATCAGCGGTCGCGCTCCCAGCTGCTCTTCGTTCATCCCGAACCAAATCTTCAAGAACAACGGACTTGACGCAACAAGGCTTGAGTATGTCGCCTTCGATTCAGACACAGCTTCAATCCAGGCCGTGCAGCAAGGAAACATTGACATAGCTGGCATCCATCCTCCATTTTATTACCTGGCAGAGCAAGAAGGCCTTATCCGCTTGGCTGACTCAGCTGACAGCGGGCTTGGCGCGGCGGCTGGAACTAGCGTATTCTACTTCACTGACGACTTCATTAAAGACAACCCGGTAGCAGTGCAAAGATTTGTCACAGCCATCAAAGAGGCTCAAGCTTGGACGCTGGCTAACGAAACTGAAGCTATCGCCCTTACCGCCGAGTACATCGAAAAAGAGATAAACGCTGTTCACTATTACTACAGCGGCGCGGGATTCCCAACAGAGCTTATCCAGCCTTGGATAGATGATCTGGTAGAAGCTGGAGCGATAGAAGCTAGCGCGGTCAAAGTCGAAGACATAACTGCGCCGCAGTTCCAGTAATAAGGCTTTTGGTTTTTCGGATTTTCGGTTTTTGGTTTTGGCTTTGGTTTTTGGCTTTGGTTTTTGATTTAGATCCGCCGAAATCTTGAGCGTTTCCAAATTCCCATTTGTTTTACCCTAAACGGCATATCGCCCGCAACGGTTCAAAAGGGCAAGCTTTTGAATCTTCAGGGCTTATGAACAATCACGCTATTGCCTTGCTGGGGCGGGCCGGCTCGCCCGCTCCAGCAAAGCAAGCCCTTTGAGCTTTTGATTTTAAGCTTTTATATTATTCAAGCTTTTTATCTTGTTCGATCTTTTATCGTATTTGAGCCTTTATATTATTCGAGCCTTTATATTATTCAAACTTTTATATTATTCAAGCTTTTATCTTATAGGAAGTGATGTATTATGCCAGATCCCAAGATCGAGATAAAAGGGCTTGGGCGATCTTTTAAGTCCAAGGAGTCCAAAGACGATTTCTGGGCCTTGTCAGGCTTTGACTTGACAGTGGAAAAAGGCGAGTTCTTAGCTGTTGTCGGTCCTAGCGGGTGCGGCAAGAGCACACTCCTGGACTTGGTAGTAGGCCTTTCCAAAGCGAGCGCAGGCGAAATTCTGATAGACGGCAAGCCCATATCCGGCCCAGCGCTGGATCGAGGAATAGTGCTCCAAGGCTACGCTCTTTTTCCTTGGAGGACTGTGAAGCAAAACATCGAGTTTGGGCTTGAGATAAAAAAGGTTCCAAAGAAGGAAAGAGGAAAAGTGGCAGAGCGCTTCATCAAGCTAGTGGAACTTGAGGGGTTTGAAGATCACTATCCCCACGAGCTTTCCGGCGGAATGCAGCAAAGGGTCGCGATAGCCAGAGCTTTGGCCTATGACCCGGAAGTGCTTCTAATGGATGAGCCTTTTGCCGCTGTGGACGCGCAGACCCGTGAGGTCATGCAAGACGAGCTCCTTGCCATTTGGGAGAAAACAGGCAAGACTATCCTTTTTGTCACCCACAGCATAGAAGAGGCGGTTGCGCTCTCTGACCGGGTGGCTGTAATGAGCAAGTCCCCAGGCACTGTCAAGGAAGTGGTGAATGTCGCGCTTCCAAGGCCACGCCGGATAAAAGACGTAAGAAACACCCCGGCCTTCAGGCTGGCCACCGGCCAGGTCTGGGATCTTCTACAAAACAAGGCTCACGAAAGCGAAGCGGATGATTCAGCAGAAGCCAAGTCAGCCAAGCCGTCGTTTGACATTGGAAACGAGATTCTTCCGGATGCGGTGATTTAGGAGTTTTAAAGAATTTAAGCGCTGGGCTAGCGCTGCGGAGCTGGCCTGGCGCTGTGAGTAACGGGATTTGCTTGATTCAAGAGATTCAAAACCTAGGAAGGCGCTATGGCGCTAGGCCTCGGACGCAATAAATTTAACAACACCCCGGGAATAGCGCTACGGCGCTATTCCTCGGACGCAATTAGATTAACCAAGATCCAAACACCCTGGGATTAGCGCTACGACGCTATTCCTCGGAAGCAATAAGATCAACCAAGATCCAAACACCCCGGGAATGGCGCTACGTCGCTATTCCTCGGACGCAACTAGATCAACCAAGATCCAAACACCCTGGGAATGGCGTTACGGCGCTATTCCTCGGACGCTTTACATGTCGGTCTTATAAAAAGATCAACCAAGATCCAAACACCCCGGGAATAGCGCTACGGCGCTATTCCTCGGATAGGAGAGAGCCATGTCAACATTCATAGAGCGAGCTAAATTCTCATGCGCCCTTGGAGGGGCAATATCTACAGTTGCCGGAATCCATAGGGCTATTCCGATAGTTCACGCGGCCGGAGGCTGCGCCGGGATGCTATCCGGGAGCTACAACCTAGCCGCTGGCTACAGGGGCTTGGGGTATTGCGGTGGAAACATGATCCCCACTAGCAACATAGCCGAAAACAACATAGTGTTCGGCGGAGAAGACAGGTTATCCGAGCAGATCGAGCACACGCTCAAGGCCCTTGACGGGGATCTGTACGTTGTGCTCACAGGCTGCCAGGTTGAGATAATAGGGGATGACGCGGTAGCTGTGGCGGGAAAGTTCAAGTCGCAAAACGTCATCGGAGTAAGCACCCCAGGATTTTTGGGAAACGCCCTCAAGGGGTATGACGCGGTCTTGTCCGCTGTCGCCAGGGGGACAGTGCAGGAAGCGCCAGTGAAGGATCCATTGACTGTAAACATCCTGGGTGTTGTTCCAGGCCACGACGTCTTCTACCGGGGCAACCTGGAAGAGATAAAAAGGCTTTTGGGGCTAATAGGAGTCAAGTCCAACGTATATTTCGCGGCAGGAGAGACAGTGGAGGACATCAAGAAGAGCGGAAACGCCGCTTTGAACTTGGTTTTGTCCCCAGTGTCAGGAGTGCTTACCGCCGCCGCTTACAAAGATGTCCACGGGATACCGTGGCTAAGATCCGAGCTTCCAATCGGCCCGACCGGAACCAGGGCATTTCTTCTTCAAGTGGGAGAAGCCTTGGGAATAAGCAAGGCGCTTGTAGAGAAAGTTTTGAGAGCGGAAGAAAGCTATTATTATTCGTACCTGGAGCGCATTGTTGACATTTACTCCGACCTGGATTTCCAAAGATACGCGATAGTCGCCGCCGACAGCTATTACGCCCACGCCTTGACCAGGTTCCTGGCCAACGACTTGGGCTGGATCCCGCACTTGACCTCAATAAACGACATTGAGGGAGAGTTTGAGCGAGAAGAGTACAGGGCCAGCTTCTCAGACATCAACTCTGAAACCAAGCCCATTGTGGTCTTCGAGCAAAACGCGGGAGAGATACTTAACAGGATCAGGGAAAGCTGGCCTCTTAACAGGAGCCAGAAATACTATGACTCCCTGTCCCCCGCCTACGTCGTAGGCAGCGGAATCGAGCGCGATCTGGCCGACAAGCTGGGGGCGGCCTTCCTGGCTGTGGCGTACCCGGTGTCAAACCGCGTGGTCTTGAACAAGGGCTATGCTGGATACAGAGGGTCGCTGACATTCCTGGAAGACCTGTTCACGAACCTGGTGGCGGCCCGCTAGGCTTTTGGCTTTTGGCTTTGGCTTTTAGCTTTGGCTTTTGACTTTCTCGCGCTATTTATCTTTAGAACTCCAGTTAGAAAGGGTGCAACTTCATGTCAAAATACACAGACGAGCTGGAATATGGCTTCACTTCAGCTCTAGCGCCTCCAGTGCGAGAGACCCGCATAGGAGTCTGCTCCGCTTACTGCGGCACTTGCGCGGAATTGAACCGGGACTTGAAAACCGGCTGCGCGCAGCTCCAAAACCGCAAGTTCGCCCAAAGCGGCGGCTGCCAGCTTGGCTTGGCTATGGGAATAGCCAGCAGCCTTACCCGCTCCGCCGTGGTAATACACTCACCTCTGGGATGCTGCTCCGGCTTTGGCGGATCGGCTGGCCTTCGGAAGACGATGAGAGCTTCCAAGGGGAAAAAGGATGAGGAATTCATATGGGCCCACACCAACATGGATCAGCTGGATGTGGTGAACGGAGGAACCGAGAAGCTCAAAGAGGCGATCCTCTACATCGACAAGTACAGCAGGCCTGAGGTGATAATAGTCGCGAACGGCTGCGTTCCTGGAATCATAGGCGATGACATAGACTCTGTCGCAAAGGAGCTCCAAGGATCTGTTTCTGCCAGGATTGTGCCAATACACTGCGAGGGGTTCAAGAGCAGGTACGTGGCTTCAGGCTACGACGCAGCATACCACGGAATACTCAGGCACTTGGTTGAGCCAGCTGAGCGGATAGAGCGTGCGCTTCCTGATGAGGGGAAAGACGCCTTCGAGCGGTACCGCATCAGCCGGACAGTGAACATCTTTAACGTAGGCTCGAACTCCAACGGAGACGAGGTTGAGCTTTCCCGCCTGGTGAGCGCTCTGGGGCTGTACGCGAAAGTCCTGCCCTTGCACGCGACGGTCGAAGACCTTTCCCACATCGGGGAAGCGGGGCTTAACGTTTCGATTTGCGCGACCCATGACGACTATCTCTTGGGCCATTTGAAAGAGCGCTTTGGCACGCCTTACATAATCGACACTTTGCCGATTGGCGTGGTGAACACGAACCGCTGGCTCAGGGTAATAGCGGCGGAGTTCCACTTGGAAAAAGAGGCGGAAAGGCTGATAAAGCTTGAGACAACCGCCCTTGAGGAAGCCATAGAGCCGTACAAGAAAGTCCTTGCCGGAAAGACCATATACGTTGGCGGCGGGGAGACAAGAATACTTACGACAGCCCAGTACTTCTCCTACCTTGGAATGAAGCTTCTGGGAGTTAAGGCGCACAACGTTGATAGGTTTGTTGAAGAGTTCCTGGAAGAGACTGACGGCCCCGAGCTTTCAATAGAAGTGGCCGCTGGCCAGCCAGCCGAGGAGCTAGCCATTTTGAACCGCCTAAAGCCAGACTTGTACTGCGGCCACATGGGCGCCAACGGATGGGTGACAAGGCTTGGCATTCCGGTTATTCCCCTTTTCGGCCAATCCCTGAACTACATGGGATACTCCGGCGCCTTCGAGCTGGCCAGGAAAGCAGCCAAGGCTATAAAGAACACCAACTTCGCCAAGAACATCTCCTCAAACGTGAGCCTCCCGCTTCGCCAAAGCTGGTTCGAGTCTGACATCAGGGACAACATCAAGCCTGACGATCTTTTGTAATCATAGGCATATCCCGAGATTTTTTTTTGGCAAAAGCATCTACCGCGCCTTTTTAAAATTTTGGGATATGCACTTAGGAGGCATTTGCATGGGAAGCGTAACCGTCAATTCCCTGACTGACCTGATCGGCAACACGCCTGTCTTGAACCCCAGGAGGTTCGCTGGCCTGGTCGGGCTCAACGAGTCCACCCTGCTTTTCAAGCTTGAGTACTTCAACCCCCTTGGGAGCGTCAAGGACAGGATCGCGTACGCCATGATAGTTGACGCTGAAGAGAAAAAGATCTTGAAAAAGGGATCTGTGATAATAGAGCCATCCAGCGGAAACACTGGTGTCGGCCTGGCCTTTGTGGCGGCCGCAAAGGGCTACAAGATAATAGTTGTAATGCCTGACACCATGAGCCAGGAAAGAAGGGCCCTTGTGTCTGCGCTTGGCGCTGAGCTGGCTTTGACGCCTGGCGCTCTTGGAATGAAAGGCGCCATAAGAAAAGCCGAGGAGCTTCAGACCCAGATCGATGGGGCTGTCATCCTCCAGCAGTTCAACAATCCCGCCAATCCCAGAATCCATAAGGCCACAACAGGCCCTGAGATCTGGGAGGCGACAGGCGGAAAGATAGATGTCCTTGTAGGCGGCGTTGGCACAGGAGGCACGATCACAGGAGCTGGCGCTTACTTGAAGGAAAAGAAGCCTTCTATAAAAGTTGTGGCTGTTGAGCCCGCCAACTCTCCAGTTCTCTCAGGAGGAAACCCGTCTCCGCACAAGATCCAGGGAATAGGCGCTGGCTTTGTGCCACAGGTTTTGGATCTTGGAATAATCGATGAAGTGTACAGAGTCCATGATGAAGAAGCGGCTGACACCTCAAGGGTGCTAGCCCGGGAGGAAGGGCTTCTTGTTGGCATTTCCTCCGGAGCTGCCGCGTTCGCGGCAGCCAAGATAGCGAAGCGGGGCGAAAACATCGGAAAGACAGTGCTTGCGATACTCCCTGACACAGGCGAGCGCTACCTGTCAACCGGGCTCTTCAACCAAGTCAATGACGAGAAAAGCAGGCTTTGGCTGTGAAATACAAAACAGCGGTTGCCACTTCTGACGGAGTGGAAGTTGACGGCCATTTCGGGCAAGGAAACTCCTTTTACATTTACGAGATAGACCAGGAAACCGACACAAGAAGGCTTGTTGAAACCAGATCCTTCTCAAACGAAGGCCTTGAGTGCGGCTGCCACAGCGAACCGACCGCGCATGAGAAAGCCAGCGCCTTTTCTGACTGCCAGGTAATCCTGGCCGCCCAGATCGGCGCGAAGTCAGAAAGACTTCTTACCCTCAAAGGCATTGTGCCCCTGCAACGCAGGGGCAGCGTCTCTGAGGCGCTGGATAAGATAAGCCACGCCTTCAAGCATAGGGTGTTTAGCTAGATCTAAAAATATTTGCACAGCCGCTAGCAGGGCTCTGCGCAAGCCCGGACTTGCCAGACCCTTTATGCATATCCCAAAATCATATCCGAGGCACCGGAAAAATCCGGCGTTGAAGCATTCGCCAGGATTTTTCCGGTGCCATTTCGGAATTTTGGGATATGCACTAAGCGCAGAGGGGTGAAAAACATGAAAAACAGGCTTATCGCAGGGCCTTTGGCGGCGATCTCTGGCCTCCTTGTGGCTATAGGCCCGCAAACAATGTTCAAGATATGCGATCCGTCTCACCATAGCGTGAGCAACTGCTTCTGGACAGGGCAGGCTTTGATAGGGGTGGGCTCAGTTCTGGCCACCCTGGGGGTTATTTATATTTTTATCGCAAGCCAGCAGACGCGGGCGGGGCTAAGCCTTGCCATAGCTTCTGACGCGGTTTTGGCCTTTCTTATAGCGAACGTCCTGATAGGGATGGACTCGAACCCGATGATGGCTTGCAGAACCACGACACTTCCCATTTTGAACATCATAAGCGTCTTGACCTTTGTCTTTGCGATAGGAAACACCATCTATCTTGCCGCAAAGGGACGGGTGGTGCCAGCGAATGAAGCCGCTGACAGCCTTTAGGCTTTCGATCAAAAACATCATCCGCAGGCCGGGCAGAAGCCTCTGCCTGGCTGCGGTTTCAGCTCTTCTCTCCTTCGCGCTGGCTGGAGGGTCGCTATTGGCTGAATGCTTGAAAAACGGGACCAAGAGCATGTCTGACAGGCTTGGGGCTGACGCTCTAATAGTTCCTGGAGGATATGAGTCAAAAGCCCAAGGCGCTCTTTTGCGGGGAGAACCCAGCGCGTTCTTCTTCGAGGGGGAGCTGGCTGACAGGCTTCTGGATTCCTACGGAATAGAGCAAGCTTCGCCCCAGCTGTTCATTGCGACCCTGGATTCTGAGCATTGCGCTTTCCCGGTTCAGATGATAGGGTATGATCCTTCAACTGACTTTGTTGTAGCGCCCTGGCTTTCCCAGTCAGTGCCTGGAGGGCCCGCCAAAGGCGAGGTCATCGTAGGGGCTGACATAGACGGGAGAAAGGGCGAAACCCTTGAGTTTTTTGGCTCCTATTACCTGGTTGCGGGAAAGCTTGAGAAAACAGGCATAGGCTTTGACACAACTGTATTTCTCAACATGGATCAGGCGAGAGAGGCGCTGGATGACTACGCTGGTCTGGTAGGCGCGTACATACCGGAAGATGCCATCTCGACGATTGCCGTCAACGTCTCTCCTGCCGTGGACATAAACGACTTTTCGAGGCGGATCCGCTACGGCTTCAGGGAAGAGGATGTAGGCGTGGTGCTAACCCAGGCCATGCTTGGAAACATCGCTTCAAAGATGGACTCTCTCCTGGCGGTCATAAGGGTTATAACAATGTTTCTCTGGGTCGCTTCTATAGGAGTGCTTGCGATCTTGTTCTCCGCCATACTTGGAGAAAGAAAGCGGGAGTTTGGCATATACCGGGCGCTTGGGGCCAGCAGAAAAAAGCTTTCCGCCCTTGTTCTGGTTGAGGCCAGCTTTGTCAGCCTGATTGGCTCGATAGCAGGCACCGCTTTGCTTAGCCTTTTTTACTTCTCACTTAATGCGCTGATAGGCTTGTCCATAGACATGCCGTACCTGGCCCCCACCAGCGCAGGGACAATCGCCTGGCTTCTGGGAAGCGCCATAATCGCGTCATTTCTCGCTGGCCCTGCGGCTTCCCTTTTTACTGCCGCCCGCATAGGCAAAATGGCTACAGACGCCATTATGAGGGAGGGCGAATGATGCTGCTTGAAGTAAAAAACGTCTCAAAAAGCTACAAGGCCGGGATAAGCGCGCTTGAGTCCACAAGCTTTAACGTCATGGGCACCTTCAACGCCTGCCTTACAGGCCCGTCCGGAAGCGGGAAGTCTACGCTCCTAAACATAATCTCCGGGCTTTTGCCTCCCTCTTCCGGAGAAGTCTTCTTTGACGGCGCAAGCCTGGCAACTCTGGACGACGCTGCCCTGTCCCGGTTCCGATGCGAAAACATAGGATGCGTCCCTCAGGGGCGAAGCATGCTTGCAAGCCTGACCGTTCTTGAGAACGTTTGCCTGCCCTTTTACCTGGCAAAGAAAAAGGGGGATCCCAAAGACCGCGCCACAGAACTCCTGGCTCTGATGGGCCTTGACGGCTTCTCGAACCGGCGTCCAAAGGAACTTTCCGGCGGAGAGCTAAGGCGGGCAGCCATAGCCAGGGGGCTGATGAACCAGCCCAAGCTTCTGGTAGCCGACGAGCCCACGTCAGATCTAGACCCCGCCAACGCGGAAGCGGTAATGGCGCTCTTCGCCAAGGCGATAGACGCCGGGGTTTCGGTTTTGCTTGCGACACATGACATGAACTGCCTGAAGCACTGCAGCATCCATCTTACGATGGAGAAGGGGCGGCTTCTGGCTTGAGAAGTGATTCTGGGTTGAGAAATAATAAATGATCGCTTGGCGCTAAGCCAAGCGATTCTTGTTTATTAATTCAACGCGCGGCTTGTTATAGAGGCACGGCCTATGCCTCTTGACAAGTCGTAACAAAAAACTTAAAAAAGATTTGTGTTGACTAACCAGACCCTATAATATATAATAAGTATAGGCTTAATATGAAATGAGGTGCGACATGCCCCAGCCGGTCTTGGACACCGAAAAAGTTATCGCGAAAGGCATCATCTCCGCGCAAAACCTGGCGCGCATCCTGGAGTACCTGCAAGACGTGGATTATGGCACAGTGACTCTTGTAATCCAGGACAAGAAAGTGATCAGGGTCGAGAAAACTGTGAAGATAAAGCTATGCTGAGCGCGTATCCCAAAGCTTTGGCCAAAGCCCGCGTTTCCGGGCTTTTCTGCAACGGATTCAATCGGGAATACGCGCCAAGCGCCTCCACGCACACACCCTGGAACAAGGATCGCGACAAACCCTGACCGTGACTCACGCCTATGAATAAGAGAATTCTTGCGGGCCGAAGTGAGTCCCCGCTTTTTCATCAAGGCTTCATGCCTTGAAAAGCAAGCGCTTTCTCGTTTCCAGGAGGGAAGGCCTAAAAATCATCGCCTGGATTTAATATCTCGAGCGAAAACATCGCGCGAGCACCGAGCTTAGGCTAAGAGCCTGGCAAGTCAAAAGCATATCCAAAAAAGGGCGGCATATTTGCCGCCCTTTTTTGCTTATTTTTTTACATTTTCGCTGGCAGTAATTGTTATTGGCGAAAACGCCATGCCCATGGCATGTCCAATGAGCGAAATGAAATAAACTTGTTTTTAAACCTAACGTTTCCCGCTAGTGATACCGATAAATAGATAAGATAAATGTTTTCGCTCGTGAGCGCATGATTAGAATCGGGTTAATATTTGAATTTGACTGTTGACTAGGTAGCTAAAAAGGCGTATTCTAATTAGTGGCGAGCGCTACTTTTTTTTATCAGTTTTTTTTGCCGTCCGAACATTTTTCTGCAACCAGCCTCACTTTTTGAGATCGTTTTGTTCAAGTTTCAAGCTGCTTCCGGCTTTCGACAATAAGGGCCAGGCAATGCAATTTTTCTGTTGCATATATTCGTCATCTATAGTATCATATAATAACAAGGATTTGTGCAAAGCGCTGAATACGCAAATGCAATGCCTCTGCCACAGGCTTGAGCACGTGATGTGCTTTTATGCTGACAGGTGCGATGCCAGTCGGCATAGAGATGTGCCTTTATGCTGCTGGCGACGCCAGTCGGCATAGAAAGGAGAGCGAAATGCGAAGCTATATAACATTGGCGGCTATCGCCATGGCGTTGGTGTCCGCGCCAAACACCGTTTGCAACGACTCCGCGACCCAGCCTCCGCCCAAGGCCACGGCGCTGCCCACCATTTTTACATCGCATGACCCCTTGCTTCTGTCTTCCCAGCAAACTATTGTAAGTGTTGAGAAAGACAAACCTATCGCGCTTGAGATTAACGGAGCAAGGTTCCCTAGCTCCCAAGCGCGTGTCGTGAATGGCAGGTACATGTTTCCCTTGAGAGAAAGCCTTGAGCTTTTGGGCGCTAGCGTAAGCTGGAACGAATGGGACCAAACCGCCAAGGTTACCTTTCGCGACAAGGAGATTGAGTTCACTGTAGGCTCAAAGGTCTGCAAGTCAAACGGAAATGAAGTGGAAATGGATGTTGCGCCGTTCAAGTCAGGCGGGAAAGTGTACATATCCATCCGCTACGCGGGGCAAGCGCTAGGGTTCGCTGTGGGCTTGCACAGCGACGATGACTCTGACACGGTAACTCTTGCTGAGACCCCTATTATGCCAGTAGAACATGGGCCTGGCGAGATCTGGAGCAACACGCCTGGCCAAGACCGCATTGCGCTGGCCGGAAGGATATCTGACTTCAACTACGCCTTGAGCCTGAACCTGAATGTTCCAACCTACAACTTGGACGAAGGCCGCAATGTCTTCGCGATTGACTATGGAGTCATAACCCACATAATCCCTGAAGAGGGGCTAGTGGAGATAAAGCACAATACGGCGTCAGCTGTGGAAGTGCCAGGCGTTAGCGACAACCTGTACACCACCTTCGGATCCCCTGTTTGGTACTCGATTTACGCAAGAATGAACCTGTCCCCTGGCCTAAAGGTAGGCCAAACTGTCGGCAAAGGGGCGATTATCGGAACCGTTTCAAACACCAACTCCAGCAATGATGACAAAGTGCCGAAGCACCTGTTTTTCGCTGTTTACGACAGAGACGGCAAGACCTTCTCTCCCAGCTACTTCTCTCCTGACTACGCCAGCATCATATACGGATCAGGCGCCTTTGCAAACGGAGAGAGCTATAGATAGCTGATTTTTGCTGTTTGTTTATTTTATATTTAATTTATTATTATTTATTTTATTATTATTTATTTTTTCTTTTTGTCCGTGCGCCTGCGGCCGGCTGGCGCCAGGATTGAGAGAGGCTGAAGTTTTCCCAGAAAAAAAAGACGCGCAAAAGCGGGACTTTTCAGTCCCGCTTTTTTTAGCGCCTAGGGCATATCCCAAAATTATATCCGAGGCACCGGAAAAATCCGGCATTGAAGCATTTGCCAGGATTTTCCGGTGCCATTACGGAATTTTGGGATATGCCTACATCCCGCATAGATTTTACGGCGCGAGTTCAGCACGCGTTAGGGAAGTCGCATGCCTTTTGCCTCGCCACTGGGATGAGTTTTGGGATATGCCAAGCGCCCTCGCAATATGAAAATGGCGGCTATCCAACTATAGTTGCCACTTTTGCAAGCATTCGTCAGCAGTGCATAAGACATGATTAAAGGCTGAAACAAGCCTTTTTTGTTTATTAAGGCGCAAAGTCAAGCCTAGCCAGGCTTTTTGCGTCTAGCTCTCGACTGTCTGCTTTGCCGCCTTCTTCTTGACAGGCAGCGGTATCCAGCGAATGGGGTTGCCATTGGCATCCACGCGGTACTTGCCAACAGCGATCTTAAACGGCTCCAGGTAGTTCACGATCCAGAACTTCACTATCTTGAACCACCTGCCGGGGCGCACTGCATCCTTGATGCCCCATTTGTTCCGCTCCCTGAAAGCCTCGGCTTCCTCAGTGAAGCCCATCCATTTGAGGTGCTCGCCTCTCCAGCCCCCCGCCCAAGTGACCACTATCAGCATAGCCCTCCAACGCGTCTTGGCGCCTTGCTGGTTGCTGCTTTCCACTTGCAATTCCCCCTGCCTGTCTATATTGTATTGCGAACTGCCCGATATTGTGTTGCTTTTCTTGGCGTTTTGGCAGAGATGCTGGAAATTTCAGCGCCAGCGCCTTTTTATAATAAAAGGGGCAAAATCCTTCTTTTGTTTTTGAGAGCGGCAAGACGGGCTTAAAGATCCAAATGCGAACGCCCGCTAGCCTATCTGTTTGAACCCGAATTTAGGGTCGTAAGCCATAAAACCAATAATGGCGGCAATGGATCTCGCGCAACTGGTTGCGCATGGCCTAGATCTTGGCCTTTAGCAAAATCCTTGATTTCACGGAACTAAGGGTTCAGGGGCGGAATCAGCGCTATCATAACGGGTGAATTTCATGCTTGGCAATAACAGGTATATTAAGAAATGTTCAGGAATGGTTTGTTTAGGCTAACTTTGGGCATATTCATGCTCATATGCTGACGGAGTCACGTCAGTGTGCGCTAATGAAGAATTGTCTAGGAGAGGGCAGCCGGGCTTTCGCCTTGAGATGAAAGACTTGCGTCTGGAGGGTTGAGTTTAAACATTTCGCTAGCCTTGTTTTTTCGCAAGCGCCTTTGGCGCTTGCGAAAAAACAAGCAGGTTACGGGCTGGCGCAAGACGCTTAGCCCTTTGGGCGCTCTATTAATAAGCTCTGTTTGAGAGAATCTCGCTACATATATTATAAGCATTTATTCTATGCTTTGCAATAGTTCATAGTATGTTTTTTTGAAGTTTTCCACGTTTTTGGCCTATTCCGGAAGCTTTTATATTTAAACTAATTGAGAAATTTCGTCAAATGTTCTGGCTTAAAATCACTTTATAAGCGAAATAATACAGTAAATAACTAAATTCCGTGTTATTCTTCAAACTTTGGGGTTTAGAGCATATCCCAAAATTTAATTTTATGGCTTGTGAAAGTCACGCGTAGAAGCAGTGCTTTGACTTTCACTGCGCCACTTTAGGAATTTTGGGATATGCTCTAACTAGCCCCTCAGCGTCTGCTTGGCTTGAGGGGCGCTTGTCTTGCTAGCGAGAGGAGAGTCCGTCCCGCTTTCAAAGTCAGGCAGAGATTCTAGGCTTGAGCGCTCGCCACTCTATATCAAAAAAATATCAAGGCACCTTGACACTTTTTCTTTAACCCTTTACAATATATCAAGGCGCCTTGATATTTTTAAGGAGGCAATCGCTTGAAAGGCTTAGCCGAAAGGATCTATGTATTGATCCACCATTGCCATGAAAAGTGCCTTCAGCTTGGCCGCGCGAAAAAGCCTGATGATAAGTTCAGCGGGATCGGGATAAGCATTCAGCAAGGCATAATCCTTAAGATCCTGCTTGAGGAAGACGGGCTGACTCAAAAAGAGCTAACAAGAAGGCTTTCGATCACGTCTTCCTCGTTTGGGCAACTGGTGTCAAAGCTTGAGCAGGAGAAGCTCGTTGAGCGCCGCCAAAGCCTTGAGGACAAGCGAACCTTTGCTGTATGGCTGACTGATGCCGGGAGAGAGATTGGGCGGCAATACAAGGAAATGAGCGTTGTTGCCCTGGAGAAATGGGCTTGCTGCTTGACCGAGGAAGAAAAGGAACAGCTTTGCCAGCTGCTTTCGAAGCTTAGTTTGGGGCTTGACGAGCAGTTGGGCAAATATAAGGGGATAGGCCAAGTTTGAAATGGGGCTTGGGGCTGGAGCTTGGGGCGCTGCAATCGCCTTTTGAGATTTGACGTAATGCCATAAGGAGGAATAGCCATGCGTGTGCTGGTCACAGGCGGCACAGGGTTTATAGGATCCGCTGTTGTGAAAGACCTTATCTCAGCGGGGCACGAGGTTATTGGGCTTGCCCGCACAAACGCGTCTGCGGAGCGCTTGAAGAGCTTTGGCGCGACGCCTTGCGAGGGCTCGCTGGAAGACGTTGATGGACTCAAAGACATGGCAAAGTCAGCTGAATCGGTTATCCACATGGCGTTCGCCCATGACTTCGCCAACTTCGGCGAGGCGGCCGAAAAAGACATCCGGGCGATTCAGGCTTTAGGGGAAGGCTTGGCTATTCAGGCAACCAACAATCCCTTTGTTGTAACCTCTGGCGTGCCACTTGGAGTCATTGGCCAGGTGGCAACTGAGGAAGTTGATTCGGACAAAGATTTCCCGCGCAAGTCGGAAGCGGCAGCGCTTCCCTTCGCGGATTGCGGCGTCCGGGTTTCCATCGTTCGCCCATCCCGGTTTGTTCACGGCATTGGCGATCTTCACGGCTTTATCCCGCAACT